>JBIKND010000004.1:0-48521 GCA_044358905.1 Pirellulales bacterium | reverse complement strand
TCGTGCCGACGTTGACGTGCGGCTTGCTCCGCGTGAACGTGTCCTTAGCCATGCTTTCTCCTACTTTCTCCTCGGAAGTGAAAACCGAACTGCTTGTCGTCGACCGCGGGCCACGCTCGGGCCCGTGGAAGAGCTGCTGAAGGGACTTGAACCCTTGACCTCGTCCTTACCAAGGACGTGCTCTACCAACTGAGCTACAGCAGCGAATTGCTGGCGGATGCCGCGGTCATGGGCTGGGCGATGAGTACTGTTCCTGATTCGTGATCGTGATTCGTGACTGGTGGCCGGAATGAAAAGCGGTGCGGATGGCGTGGCGGAGACTCGTTGAAGCGGGTAGAGGGAATCGAACCCTCGTCTTTAGCTTGGAAGGCTATTGCTCTACCATTGAGCTACACCCGCGGGTCACGTGCCGCCCGCCGGTCGCGCGGTTTGCGCCGGCAGGGCAGGGATGAGACTGGGGAGTGCAGGATTCGAACCTGCGAAGGCATAGCCATCAGATTTACAGTCTGACCCCTTTGACCGCTCGGGAAACTCCCCTGGGTTGTCGGTGTGTGCTCCTGAAGGCTCGGCTCGGTGTATTCGGTTGGGGGCGGGTGTTCTCTCGCGATCCACTGCGGCCTGCGCCGATTGCACGGCATGGACGGGCTGCAGCGGCTCACCCGATCCGCTCGGCCACTCGACGCCGTCACCGAATCGGCGCGGTCGTGCTGAGCTAGCGGCGGGAGTTGAACCCGCAACCTGCTGATTACAAATCAGCTGCTCTGCCAATTGAGCTACGCTAGCGGCCGGTCAAAACCGCGAAACTCTGAAGTGTACGGATTCGAAGTGGCCATGCAAGACGGCCGCTTTCCCCGGCCTGAACTAGGGTTTTCCCGGCGTTTTTCACCCTCCCGATCAGCCGAAACCCAGTTCCACCATCGAGAAATCGTCGTTGAAGTCGTCCCGTCGGGCCACGCTGCGGATCAGGGACACGAGGCCGTCGATCGGACTTTCCGGGCCCGCGGGCGGCGCGGAGAGGGCGGCGAGAAACTCGGCGAAGGGCCACATCGAGCCGTCGGGACGGCTGATTTCGAAGGCGCCGTCGCTGTACACGAACAGCCGGGCACCGGCGGGAACCTCGGTCTCGTTCGCATCGAACTCGAGCCCATCCACCGCCCCGATCAGGGGCCCGTCGGAGTCGAGCATTCGCGGCGGCGCCCCGCCGGGGCCGAGGAGGACCGCCGGCGGATGCCCACCGCCGGCCCAGCGGAGTTTGCGGGTCGGCAGGTGGTACACGCCGTACCAGATGGTGAAGAACATGTCGTTCTGCCGCTCCATCGGGAAGGCCTTGTTGAGGGCGGCGAGCACGGCGCCGGGCTCGTGGAAATCGGTCTGGGGAAGGGCCTCGCTGCGGATGGCGTTGAGCGCCGACACGGAGAGCAGGGCCGCCCCCACGCCGTGGCCGCAGACGTCGAGCAGGTAGACCGCGAAGTGGTCGGCGTCGAGGGCGTGGTAGCCGAAGGCGTCGCCACCGAGCGCCGCCGACGGAATGAAACGCCAGTCGGCCCGCACCCCACCTGCCTCCAGGGGCGGCGGCAGCAGCGACCGCACGTACGCCGCCGCCGTGGCGATGTCGTTGGCGAGCGTCTGCTGACTGGCCTGGAGAGCCGCGAACGCCTCGTTCCGCTCCACCAACGCGACATAGCCGCGCGAGTGGTGCCGGATGCGGGCAACCAATTCGAGCCGGTCCGGCAGCTTGACGATGTAGTCGTTTGCCCCCAGGGCGAAGGCTTCGGCTTTCACGGCCGGCTCCTCCTTGGTGGAGAGCACGATGATCGGCACGTCGCGAAACCGCTCGTCGGCCCGGAAACGCCGCACGAGCTCCAGTCCGTCGATCTCCGGCATGACCAAGTCCTGCAGGATCACGGTGGGCCTCACCTCGGCCGCTGTTTCCAGCGCCGCCGGGGCATCCTTGCAGTAGTGGAGGGCCACGCCCTCTTCGCCGGCGATCATCCGGCGCACGGCCTCGCCGATGATCGGCTGGTCGTCGACGAGGAGCACGGTGGCCCCGCGCGGGGGGGAGGTGACGACAGGCATGGTCGGACCGGGCGGGCGCGGGGCAGCGGATCCCGGGATGCTACCACACCGTCAGGCCTTTTTTCGCGGCCGGCAGGCGGGCGATTCGGCCAACGAGAAGACGAGCACCTCCTCCCCCGTGACGGTCGAGATGTCGTGGTGAACGCTCACGAGCTTCACGCCCGTCGCGGACTCGACCATCTCCTCCAGCCGCGGCCTTCCCGAGGCGACCATGTGGGCCCGAACCTGCTTGAGCAGCGCCCGACCGTTGCCGCCGTCGTGGTCGAAGCCGTTCCCGTTGCCGTTGCCGTTCCCGTTGCCATGGCCGTTCCCGGCGCCCCCCCGGGGGGCGATGAGCTGGCGTTCCGCCGGCGTCAGCACCCCCTGGAGATGAACGACGAGCAGGCCTCCGAGCAGGTGCGCCCGGATGTCGCGCGGCCCGCGGCCGACGAACTCCTGCTGAAACCGGGAGACGCCGTCGCACACGGCCGCCTCGATCTCGCCCTGGGACTTCATGGTCAGCCCCCGGCGCGGCGCCCACCCTCCGTCCCTGCAGCCAGGCCCGCGGCCGTCCCGCCGCCGTTGCCGTCTCCGTTTCCGTTTCCGTTGCAGATCCGATCCCAGACCTCGCGGCGGTGAATCGGCATCTTCTGATCGGCCTCGAAGCCGAGCCGCACGCGTCCCCCTTCGATGTCCAAGACGGTGATTTGTAGCACCACCTGATTGTCCTCAGGGCGCCCGATCACCACGCTCTCCCGATTCTTTCGCGTCAGCACCAACATGGTTCACCTTCTTCATGGTTACGGATCCCTCCGGATGGTTTCCTCACCGACGGGCGGCTCCATTGCCGCCCGCCATCTCGGCTCGTTGCGGGGCCGTGGCATGCCGATGGTCGTTGACCGGCACGCCGAGTGCCGGCAGGCCACGCCCCAACAGGAACAGGTCGACCGCGGACGCGGTCGTGAACGTCTTGAGCACGCTGCCCGTCGCGGTGTCGACGTGGGCGATCGCCCCCTGGAGCGTCACACCGGTGCTGCGGCGCACGTGGCCGACGAGCGAGTCGAGCGAGCGGTCGAACAGGTACTGATGAAAGTCGCGGACGCGATCGGATCCCTGCTCGTCGGCGGCCAAACGCCGCTCGACGGTCGAGAACGATTCGTGCAGGTTCACGACCATCCAGCCGTCGTGGGCCACGACGGTCACGCTCGTCGGCGCCCGGCCGAGCAGGAGGTGCTCGAAGGTGCCGGCAGCGTGCGCCACCTGACGGGCGAGTCGCGCAGTGGATGGTGTCGTCATCGGGTGGCCGGCGGTCGCTCGTGGTGGGCACCAACGAAAAAAGCCGGCGGGAAAGACCGCCCGAAGGCGTTCTCTCTCGCCGGCTTACGTTGCGACGGACCCTCCAGCGGCCATGGCCACCGGACTGCCCCTCGACTCGTCTTCCGTCAGTTTTAAGTGCAAATCCCGCGAATGAGCCGCTTTTTGCGACGGCTCAGTCGCCGGACGGTGGGATTATATTGGGGGGTTTGGGTAACGCAAGCAAGATTTTCTGCCGACCCGACGCTGGCCCCCCATCACGCCGCCAAATAGGTTTCGAACCGCGCCCCAGGCCCCACCGCCCGCAGGCCGACACTCCCTGCCGCCGCGATCGTGCGGTCGAACGCCGACGCCACCACGCGACCGTTGAACCGCGCGGTCAACTGGCCTCCGACCACGTCGAATCGCAGCCAGCCCCGGCTCGCGTAGACGCGGCCCGCCGATAGCAGCGTCCACCGGCCTCCGGCGTGCCGAAAGATCTGCACGAAGAACCCGGTCTGGCCACGCGTGAGCTGCGCCAGATACATCGACTGATCGCCGGGGCCCGCGTACCGGGCCACGAGCCCGACACTGCGGCCCGTGCCCAGGCTGACCAGCGACCGCTGCACGGAGTTGGCCGCGGAGGTGCCGCGCAGCGTCGCGATCGAGGCGCCGGCACCGGTCGAGGCGGCCGATCCGGCCGACACGTCGAACCCGCCGATCCGGCACACCCAGTCGGCGGCGAGCGAGCCTGCAGCCGCGAACTCGTCCGCAAACGGCAGCGACACGGTCGTGGAGACGACCACCGTCGGCAGCGGTGTCGTGGCCGGCGGCAGGGGCGCCGAGGCGACACCCAGCGATGCCAGGGCCGCGAAGGCGTCGAGCCGCCCCCCGGTCGCGGTCTTGCCGGCCAGCGACGCCAGCGGCGTCGTGGTGCCGAGGATCGCCGCCCGCACCTGGGCCACCGTGATCCCCGGCTTCGCGGCGGCGAGCAGGGCCACGGTGCCGGCGACGTGCGGGGCGGCCATCGACGTCCCGGACAAGGCGGCATAGCCGCCCCCCTTCCAGGTCGAAAGGATGAACGTGCCGGGCGCCGCGAGATCGACCGTCGTGGCCCCGTAGTCGGAGCTGCCCGCCAGCACGCCGGCGGACGCCAGCGACGCCACTGCGATCACGTTGGGCAGGTCGTAGTTGCTCGGATAGCGCGGCGTGACGTCGTTGTCGGTGCCGTGGTTGCCGGCGGCCGCCACGAACGTGATCCCCGCCTCGCCCTGCTCGCGGATCAGGCCCTCGATGACCGACGAGTAGCCGGCCGCGGCCTCCCAGCTGTTGTTGGTGACGACGACGTTGATGCCGAAGTCCCGGCGCATGGTCGTGGCATACCGCAGGGCCCCGATCACGGCGCTCGTCGTGCCGGCGCCGGAGTCGTTCTGCACCCGCAGGACCATCAGCGACACCCGCCAGTTCACGCCCGTGACACCGACGCCGTCGTTCCCCACGGCCCCGATGATCCCCGCCACGTGCGTGCCGTGGCCGTAGCCGTCCTGCACGTTGGCGTTGTTGTCGACGAAGTTCCAGCCGTGGATGTCGTCCACGAAGCCGTTGCGGTCGTCGTCGACCCCGTTGCCGGCGATCTCGCCGGGATTCGTCCACACGTTGGCCGCCAGGTCCGGGTGCGTCAGGTCGATGCCCGAGTCGATGATCGCCACCACCACGCTCCGCGAGCCCGTGGAGATGTCCCAGGCCTGTGGGGCGTCGATGTCGATGCCCGCGGTGCCGCCGGACTGGCCCGTGTTCTGCAGGTTCCACTCCAGCCCGAACGACGGGTCGTTCGGCAGGGCCGTGGACAGGATCGAGTCGTCGATCCCGGCGTACGGGGCGACCGAGAGCACCGCCCGCCGCTCCAGCGACTCGGGCGCCGTGAGCCGGCGGGCGGTGCGATGCCGGCGGGATGCCGGGCGAACGAGCCATTCCATGGCGGTGCTTCCTTGCGTTCGAGAAACGGCCTGCGATTCCCTGCGAGGAACGTGCTGTTCCTCAAGAAACTTTCCTTGCGAGAAAGTCCTCGAGGGCATCATGGGGGCCACCGCCGCGGCACGACGCCCGGCCCACGGCGGATGGCGAAATTGCCCGATTCACGGGGCCAAGCCGGGTTTGCCGGCCGCTGGACACCTCAGCGACCTGCCTTCTTGTTCCCCAAGGCCCCCAGATTGCCCAAGGCGAAATCCGCCGCTTCCCTCAAGGCCCGCCCGCATGGCGGCCGAAACCTCCCAACACAGAACCCCACCCAAGAGGGGTTCTGTGGTGTCCGGCGGGTGCGGCGCCGGTGGGGCTGCAGGGAAGCATCCACCGGCGCCGGCTCGGCCGGGAGGTGGCCGCGGAGACACGTCATGAAATCCCAGGGCGAGATCGAAGCGGCCGTGTGCGACGCCGTCTCCCGGTTCCAGGTCGAGTACATGGGCCGGGGCCCAAACAGCGTCCACACGCACCTCGTGGAGAACCGCCTCTTCGTGCATCTCCAGGGCGTGCTCACGGCGGCCGAGCAGCGGCTCATCGACGGTCATGCCAACGGCCGCGGCGTCGAACTGCTCCGGCAGCTCCGCAGCCATCTCGTGCTCGCGGGCCGGCCGATGCTCGAATCCCTCGTCCGTGACGCGGCCGGCGCGCCGCCGATCAGCGTCCACCACGACATCAGCCCGACGACGGGCGAGGAGGTGATCGTGCTCACGCTCGCCGCCCCTCCCCAATGCCGCGACCGCAAGCGGCGGTAATCCGACTCACACGTGAGGCTCGCGCGTTCCCTCAAAAAGCCCCGGGCGGAAGCCCGGGGATCCCCCGGCTCCCGCCGGGGGCTTGTTGGATCCTCGTCACGACCGATCCCAGTCGGTGGCCGAAGGCGTTCGGCACATCGGGCCGCCGGTGGCGCGGGGGCGGGAAACCGCCCCCGCCTGCCGGCGGCATGCCCGCCCAGTTGCACGATCGGCGGCGCGACCGTTGAATCGTGGGGCCGCACCGCGGCTCCCGTTCCCCGGAGGCTCCGATGGCCAGATCGCGTAAAGGCGTCGTGTCGCAGAAGGCCGAGACCGCAGGCGTGCCCGCCGCGATCGAAGGGCTGGGGGTCTTCTATCTCGGGCAGAAGGTGGACGAGCGATCGGGCGGCCCGACGGCGGAGCCGCTCCTCGTCGACGCCAAGCGGTTCACGACCCATGCCGTCTGCGTCGGCATGACGGGCAGCGGCAAGACGGGCCTGCTCATCGGGCTGATCGAGGAGGCGGCGCTCGACGGCATCCCCACGCTCGTCATCGATCCCAAGGGCGACCTGGCCAACGTGCTGCTGTCGTTCCCCGATCTCGCCCCGGGCGACTTCCTCCCCTGGGTCGAGCCCGACGCCGCCAAGCGCGAGGGGATCACGCTCGAGACGCTGGCGGAGCGCACGGCGAAGAAGTGGTCCGACGGCCTCGCCGCGAGCGGCCAGTCCGGCGATCGCATCCGCCGCCTGCACGCCGCCGCCGAGATGGCGGTGTTCACGCCCGGAAGCCGCAGCGGCCGGCCGCTGGCGATGCTCGGCAGCCTCGATGCGCCCGGAGCCGAGATCGCCGCCGATCCCGAGGCCCGCCGCGAACGGATCGAGTCGCTCGTCTCCGGCATCCTGGCGCTGGTCGGGATCGACGCCGAGCCGGGCACGAGTCGCGAGCACGTCCTGCTCTCCACGATCGTGGACGCCCTGTGGAAGAGCGGCCAGAGGGTCGATTTCGGCACGCTCGTGCGGGCGATCCCCGCGCCGCCGATCGAGCGGGTCGGCTTCCTCGACCTGGAAAACTTCTTTCCCGCCGGTGAGCGGTTCCAATTGGCGAGCCGGCTCAACACGGTCGCCGCGGCCCCCGGCTTCGAGGCCTGGCTCGACGGTGAACCGCTCGACGTCGGCCGGCTCTTGTGGACGCCGGAGGGCAAGCCGCGGGTGGCGGTCGTCTCGATCGCGCATCTCGCCGACGCCCAGCGGATGGCGTTCGTGACGCTGCTCGCGGGCGCGACGGTCTCGTGGATGCGATCCCAGGGGGGCACCTCGTCGCTCAAGGCCATGTTCCTCATGGACGAGGTGTTCGGCTACGTGCCGCCCACCGCCAACCCGCCGAGCAAGACGCCGATCCTCACGCTCATGAAGCAGGCCCGGGCCTACGGCCTGGGCGTCGTGCTGGCCACGCAGAATCCCGTGGACCTCGACTACAAGGGCCTGTCGAACGCGGGGCTATGGTTCCTCGGCCGCCTCCAGACCGCCCGCGACAAGGCCCGTGTTCTCGACGGCCTCGAAGGGGCAGCGGCATCCGCCGGGGGCACGTTCGACCGCGGCCGCCTCGACCGGCTGCTCTCGGGCCTCGAACAGCGCCGCTTCCTGATGCACAGCGTGCACGGCGAGGAGGAAACGATCTTCCAGACCCGCTGGACGATGGCTTACCTCCGCGGCCCGCTGCTCCGCGAGGAGATCCGGCGGCTCTCGTCGGCCACGCCCGCGGCGCACCCCGAGGCCACGCCGGCCCCGGTGGCCGGTCCCGGCCGCGTGCATGGCTTCGACGGTGGCCCGCGGCCGATCCTGCCGCCCGGCATCCGGGAGGTGTTCCTCGCCCCCGACGGTCCCGTCGATCCCGAACGGGGCGTGGTCTATCGGCCGGCAATTCTCGGCCGGGCCCGCGTCCGCTACGCGCGGCCGAGCCCGCGGATCGAGGTCGACCGTGAGGTGATCTGCATGGCGCCCGCCGGCGACGTGCTTGGCGAGTCGGCCTGGGAGGCGGCGGAGACCTTCGCCGAGGCGCCCGAGGTCGAGCCGGCGCCGCGTCAGGGTTCGTTCGCGCCGCTGCCTCCGGCGCTCTCCGGCCCCCGCGGCTACACGAGCCTGGCCGCGTCGCTCAAGAGCCACCTCGGCCGCACCTCCAAGCTCAGCGCCTGGCGGGCGCCGGCGATCGACGCCGTGTCGCGGCCCGGGGAGACGGAGGGCGAGTTTCGCGCCCGCATCGCCCATCGCGTGAAGGAGTGGCGGGACGAGCGGATCGATGAGGTGCGGGCGAAGAGCGCCACGAAGCTCGCCAGCCTCGTGGACCGCATCGATCGGGCCCGGCAGAAGGTGGAGAAGGAAAAGGCGGAGGCCAAAAACCAGTCGCTGCAGACCTACGTGTCGATCGGCACGGCCGTGATCGGCGCCCTCTTCGGCCGCAAGAAGATCAGCGCCACCACGATCGGCCGCGCCGCCACCTCGATGCGGTCGGCGAGTCGGGCCACCCGGCAGCAGGCCGACGTGGCCCATGCGGAGGAGAGCCTGCAGACCCTGGAGGAGCGGCGGCAGAGCCTCGAGGAGGAGATCGAGCAGGAACTCGACCGCATCCGCCTCGAGGCGTCTCCGCACCAGATCGCGCTGGAGGAGATCGACATTCCCGCCCGCAAGACCGACATCGCCGTCGAGGACGTGGCGCTCGCCTGGGTGGCCGAGCAGCCCGCATGAGCCGCCGCCGTGGGCTGGTGCTCGAGCGTATCTCGTTTTTCTGAAGCGACGAGTTGGCAGTTTGTGAAGGGGAGGCGAAGGGGTCGGCGAACGCTCGACGAGCGTGTGGCCGCCGCGGCCACACCGAGAATCTGAAAGACCGCGCAGCGGCGACTTTTGCCGCCCCTGAGCCGGTGCTACACGTAATTCGAATGCGCTCTAGCCCCTCACGGCTCCAGCAGCGCGCGGAGCTTGGCCTGGGCGCGGCTGCGGACCCGCGACACCGTGCCCTCGCAAACGCCGAGCACGTGCGCGATCACGACCTGGCTCTTGCCGTCGAGGAGCATCTGCACGACCGTTCGCAGCTGGGGCTCGAGCCGGTCGATCGCCGCGGCGAGCCGATCGTGGGTCTCCGCCTCGGCCACGAGAGCCGCCGCGGCCCGGCGGGTCACCAGCGCCTCGCGCACGTCGTCGATGGCCGCCGAGAAGGGCACGCTGCGCCGCGCGCGGCGGCCGCGGCTGCGGGCCACGTCGAGCGCCCGGTTTCGGGCGAGGATCCGGATGAAGGCGGTGCCCGTGTCGGTGCCCGGCTCGTCACCGCGAAACAGCGCCACATGCCGCTCGCCTTCAGAGCCGCGGGGCAGCCGCCGCAGGTGGTCGAGCACCAGCGACACGACGTCGTCCACCGCCGACCGATCCGCGATCCGTCGGCTCCGCAGCACCCGCGCGGCGACGGCCTCCACCATCGGCCGGACGGCGACGACCAGCACCGCGAGCTGTTCCGGGTCGGCGGTGGCCTGCCAGTCGTCGAGCAGCCTGCCGATGCTCGATGCGCCAGCGTCGCCGGATTGACGGCATGCCGCCGCGTCTGTGACCGCACTCTCTTTCATAGATCGCGATCTCGATCGGGTTGGTGGGCATGCCGCCCCCTGAAATCCCCACCCTTAAGGGAATGGATGGTGACAGCAAGGCCGGCACAGTTGGTCTCTGCCAAACCGTGCCGGGCGAAAAATCGCACGGCGCGCAATTCCCCACCCTCGACGAGCGTATCCATCTATGGAGGGGGTGCGGCACGAGGCCTGCCCTACGAGGAACACCGGTCGCAAGGAGTGCGTCATGCCGACGAGTCTCTCGCAGTGCGCGCAGGCGCTGGCGGAGGAGGGGGTCCGCCATCACGTCGATCAGGAGGAGCAGGCGATCCGCGTGGCGTTCGTGACGCGGCACTATCGCAATCTGCGCGGCGAACGGCTGGCCATCGTGCGGATCGAGACGCCCGACGAAGGCCATCGCTGCCGGGTGTCGCTGGGGCGGGCGTTCGCCGTCGGCGCCGACCCCGACGCGTCCTGCGGCCGGCTCTGCCGGCTGGCGGCTGACACGCCCCTGATCGGCATCGAGTTCGACGCCGATCACGAGGACCTGCGGATCGTGGCGGAGATGCCGATCGAGGACGGCTCCCTGTCGCGGCTCCAGTTGCTCTCGATGGTCGATCGGCTCGTCGAGGCGGCCGAGGTCTGGCACTTCGCCCTCGCACCGGAGGCGGGGGTGCGGCTCCGAGGCAAGGACGTCGCCTGACGGCCTGCCGGGCGATTTGCATGTCCCTCCAGCAAGGGATACGCTGCCTCCTCGCAGGTTCCACCGACGCGGGCGCCTGTGCACGGCCTCCAGCCCGTGACCAACGGTGCCGATTTATTCGACACATTCTCGGTCTTGGGAGTTCGCCTGGGGACGGCCGACCGGGGGTGAGACGGACTCGGTCCGGCCGGGCGCAGCGATCTTCCGCTGACGCGCTCGCTTCGCAACCTTTGACATCCACACCATGCCTCGCAACTTCTCGCGCCACGAGCAGTTTCTCCGTATTTTTGCCCTCCTCGAAATCCTCTCCAATGCCCGGCAGCCGCTCGACGACCAGGCGCTGATCGCCCAGCTCAAGGAACGGCTCGGCCTCTCCCGGCTGTCGAGCCGCACGCTCCATCGCGACTGCGATTTCCTCGTCTCCTGCGGCTATCCGATCGATCACCTGCCCCTCCCTGGCATCCGCCGCTACGGCTGGCAGATGGTGAAAGACACGGCGGCGGGCCGGCGGATCCCCCCGGAGCCGCTCACGCTCCTGGAACTCGTGGCTTTCATGGTCGGCCGGGACCTGCTGCGGACCTTCGAGGGCACGATCCTCTGGTCGGGCATCGAGTCGCTCCGCCACAAGATCGAGCGCGGCCTGCCCGAGGCCCTCGTCGCCCGACTGGAGGGCGCCAGGCAGGTCTTCCACGTCAAGCAGTTCGATCCCGCCCGCTACGCCTCCCGTCCCCGCCTGATTTCCACCTTGAGCGCCGCGATCACCGACTGCCGCGAGATCGAGATCGACGAACGGCCCGACGCCGCCGGCTCCGCGGGCCGCCGCCGGCTCCGCCCGTTGCGGCTCGTGATCGAGCCACCGCGGGTGCAACTCCTCGGCCTCGACGTCGCCCAGGACCGGGCGGATCCGCCCGTCTTCATCGACATCGACCGAATCGACAAGGTGACGCCGCTCGACGTGACCTTCACCCCGCCCGCGATCGACCCCGAGGCGCTGCTCGCCGCCCGCGGCACGGGCGGCTGAACCCGCCGGTCAGCGGCCGCGTTCGGCGTCGCGGACATACTTGTGGCACTGGATGCACTTCATCGTCACCTCCATCCAGGCCAGGGCCGCACCGTCGAGGTTGCGGGCCTTGGCGGCCGTCCGCAGGGCGTTGCAGGAGCGGCGAAACTCGTCGCTGTGGCGGGCGTAATCGGCCGTCTGCAGCACCTGCCAGCTCGAAGCCTGGCTGGCGAGCGCCAGGTCGTTGGCCCCGCGGTCGATGAGGTCGAAGTCCTCGACCGCCAGGCCCTCGAGCACGTTTTGGGCATGGCCGAGCTTGGCCCGCATGAAGGCCGCGACCTTGTCGGGCTCGACGGCCGGCTCTTCGGCCGCCGGCATCCCGGCGACCATGGCCAGCGTGGCCGCGAGCAGCAGCGCGCCCGTCGCCAGCGGCCAGGCCCGGTCAGTCCAGCCCCAGGTCCTCGTTGTAGCCTTCCTGAACCACGGCATTTTCGTTCCTTTCGTGATCGAGCAGGTGCTGCGTGAACCGCTCCGCGGCGGCGGCGATCCGGTCCCACGACGCCACACTATCGGCTCGCTCCAGGGTGGCGATCAAGTCGTCGAGTTCGGCCAGGAGGGCCGGGTGGTCGGCCATCACCGTCCGGGCCGCGGTCGAGAGCCGCGGCATCCGCGCGATCGACTCCTCCAGGAACCCGCCCGTTTCCTCCTGGCAGAAGTGGGCGCGGAGATGGTCCCGCAGGTGTTCCAGCGTTTGCCGCGTCGTGGCGACGCACCGGCCGGGGTCCGCGAGGCACGCCCGCATGGCGACGAGCTGGGCGTGCAATTCCCGATGCTGGGCCAGGATGTGCCCCATGATCACGGGGTCGGCCCGATCGATCGAACTCATGACGAAGTCGCTCCGCGTGCGTGCCCTGACGGGAAAGCATAGGCTTCCAGATGGCGGGCCGGGCTGCCAGGCACCGGTCGTCCGGCCGGCCAGACGCCGCCGCTCGCGAGACACTTGGTCGCCCCCATGGCCGAACCACATCCACCCACCGCCGCGCCGCCGACCGCGGCCCACGATGCGTTTCAGGCCCGGGCGTTCCTCCTGGGCCAAGGCATCGACATCACCGCCCTCGGCTCCACCGACCGCACCGGCGCCGCGCCGCTCGTGCTGGAACTTCCAGGTGGCGGCGGGGCCGTGCTCTTCCGCTACGGCGCAGCCGTCTTCTTCCATGCGACCCCGGCGTCGATCGCCACGACGCTGCTGCGCGTCGGGCCGCACGTCCGCCAGCCGTTCACCGACCAGGAACAGGAGATGGAAGTCCTCGACATCCGCATCGACCCCTCCGGCAAGGAGACGCTCGAAGGCAACACGCTCGTGCTCGCCGACGCGACGCCCGAAAAACTCCAGCTCGTCGCCGACATCCTCGCCAAGAGTGTGTCGCTGGCCCACCACGAGCGGAGCATCGAGCGGCAGTTCGAGCGGATCGAGCCCTTCGCGGTGAACCTCGACCACTGGGGCCGCGGCGGCCGGGCGGCCCGGGAACTGCTCCAGCACCTGGGCACGGCGCTCTTGGCCGAGCATCGTGTCGTGGCCGGCGCCCGGGTGGACGACGCGCCGGAACTGCTCTGGGACCACCCGGAACTCGAGCGGCTCTGGGCCCGCCTCCGCGACGAGTTCGAGATCCGCGAGCGGTTCGCGGCCCTGCACGGCAAGCTGGCGCTGATCTCGCGGACGGCCGAGACGGCTCTCGAGCTCATGCAGAATCGCCGGGCCCTCCGCGTGGAATGGGCGATCGTGGGGCTGATCGTGTTCGAGATCGTGATCACGCTCGTGCAGTGGTGGCTGGCCGGGTTTCGGCCGGGCGGGGTATAACCACGTTTTCTCTCTCCTCGGGAAGCACTCCATGCGGATCGAATCCTGGCTGATGGCGGCGGGGCTGGTGGTCGCGACGGCGGGCGCCGCGGCGGCCCAGCAGGTGGCGGTCGAGGAGTTCACGCTCCCCAACGGCATGCAGTTCCTGCTCGTGCCGCGCAGCGACCAGCCCAACGTCGTCAGCGCCGGCTGGGTGGCCAAGGTGGGCAGCGTCAACGAGCGGCCGGGCATCACCGGGATCAGCCACTTCTTCGAGCACATGATGTTCAAGGGCACCGACACGATCGGCACCCGCGACCCGGAGAAGGACGCCCGCTACCGGGCCGAGCAGAAGGCGCTCCGCGACGAGATCAACCGCCTCGTCTGGACCCGGCAGTACGGCCGGTTCTTCAAGGGCGAGATCGACGACCCCTGGAACCCCGCCAACGACACGCAGGAGATCCGCGTCCTGCGGGCCAAGCTCGACGAGCTCATCAAGGCCCAGCAGGGCCGCGGCCAGGGCGGCCCGTCGGCGGCGACGATCGTCAAGGACGAGTTCGACCAGGTCTACACGAAGGCCGGCGGCAGCGGCATGAACGCCTTCACGACCTACGACCTGACCTGCTACTTCATCACGGTGCCGGCCAACAAGCTCGAGCTCTGGGCCTGGATGGAGAGCGACCGGCTCCACGACAGCGTGTTCCGCGAGTTCTACTCGGAGCGGGACGTCGTCCACGAAGAGCGGCGACTGCGGACGGAGAGCACGCCGACGGGCCGCTTCGAGGAGCAGTTCGATGCGTTGTTCTGGGCCTCGAGCGGCTACTCGTGGCCGGTGATCGGCTGGGCGAGCGACTTGAACAGCTACACCTTCGAGCAGGCGCAGGACTACTGGAACGTCTACTACCGGCCCGGCAACCTCGTCGGCGTCCTCGTGGGCGACTTCGACCCGCGGCAAGCCCGCGGCCTGATCGAGAAGTACTTCGCGCGGCTCGACCCCGGCACGCGGAAGCCGCCGCCGGTGGTGACGCTCGAGGTCGAGCAGCTCGCCGAACAGCGGATGAACGCCGCGGGCGACGTGCCGCCGGGCGTGGAGATCCGCTACCACACCGTGCCGGCCGGTCACGCCGACAGCTACCCGCTCGACATGCTCGCCGAACTGCTCAACGAACGGACCGGGCGGCTCTACACCGGCTTGGTCGAGGGCCGCGGGATCGCCGCCGCAGCCCAGTCCTACTCCGACACCCGCAAGTACGCCGGGCTGTTCGCCGTCTCGGCCCAGGCCCGCGGCGCGGCGACACCGGCGGCCCTCGAGCAGGCCTGGTACGAGGAGCTGGCCCGGCTGCAAAAGGACGGCGTGCCGGATCGCGAGCTGCGGAAGGTGAAGAACCGCGTGGCGGCCCAGAACTACCGCAAGCTCGAGAACAACATGTCGCTGCTCGTGCAGTTGGCCTTCGCCGAGGCGGTCCTCGACTGGCGCGAAATCAACGAGGGGCCGGCGAAGTACGAGGCGGTCACGGCCGCCGACGTGCAGCGGGTTGCGAACAAGTACTTCCCGGAGAGCAACCGCAGCGTGGCCACCTACCGCCGCAAGGCGGAGTGACCGCGGCGCCGCCTTCCCCTACCGACGGACATCCATCCATGCCATCTCGCTCGCTTCCCCTGCTCCTCGCGCTCGCCGTCGTCTTGGGTGCGGCGCCCCGCGCCGCCCGGGCCGCCGAGGCGACGCTCCCGACCCGGCCGGAGGAGATCGTCTTCGCCCCGCTCGCCTTCGAGCCGCCCGACGCGGCGACCTTCCGCCGCACGCTGCCCGACGGCACCGTCGTCTACCTGGCGCCGTCCCGCGAACTGCCGCTGGTGAACATCGCCATCACCTTCAAGGGAGGCGCGTCGCTCGACCCGGCCGACGCGCCCGGTCTGGCGGCGATGACGGCCCGGATGGTGCGCGAAGGCGGCACCGCCAAGAACGCCCCGGCCGAGTTCGACGAGACGCTCGACTTCCTGGCCACGGAGGTCTCGGTGGCGGCCAACGAGACCTTCACCACGGCCACCATGAACTGCCTGAAGAGCAACCTCGACGAGAGCCTGCGGCTGTTCGTCGAGATGCTGCGGACGCCCGCGTTCGACCAGCAGCGGCTCGAGACCACGAAGGCGCGGCAGATCGAGGCCCTGAAGCAGCGCAACGACGACGCCGCGTCGATCCTCGGCCGGGAGTGGAAGCGGCTCGTGTACGGCATCGGCCACTTCGAGTCGGCCGAGCCGACCGGAAAGACCGTCGCCGCCATCGATCGGGCGAAACTCGCCGCCCTGCACGGAAAGATCTTCCATCCCGGCAACGCGATCGTCGCCGTCTCGGGCGACTTCGACGAGCGGGCGATGCTCGACCGCCTCGCCACGGCGTTCTCGGGCTGGGAACGCGGCCCGGTCGCCGCCGATCCGACGCCGCCGACGGCGGTGCTCGAGGCCGGGCTGTACCACGTGCCCAAGGAGATCCCCCAGGGCAAGGTGGTGCTCGGCTGCCGCTCGATCGTGCGCGACGATCCCGACGCGATCCCGCTGTTGCTCCTCAACGAGATCCTCGGCGCCGGTGGGTTCACGAGCCGGCTCATGCAGCAGGTTCGCAGCAACGAGGGCCTCGCCTACTCCGTCCGCTCCGCCGTGACCCCGAAGGTGGCCTACCCAGGCGACTTCCGGGCCGGCTTCGAGAGCAAGAGCGCCACGGTGGCCCTGGCGACGAAGATCGTGTTCGACGAGATCCGGCGGATCCGCGCGGAGAAGGTGTCGGCGGAGGAACTGGAGACGGCGAAGCGCGGCCTCATCGAGACGTTCCCACGGCAGTTCGAGAGCAAGCCGGCGATGCTGCGGCTGTTCGTCAACGACGAGTGGACGAAGCGACCGGCGGACTACTGGAAGACGTTCCGCCGCAAGGTCGAGGCCGTGACGGCCGACGACCTGCTGCGGGTGGCGAAGGAGCACCTCGACCCGGAAGAGATGGCGATCCTCGTCGTCGGCGACTGGGCCGAAATCGCCCCGGGCGATCTCGGCAAGCGGGCCAGCATGAACGACTTCTTCGGCGGCAAGGTGAAGCATCTCCCCCTCCGCGACCCGCTCACGCTCGAACCGCTCCCGGACCCCGCCGCGGCGAAGTAGGCCCACGCTTGCCCGCATTCCCTCGGCTCGCGCCTTTTGATGGGCAGTATGCGCTCGTGAGGGAGACGATTTGCCACCCCGATTGGCGATCCCTTGGAGCCGCAGAGTGGCACTCTGCGGAATCCGCGCTGCAACGGTGTGCAGACTGCCAGTCTGCACCTCCAAGGCTCGCGATGGAGCCTCGCATCGGTCATCTGCGGAATGCGTTGTGCCACGGCCGCACGGTTGGCGTGCTGCTCGAGTGCCACGTCGAGTTCGAGGCCGGCGGCCGGACGCGGGCCGTGAAGGGAAACGACGCCCTGAGGATCGTGGAATGAAGCGGACTCTCGTCTGGATCGGCATGCTGGCGACGCTCACGGCGACTTCCGTGGCGGCGGCCGCCGACTGGCCCCGGTTCCGCGGCCCCGACGGGCGTGGGATCGGTGACGCACCGGTGCCGCTGGCATGGGCCGCGGACAAGAACCTCCGCTGGAAGGCGGCCCTGCCCGGCCCTGGTTCATCGAGTCCGGTCGTCCACGGCCCCGACGTCTTCCTGACCTGCTATTCGGGCTACGGCGTGCCGGACGCCGCCCCCGGCGATTCGGCGAAGCTCGTCCGCCACCTGCTGTGCATCGACCGGGCGACGGGACGCGAGAAGTGGCGCCTGGACGAGCCGGCCGCGCAGCCCGAAGACGCCTACGAGGGCTACCTCACGGAGCACGGTTACGCGAGCAGCACGCCGGTCGTGGATGCCGACGCGGTCTACGCGTTCTTCGGCAAGACCGGCGTGATCGCCTGCGATCGGGCGGGCCGCGAACGGTGGCGGACCGGCGTCGGCAAGGAGTCGAGCGACCGCCGCTGGGGCTCGGCCGCGAGCCTGATCCGCCACGGCGACCTCGTGATCGTCAACGCGGCCGAGGAGAGCCAGTCGATCCGCGGCCTCGACCGCCGCACGGGCCGCGAGGTCTGGAAATCGGAGGCGGCGGCGCTGGAACTGGCCTACGGCACACCGATGGTGGCCCGCCTGCCCGACGGCCGCGACGAGCTCGTGGTCGCCGTGCCGGAGGAGGTGTGGGGGCTCGATCCAGCCACCGGCAAGCTCCGCTGGCACGCTACGCACGCCCTCACGGGCAACGTCTCGCCGAGCGTCCTCGTCGATGCCGACGTGGCCTACGTGTTTGGCGGTTTCCGCTCGGCCGGCTCGTTCGCCGTGCGGCTCGGCGGCACGGGCGACGTGACCAAGTCGCACGTCCTCTGGACGAGCAAGACGAGTTCGTACGTGGCCACGCCGCTCTTCCACGAGGGCCACCTCTACTGGATCGACGACCGCGGGCAGGCCTTCTGCGCGAACGCCCGGACCGGCGCGCAGGTGTACCGGAATCGCGTCGCGGAGATCACCTCGGGCGGCCGGCCGGTCTACGCCTCGCCCGTTCTGGCCGGAGGCCGGATCTTCGTGGCCACCCGCTGGAATGGCACGCTCGTGCTGCCGGCCGAGCCGCGGTACGAGATCCTGGCCCACAACGTCTTTCCCGGCGACGACAGCGACTTCAGCGGCACACCGGCCGTCGCCGACGGCTGCCTCTACCTGCGGTCAGGCCGGTTTTTGTATTGCGTGGGCGAACCGGAAAAGCCGTGAGCGAAACCTTCGGGCCGGCGGGCCGTTGAAGGAGTGACCACGATGCGATGGTCGCGTCGCCGGATCGGCGGTCAGAGACCGCCGCTACAGAAGCAAGGGAGAATCGGCACATGAAACGCTCCGACTGGCTCGATGGACTTCGCGCGCTGGTCGCGCTGGTCGCCCTGGCGACGACCGCCGTCGCCCAGCCCCCCGAGGGCGGGCCGCCCGATCGCGGCCCCGGCGGTCCCCCGCACGACCCGCTGCGGGCGGCGCTCGACACCGACGGCGACCACGAACTGAGCGCCGACGAGATCAAAAACGCCCCGACGACCGTCGCGAAGCTCGACCGCAACGGCGACGGCCGGATCGACAACGAGGAGTTCCGTCCGCCGCGACCGCCGGGCCCACCGCGGGGCGACTTCTCCGAAGGCCGGCCCCCGCGTGGCGACCGCCCGGAGGGCCGTCCGCCCCGCGAGGGCCGGAGGCCTCCGGGAGACGGCGAACGGCCGGAGGGCGGCCCGAACCGCCCGTCCCCCGAACGGTTCGTGGAGCGGGCGATGTCGTTCGATGCCGACGGCGACGGGAAGCTCGACAAGGCCGAAATGGAGAAGTTCGCCGGCGAGATGCAGCAGCGGCTGCGGGGCGGCCGCGGCGGGCCTGGCGGCCCGCCCGCCGAGGGTGACGAGCGGCCGGATCGGCCCCGGCGGCCCCGATGAGACGCGACGCGGGAGGTATGCTCTGCGGATGATGACCATCTCCGCAGAGCAACTTCCCGCCCGTCCCGCCGAGGCCCATGCCCTGGCCGTCGCCCGCACGCTGCCGGGCGGGCGGATCGTGTGCACGACGGCAGGCCGCGGGCAGGCCGCCCATGCCCTGGCCGTCGAGCGGCCGGAGGCGGTCGTCGCCGCCTGGTTCCTCGACCTGCACCCGTGCACGGCCGCCCGCGAAGCCTGGAAGGCCGTGCCGCCGAACCTGACAGCCGAGTGTCTGCCCGACATCCCGGCCGGCCCGTTCGACCTCGCCGTCGTGCCGCTGGCGAAGGCAGGCGAGGCGGAGCTTTCGCGCGACGTGCTCCAGGCCGCGCTCGTCAATCTCGCGATCGGCGGCCACCTCGTGGCGGCGATCGACAACCCACGCGACAACTGGCTGCGGGAGCAGCTCGCCGAGACGGGCGAGACGGTGCGGGTGCGGCCCGTCGAGGGGGCCGACCGCAAGGCGAAGGCGGGCACGATCGCCTACGTGGTGCAGAAGACCCGCGAGCCGGCGAAGCTCCGCGACTTCTCCTGCGAGGTCGTGTTCCGCGACCGCGACCGGCTGCTCACGGCGTTCACGCGGCCGGGCGTATTCGCCCATCGCCGCATCGACCCCGCGGCCCGCCATCTGCTCAACGCGATCGACGTCGCCCCGGAGACCCGCGTGCTCGACATCGGCTGCGGCTCGGGCTGCGTGGCCCTGGGGATCGCGGCCCGCGATCCGAGCATCCGCGTGCACGCCTTCGATTCATCCGCCCGGGCGGTGGACTGCACCCGCCGCGGTGCCGAGCAAAACGGGCTCGTGAATCTCACGGTGGCGCTCGAGGCGGCGGGCCGTGTGCCGGAGTCGGGCAGCTGGGATCTCGCGCTGGCGAACCCGCCCTACTATTCCGATTTCAGACTCGCCGAAATCTTCGTCGAGTCGGCCCGCATGGCCCTCGCCCCCGGCGGCACGCTGCTGGTGGTAACGAAGCAGCCGACCTGGTATGTGGAAAACCTCCCGCGGATGTGGACCAACGTCGCCCGCGAGGAGGTCAAAGGCTATCACTTGATCGAGGCTGCGCGACCGGACTGACCCCCTGTAGCGGCGGTCTCCGACCGCCGAATGCCGGTCGCCTCGATGCCGATGCACGGCGGTCAGAGACCGCCGCTACAGCGTGGGCAAAGAACCGCTACGCGAAGATGCATGCCGCCCCCCTGTAGCGGCGGTCTCCGACCGCCGAATGCCGGTCGCCTCGATGCCGATGCACGGCGGTCAGAGACCGCCGCTACAGGTCCGTGACTGGCTGACGTCCGCGGCGTCGGCCAGTTCGACGAGCACCCGCTCGAGGCCGGCGACCACGCGGGCGAGCCGATTATTTGGAAGACGATGTGTCACCCCACTTGGCAATCCCTTGGAGCCGCAGAGTGGCACTCTGCGGAATCCGCGCTGGACGGTGTGCAGACTGCCAGTCTGCACCTCCAAGGCTCGCGATGGAGCCTCACATCGGTCATCTGCGGTAGGCGTTGTGCCACGGCTGCACGCCCGGCGCGCACCATCCGAAATCGCGCCTCGGGCTTGCGGGCAGGCGACCGCGCCCGGCAGCCTCATCGATTCACGTGCACCACCGTCGCCGGCGGGAAGCCGTTGAAGTGGGTGGAACTGGCCGCCGAATAGGCGCCGATGTTCTCGCTGTAGAGGTAGTCGCCGATCTCCAGTTCGGGCAGCTGCTCGGAGAGGCTGATCGTGTCGAGGGCGTCGCAGGTCGGGCCGAAGACGGCGCACAGCTGCGGCGTGCCCTTCTTGAAGCTCTTCAGGTGGTATGTGCAGTGGTCGAAGATCACGCCCGAGTAGGTGTGGTAGACGCCGTCGTCCACGTAGTAGCCGAGCTTCTCGTTGCGAAACGCCTTTCCGATGATCTTGCAGACGGCCGAGCCCGCCGAGGCGACGAGGAACCGGCCCGGCTCGGCGAGGATCTCGATCTCCTTGGGAAAGAGCCGGTCGATCTCGTGGTTGATCTTCTTCGCCAGGGCCGAAAACTTCGGCACCGTGGCGTCGTAGGCCGCCGGGAAGCCGCCGCCGATGTCGAGCAGCTTGAGGTTGAAGCCCCGCGATTTCGCCTCCGCGAACACGCTGGCGCAGAGGTGCAGCGCCTGGATGTAGTTTTGCGGATTCGTGCACTGGCTGCCGACGTGGAACGAGAGCCCCTCGACCACGAGATCGTGGTCGTGGGCGTATTGGATGAGGTCCACCGCCTCGCCCGGCAAGGCGCCGAACTTGCTCGATAGTTCCACCATCGAGCCGGTGTTCGGCACCCGGAGCCGCAGGGCCAGGCCCGCGTGCGGGGCGTGCTTGGCGATCTTCTTCACTTCCTCCTGGTTGTCGTAGGTGACCAGGGGCTTGTAGCGGTCCAGTTCTTCGAGCGTCTCGATCGGCTTGATTGGATTGGCGTAGATGATCTTGTCCCAGATGAAGTCCTGCCGCTCCTTCGCCGGGAGCTTGGCGATGAACTGGTAGACGGTGCGAAACTCCTGGATGCTCGCCACGTCGAAGCTGCCGCCGAGCTTGTAGAAGGTCTCCACGATCGCCGGGTCGCTGTTGACCTTCACGGCGTAGTAGATCTGCACGCGGGGAAAGTGCTTGCGAAACAGCGCGTAGTTCTTCCGCAGTTCGGCGTGGTCGACGACGAACAGCGGCGTGCCGTGCTGCTTGGCCAGGTCGAGCAGGGTTTTTTGGTTCATGGGCGGTGCGTCAGCGGAGGGGGCGGGATCGGCAACGCCATCCGGGCGAGACCGTACGTGCCTGATGTTTACGCGATGCGGGAGGAATTGTTCAACCGCCAACCGACCGCCGGTATGCTGGGTCCGCAGAGACCATTTTTCAAGGTGCCGTTTTTCGGCACTCGAGGCGTGAGGGGCTGCCCATGCCCTGAGAGCCGGCGTAGTTGGCCAGCGGAGCCATGGATGGCGAAGCGCAGACAACTTCGAGTGAGCGGAGCCCAGGATGGGCGCAGCGAACGTCCGGCGACGGGGCGTGGGCAGCCCTGACCCGGCACCATCGTCATCTCGACTCCCCAGTGCTCCCCGTACCATGCATCCGTTCACGACAGCCCTGTGGCTCGCCGTCGCCGGGGCCTTCGGCACGCTTCTGCGGGCCGGGCTGACGACGCTCGCCGTCCGCCTCCTCGGGCCGGGCTTTCCGTGGGGCACGCTGGCCGTGAACATCCTCGGCTCGTTCGCCTTCGGCCTGATCTTCGCCGCGGCCCGCGCCCGCGGCGGCCTGTCCACCGAGGTCGAGACGATCCTGCTCGTCGGCCTGCTGGGGGGCTTCACGACCTACTCGAGCTTCGCCTTTCAGACGACCGAGATGCTCCAGCACGGCCGCCTGCCGGCCGCCGCGGCCTACGTGCTGGCCACGAACCTGGCGGGCATCGCGGCCGTCTGGGCCGGACTGCGGGCGGGAGCCGCCTGACTTACGGGGGCGGCATTTCCCAGACGGACCGGATGGCGAGCCCGGCGTCGGTCATCCGCATGGTGGCGGCGCTGGCGCCGAACATGCCCTCCATGTCGGCCGCCGTCGGCAGCGTCTCCTTCAGGCCCGCGAACAGTTCCCGGTATTCCTCGGGCACGTCATCCGGCTCCATGTTGACGGCGATCTCCCGGAGATTGCCCAGCATGCCGCCGGTCTTGGTGGCGTCGCCCACGCTGAACATCCGCACCGGATCGAGCGGCAGCAGGGCCGCGGCCCGCCGCATCAAATCGCCCTCCCGCAGCGACGCCGCGCCCGCCGGTGGGTTGCGGATCCCGGCGATCGTCTTCTCCAATGACTCGTCACCGATGCCGACGACGAGGTGGTTCATGCCCACGAATACCGCCGGGCCGTTGGGGATGCGGATCCCGCGGAATCCCTGCTCCTCCTTGAGCTCGCTCCCGGCCATCGGAGCGAGTTGCTGCAGGATCTTCAGAAATGGGGCCTCGTCGGCGACCTGCCAGACGATCGCGCCCCGATTGGCGGCATTGAGCTGCTGCCCGGCGTTGCCGGCGGCCCGACCAGCCGCCACCGCGTCGGCGATCTTCGAAGGATAGGCGATCATCCAGTGGCGGCTGCCGAGCGCGGAGAGCACCTTCGGCAGTTCGAGGCCGAGCCAGCCCTGGGCCTGCATCTCGGCGGCCATGAACATGTTGCCCGCCTCCTCGCCGCCGGCGGCGACCATCACCTCGCGAACGGTCTGGTAGGCCTTGCCGAGGTCGAGCGAGAACTGTGTCAGGTCGGTGGCCTCACTCGTGACGAACGACGGCGCCTCGCTCGGATCACAATCCTGGTCGAGGATCCGCATCAGCCCGCGCCGCGGCGCCGGCATCGAGACGAACATCCCGTTGTGGTACCGGCCGCCGTCGAGCGACTGCCGCCACACGAACGGCCCGATCGCGTCGAGGCCCACGCTCGCCAGCCGCCGCCGGCCCTCCTCGGCCTCCGGGCCCGTCCCGCCGAACGCCGTCACGAACACCCGCGGGTCGACCATGACGTCGATGGCCGCCAGGCCCTCGGGGAGCGCCTCCCGCACGCCCGGCATGGCGAACAGCTCCGCCACAGGCGCCCCACCGTCCGCCGCATGCGCGGCGAGGAACCGCTGGAAAATGCCCTTCACGTCCTCGACGCCGCTCTCCGCGTCCCAGTCGCGATCGCCAGCGCCGGCTCCACCGGGCCCGCCGTCGCCGCCGTCGCCTCCGTCACCCCCGCCGCCGGCGCCGCCCGCGCCACCATTCGCCACCGCCGTGGAGGGCACCGTCTGGCCGACGAGCAGCCGGCCGCCGATCCGCGTCACGAACGAGTGGCTGACGCCGGTCTGCACGGGTTTCGCCTTCTCGATCCGCTCCTGAAGCGCCTCGACCTGCCCATTGACGTCCTCGTCGTCCTCCGCCTCGATGACGATTTCTCCGAGGTTCAGGCCCATCACCCTTTCCTGCATCCACACGACTTCGTGCCCGGCCATCTCCAGATCGACCCGCTTCGGGGCCGACTCACCCTCGTCGGCACGCTCCTCCAGCATCTGCTTGACGGCGGCGAACATCCGCTCGGCGGCGGCATCCCCCGGCTCGAGCCAGATGAGCATCACCTGGAGCGGTGGCCGCCCCTCGTCGCGCGGCGCCACGACCACGCCGAAGCCGACGTCGCGAGCGAGCGCGGCCGTCAGGTCGGCCCGCTCGAGGCCATACTTCTCCAGTTCCTGCTCCCACGAGTCGAACTCGTCGCCCGCTCCATCGCGGCGAAACTTGTCCACGAACAACTTCCAGACCCGCTCCAGCCGCTCCGCGCCGAGCACGGTGGCGCCGAACTTCGTCCGCGTCCGCAGGGCCGTGACGAACTCCTGCGGCTGCGGGAGCCGCACCATCACGGCCGTCTGCTCCGGCAGGCACTCCCAACTCGGCCGCAGGTCGGCGGCCGACGCCCGCGAACTCGCGAACGACGTCACGGCCACGATGGCCAGGAGAAATCCGTGGCGGACGGCGTTCATCGCGACTCCTTCGCCTTCTCGGCAGGCTGCCCCGGCCGGAACGGCGGCGGCAGGTAGGTGACTCCGTTCTGCGGCTGCGACTCGTCGTAGAGATACGTGTCGCGGTGGACGAGAAAGTCGATCAGCTCGTTGGCGGGGATGCCGAAAGCCAGGCCGTCGAAGATCGCGGCCCCGGCGCAGGCCACCGCCACCACCTCGCCGCGGGCATTGAAGATCGGCCCGCCGCTGTTGCCCGGGTTGATGGCGGCGTCGGTCTGGATGAGCCGCATCTGGTCAATCGTGCGGGTCGTGCTCGACACGATGCCCTGGGTCACGCTCCGCTCCATGCCCAACGGGTTGCCGATCGCAAACACCATGTCGCCCACCCGCAGGTCGTCGCGGTCGTTGATCACGACCGGCTCGGGCAGCCGCCCCTTCGCCTCCTCGACGTCGAGCTGAAGGATCGCCAGGTCGCGGAGCGGCTGCAGGGCGATGATCTTCACCTTGCGCAACTCGGTCTTCTCGAAGCCCTTGTCGTTCTTGCGGAACAGCGTCGCCTGGAGGCGGGTGTTGTTCTCGACGACGTGGTAGTTCGTGACGACGTGGCCGTCGCGGCTGATGAGGAAACCGGTGCCGAGGCCGCCGGGGTTGCGGACCATCACGACCGCCTCGCCGAACCGCTTCACCAGTTCCGGCACCTCGCGAGCCTCGAGCGTGCCGGTGCGAAAGATGCCGCGGTCGGTCTCGACCTCGGCCTTGCGGCCAGTCGTGTCCTCGCTCGTCACAGCGAGCACCCGCTTGGCCGGGATCTGCACCACTTCGAAGCCGAGGTCGAGCACGACGCCGTCGTCGTTCTGGCGCAGCAGCGGGCCCGTCACCTTGCCGCCGCCCACGAGAGTCACGGTGACGATCTCGGCGGCACGGCCGGAAACGGCGACCGCGAGACACGCGATCGCGAGGAGGAGCGTGCGGGGCGTCATGGGGCCTCCTTGTCGGTTCCCAGGTAGATCACGAGGCGGTCCTGGCTGACCATCACGAGGTCCTGGGCGGCGTCGCCGTCGGCGTTCAGTCCCGCGATCCGCCGCGGCTCGGCGACCATGTCCTTCGATTCACCGCCGTCGTAGGGATACTTCCGGTCCTCGAACACCTTCCAGGTCACCGACCGCTGCAGGGCGTCGGCCCCCCGCAGCAGGGCCGTGAGCTCGTGCTTGCGGTCGTCGCACATGGCCACGTCGTCGCTGCCGTCGCCGTCGATGTCAGTGACGAGGATGCGATGGATCGTCGTCTCGCTCACGCCGCTGCGCCGGCCGATCCGGCCATCGACGCTCTCGAGGAGTTTCAATTCCCAGGGCTGGCCGCGGGACAGTCGCACGATCCGCTCCTGGTCCACGAGCACCGCCCCGAGCACGGGGTCGCCACGGAGAGCGGCGCCTGTGGGCGGCTTCACGCTCTCCACCACCCGCATCACGCCCGCCTCGTCCGCCGCGAGCCGATGGAGGAACGCCCCTCCCTGCTCGAGCGCCCAGGCGGCGGCTGGCTTGCCCTGCTCCGACGGAATCGGCAGGTACGAGGCGATCTTCTGCCCCTCCGTGAGCATCACCTGGTCCACGGGATGAAGATCGTCACCGAGCCATTGCAGCACGCCGTCGGTAAGCCGAGCCTTGCGTAGCGTGCCGCCCGCGTCGAGCACGCCGTATTCGGATGGATCCATCTTGGCCAGGAGGGCCGGCGTGGCCACGACCGGCTTCCCGTCGGCGAGCGTCACGAGCTTCCCGGCCGTCGCGTAGGCGTCCTGCACGAGCAGCGTGTCGCCGCCGAGCCACACCACCTGCTCGACCTTGGCCCCGAGCCCGGCGTAGCGGGTCTTCACCGGCTCGGCCTTGTCGGCCGGCCAGACGAAGAGATCCACGTCGGCTCCGACCCGCTGGGCCCACCAGACGGTCTTGCCGACGACGTCGAGCGCCAGGATCTTGCGGTCCTTGCCCTCCTGCTCCCAGGGCTGCGGATAGGTGAGCCGCCCGTTCTCCCAGCCACAGCGATGGAGGTCGGCCGCATCCTTGGCCCAGACGAGCAGCGTGCCGGGCTGGGCGGCCGGCGCCGCGACCGCCTTGATGCCGCCGATCGCCGGAAACGTCTCCTCCGCGAGCCAGCCCGCCTCGCCAAGCCGATGAACGCGGAGCCGGGGCTGGGCGGAGTCCACCGCCACGATCGCGGGCGTCCGGGCCGCCCCGTCGCCGAGCAGGATGCCGCACCAGCCGCGCTTGGCCGCGCCGGCCATCGGCAGGGCATCCTGGCGCCCGATGTCGGTCGCCTCGCCCTTTGCGAGCTGGTAACGCCGCAGCACGCCCTTGTCGCTGCCGCCGAGCAGCAGCAGGTCGGCCTTGCCGGATCGTGGTGCGGCGGTCTGCAAACCTTCGACCGTCTGGTCGTGGATCGTCTGGGCGGGCAGCAGGCTGCCGTCGGCCGCGCAGGGATACCAACGGACGACCTGCCGACCCACGTTGGACCACTCCACGAGGTC
Source organism: Pirellulales bacterium (assembly GCA_044358905.1). GTDB lineage: Bacteria > Planctomycetota > Planctomycetia > Pirellulales > UBA1268 > QWPN01. Next base: position 21,803 of record JBIKND010000004.1, on the reverse strand, counting down.
GGCGTCGCCGTCGCCATCCATGTCGGCAAGATGCCAGTCGAGACGGGTGCGGATTTCCCGTGGAGCGAGCCACACCGCACGGCCGCCGCGCACCAGCGGCAGCTGCTGGATGCCCTGCTCGGTGCTCACGAGCAGTTCGTGCGCGCCGCCGGGCAGGTCGCGCACGAGCAACGCGCCGCTCCTGCCGGTCGGCGCCCCGGCGAGCAGGTTCCACTCGCCTGTCTTCTTCCAGGCTCCCTTGGCATCGACGGCCTTGTCGGCGGCCTGACTGTAGATCGAGACGCGGTTCGACGGCGTCGTGAGGACCAGCAGTTCGGGCCGCTTGTCGCCATCCACGTCGTGGGCCACGGCGTCCACCGGCATCTCGTCGATCGCCACCTCGCCGTGCGCCCAGTCGGCCGCCAGCGGCAATTCATTGGGGCGGTCGGGATCCGTTTTGTCCTCCCGGGTCCGCTCGGCCGGCGTGAGCCAGCGGTAGAGGTCGAGCCGCGCCTGCCGCGGGTTGACGACGATCACGTCGTCGCGGCCGTCGTTGCCGAGGTCGGCGACAACCAGCCGCTCCGCCCGTCCGTCGAGCGGGATGACCCGCATGCCCTGCCAGCCGTCGAAGCCGCGGGCCGTTTCGTGGGCGCACGCCGCGGCGAGGAGGAGGGCGGAAACCAGGCGGGTGCGGCGGTGTATAGAAGGCATGCCGTGGAGCATAGCCGTGGGCCGGGCCGTTCTCAACGATGCCACCCCGCCCCCCGCCCGCGCCGTGCACAGGTCCGCTAGCAGGCGGTGGAACAAGTCTGCCCGAGCAGGATGCGATGGCCATCGACCGCGGGAAACCCTCGGCGTTTCCCGCGGTCGATCAAGCGGAAAAAGGTCATGGACGACTTTTTCCACGGACAGCTAGCGGGTGACATCGAGAACGTGGAGGCGGTAACCGATGGTGGCCAACACGCGGCCCGGCCGTGCGACGTTGGCAAGCACGACCGTGACCGCCAAACCCCCCGAGGTGCGATTGGCGAGTCGGGTGCCGCTACGAAGAACGAGTTGCGTGCCGACCAGGCGAAAGGATTTGGCGTCCGGTCCGGCGAGCGACAACTTCGTGCCCGTCCGGTTCGCGACCACGACGGTGGCGACGGCGCGATTGGCGTTGACGCTCACGGTTTTTGGCAATGAGCCGACGGTGATCTTCAGACCGAGTGCCGATCCCGGGAGATTGGCAACCGGCTGCACGGCATGGCCGCCGTAGCCGGACGAGGCGAACGCGGCCCATGCGGCGTTGCCGGCACGATGCCGCACGACGAGCGGACTACCCGGGCCGATATCGAACTGGGGCGCGGGATCGCCGAAAAAGTCGATGATCGTCGGCGGATCGCCGCGGAAATCGATCGTGGCGAGGGACGTGCAGTCCATGAACGGGCCGTCCCCGATCCGCTCGACGCTGGCCGGGATGGCGATCTGCCGCAGGGCGGAGCAACGGAAGAAGGCCAAGGCGCCGATCTCACGGACGCTGCCCGGGATGGAGACCGCCGCGAGCGATGTGCATCCGCTGAAGGTGTCTGACTCGATCTTCGGCAGGCTGCCCGGGATCGCGATGGACTTCAGTGCGGTGCAGCCCCTGAAGGCTCCGTCGCCCAGGAACGCGAGGCCTCCCGGCAGGGGAGCGGCGGCCAGCGCGGTGCAATTCCAAAACGCATGGCTGCCGATCGTCGTGACGGTGGCCGGAATCGTCACCGTCGCCAGTTGCGTGCAGTCCGCGAACGCGTAATCGCCGATACCCCTGATGCCGGACGGAATCCTCACGGTCTGCAGGCTCGTGCAGCCGGCGAAGATGCCGTGTTCCAGCGTCCCCAGCCTGGCCGTCATCGCGACGCTCCTCAAGTTGGAGCAGCCCGCGAACGCGTTGCGGCCGACCTGCGTGACCGTGTCGGGAATGACGAGGCTCGTGAGCCCGTCGCAGTCCCAGAAAGCTTGGACCCCAATGAACCGGACACTACTCGGAATTGTAAGGCTCGCGATCCCGCTCTCCATGAAGGCCGAGTCGCCGATCCAGGTGACGCTGCCGGGGATGGTGACGCTGACCAAATTCCGGGCGCCGAAGAACGCCCAGGCCCCGATCGTTGTCACGGGCAGGCCATCGATCGCGCGCGGGATAACGACCGAAGTGGTCGCCTCGTCGATACCTGTGATGGCGATGCGGGCATCGCCGACGACGTAGCGGAGCGGACCGAATCGCTGCTCCAGCGGCTCGGCGGCGACGACCACCGCGTTAACGGAGGGCTCCACCGGCCCGGGGACCGGCGCCGGCAGTGAGGCCAACGCATGACGCTCCTCCAGGCGTTCGAAACGCGGGAGGAAAGCTGTACGAAACACGGAACCTTGGCTACGGGACATGGCAGAGGCTTCGGCGGCCGGAGGGCACTCAAGGTCTCAAGGCGGATTGAGCGACTATACAACGAACGCCTCGATGACGCCATGGTCAACAGCCGCCGGCAAGCGGTCGGCCCAGCGGGCATGTCGTCCCGGGAGAACGGCAATCGGGGCGGAGAGATTCGAACTCTCGACCTCTTGGTCCCAAACCAAGCGCGCTACCAACTGCGCTACGCCCCGGAGACCGGGCAGTGTATCACGCGGCCGCAGCGGCGGCCCGTCGTCCCATACCGCCCGTCATTCGGTGATGTGGTCCAGCAGTCGCTGGAACTCGTCGAGGTCGGTGAACGGGATCACGATCCGGCCCGCCCCCTTGCCGTTGGCATGGACCACGACCTTCACGCCCAGCGCCCGCCGCAGCTGGTTCTCCACCGCCACGACCTGGCTCGCCCGCCGCGTGGCCGGCCGGCCGGGCTTGCGCCGCACGCCCCCGCCCGGAGCCTGGCCGCCCTCGGTCTCCGGGGCGTCACCGAGCGCCGGCAGGTCGGTGGCCTCGCCGGCTTCGTCGCCCCGCAGGATCTCCTGCACTTCGGCCTCCACGGCGCGCACCGACAGACCCTCGGCGGCGACCCGGCTCGCGAGCCGCACCTGCTGGTCCTCGTCGCCGAGCGGCAACAGGGCGCGGGCGTGGCCCATCGAGATCGCCCCGGACCGCAGCTGCTTCTGCACCGCTTCCGGCAGCTCCAGCAACCGGATCAGGTTGGCCACGTGCGAGCGGTCGATCGAGAGCCGCTTGGCGAGCTCCTCCTGCGTGCAGCCCCAGGTGGCGAGGTACTGCTTGAAGCTCGCCGCCTTCTCCAGGGCGTCGAGGTCGCGGCGCTGGAGGTTCTCGACGATCGCGATCTCCGCCATCTGGCGGTCGTCCACGTCGAGCACCCGGACCGGCACCCGCTCCCACCCCAGGCGGCCGGCCGCGGCGAGCCGGCGCTGGCCGGCGATCAGCTGGTAGCGATCGCCCCGCGCCCGAACCACGATCGGCTGCACGAGGCCGTGCTCGCGGAGGCTCTCGGCCAGCTCCGCCAGCTCGGCGTCGCCGAGCACGCTCCGCGGCTGCCAGGGATTCGGATCGATCGTCGCCACGGCCACCTCGGTGGCGGGCAGGGCGGCGGCGGCCTGCTCGATCTCTTCCGGCGCGTGGAGGATCAGCCGGGCGGCGCCCGCGCCGAGCCCTTGCTGCGGCGCGCGGTGCGGCTGCGCGGCCAGCGCCGCCGTGCCCTGCGTGGCCGGGGCTGGGTCGAGCCCGGCGCGTCCCAGCAGTGCCTCGAGTCCCCGGCCCAGGCGTCGTTCCCTACTCACAGTCGCGTACCTCCATGCACAGTTCCGTGTAGGCCCGCGCTCCCCACGAGCGCGGTGCGTAGTCGATCACACTCTTCCCGTGGCTGGGCGCCTCGGCGACGGCCACGTCGCGGGGGATCACCGTCTCGAAGACGATCTCGCCGAAGAAGTCGCGCACCTCGGCCTCGACCTCGGTGGTCAGTTCGAGGGCCGCGTCGTGCATCGTGAGCACGATGCCGCTGAAGGAGAGCCGGCCCGGCCGCTCCTCCATGACGTCGCGGACCACCTCGATCATCTGCGTCAGCCCCTCGAGGGCGAAGTACTCGCACTGAATCGGCATCAGCACCTCGGTGCTGCCGGCGAGCGCGGCGCGGGTGAGTTCGCCAGCCGACGGCGGGCAGTCGATGAGGCAGTAGTCCCAGGCGTTGAGCCCGCCGGAGAGATGCCGCTCCAGCACCATCGAGCCGGCCCGCGCCGCCGCGGCGATCCGCTCCACGTCGCGGACACTCCGGCTGCCGGGAAGGACGGCCAGGCCGGGCACGTTCGTCGCCACGACCGACTCGTGCAGGGGCGCCGCGGAGACCAGCGGGTGCGATGCAGCCGGCGCTACGCCGAAGCCGGTCGTGGCATTGCACTGCGGGTCGAGGTCGACCAGCAGCGTGCGGAGGCCACCGTGTGCGAGGGCGGCCGCCAGGTTGGAGGCGGTGGTCGTCTTGCCGACGCCACCCTTTTGGTTGGCCACGCAGAGAATCCTTCCCACGCGCAGAATCCTTCCCGACGGACGCATGCACACGACAGGTGCCTTCGGAATATCGGCCACGCCAGGCACGATCGGTACGCCGTGCGCGCGGCCCCGCCAGAACCGGTTCAGCGCGCAAGGTCGCCGCAGACGGAGGCCCTCGGTTCCACGTGAAACCGCGAACTTTGCGCACCCCGCCCAAAGCCCGCTGCCGCCCTCGCTTTCCGCTTTTCACGTGAAACGCCGCCCGGCTATTCCAGCGGGTTGAAGACCAAACCGCTGGCGAGCTTGGGATAGAAGAAGGTGCTCTTGGCCGGCATCCGCTCGCCGGTCTCGCTCACCTTGCGGATGTCCTCGACGCTCGCCGGCATGACGAGCGCCGCCAGCGGATACGGGCCGTGGCCCAGGCCGTCCACCACCTCGCGGACGAGGTGCACGTAGCCGGGGGTAGGGATCTCCTTGGCCCCGAGCAACTCGCCGATCACGAGCCGATGGAGGATCGAAACCCCCAGGCTCCGCCAGGCCGCGCCGTGGTCGGCCGCCACCTGGTCCATCCGGGCCCGGCCGGCCGGTGTGATGTGGGCCAGCGTCCAGGCCCGGTCGCCGGCCGTGTAGAGCCCCAGCGTGCCCTGGTCGTCGCCGACCTCGATCAGCCCCCACACCTGCTCGGCGTCGTCCGGCCCCGTGCCGGCCGGCTCCGTCGTGAAGCAGTCGCCGAGCCGGGCCTGCAGGTCGGCCGCCGACGCCACCGCCGGCTGCACGAACAGCCGGTGTGTGGGCAGCACGACGAGCCCGGGGTCGCTCATGCCCACGAGCATCATGAGGACGAAGTTCGCCGGGTGGTCGGCCGGCAGGGCCGCGCCGTCGTGCTCGACGGCCCAGGCCGCGGCCACCTCGTCGCGGTAGTTGCAGGCGGTCTCGTAGCGGTGGTGACCGTCGGCGATGAACACCGGCTTGGGGCCCATCATCCCAGCCACCTTGGTGGCCACCGCCTCGTCGGCCAGCGGCCACATCCAGCTCTTCACCCCGAGGTGGTCGGTGGCCTCAATCGGCGGCTGGCCGGCCACGGCCGCGTCGAGCAGGGCCTGGACCTCACCGGCTGGGTCCGGGTAGAGACCGAACACCTGCGAGAGGTTCGCCCGGCAGGCCCGCATGAGCAGGAGCCGACCCTGCTTCGGCCCGCTCATCGTCTCCTCGTGGGGATGGATGTTGCCGGTGCCGAACCGCTCCAGCCGCACCCGCGCCATCACGCCCCGACGGACGTGCGTCTTGCCCTCGACCTCAAACTTCTGGTGGTAGACGTAGAGCGCCGCCGCCGGCTCCTGCATCACGACACCCTGCTCCCGCCATGCGCGGAGGAACTTGGCGGCCCGGGTGTACTTGTTGCTGCGGTCGTCGTCCCCCGGCTCCTCACGGTTGAGTTCGAGCCGGATCACGTTGGCCGGATGCCGCTCGTAGAGCTTCGTCTGCAGGACGGCGTCGATGACGTCGTAGGGGGGCGCGATCACCTGCGACAGGGCGCCGACGTGCTTGGGGTCGAAGCGGAGGCCGCGGAGCGGGGCGACGATGGGCATGGGATGGGGCGCCCTCGGGCTGGGCGCGGGGTGACGCCGGGGTCGGGATCGTAGCACAACGCCGCTCGCCGACGTGCCAGGCAGTCCGCCGCTCCCGCCCACGTTTCCCGTGAAACGTCGCCGCATCCTCGTCCCGAGCCCTCGCCTTCGCTCACATCCCAGTTGAGGAGGTTCGGGGCTGACCGCTGCCCTGAGAGCCGGCGCCCTGAAATGGCGCCGGCTCATGCGGCCCTGCTCGCCCGGAGGTGAGAGCAGCCGGCATTCGAGCCGCACCTTGGCTGCGGCTCCGAATGCCCAAGCAAAAACGGACAGGATGTCCGTGTTTTGCGTGATGCTCAGTAGCGGTAGTACTCGGGCTTGAAGGGGCCTTCGACCGGGACGTGCAGGTACTCGGCCTGCTCCGCGGTGAGCTTGGTGAGCTTCACGCCCAACTTGTCGAGGTGCAGCCGGGCCACCTCCTCGTCGAGCTTCTTGGGGAGCCGGTGGACGCCGATGTCGAACTTGTCCCCCTCGGTCCAGAGGGCGATCTGGGCGAGCACCTGGTTGGTGAAGCTCGTGCTCATCACGAACGACGGGTGGCCGGTGGCACAGCCGAGGTTCACGAGCCGTCCCTCGGCCAGAACGATCACACTGTTGCCCGAGGGCAGGGTGTAGCGGTCCACCTGCGGCTTGATCTCGACCTTCTTGACGCCCTTCGTGTTCTCCAGCCAGGCGACGTCGATCTCCAGATCGAAATGCCCGATGTTGCAGATGATGGCGTCGTTGGGCATCCGGGCGATGTGCTCGCCACGAATCACGTCGCGGCAGCCGGTGGCCGTCACGAAGATCTGGCCCCGTGCGGCGGCCTCCTCCATGGTGGTCACCTCGAAGCCCTCCATCACCGCCTGGAGGGCGTTGATGGGGTCGATCTCGGTGACGATCACGCGGGCACCCAGCGACTTCATCGCGTGGGCGGAACCCTTGCCCACGTCGCCGTAGCCGGCCACGACGACCACCTTGCCGGCCACCATCACGTCGGTGGCCCGCTTGATGCCGTCGGCGAGGCTCTCCCGGCAGCCGTAGAGGTTGTCGAACTTGCTCTTCGTGCAGGAGTCGTTGACGTTGATCGCCGGCAGCTTGAGCTCGCCGTTCTCATGCATCTGGTAGAGCCGGTGGACGCCCGTGGTCGTCTCCTCGGAGAGGCCGCGGATCCCGCCGATCAGCTCGGGGAACTTGTTGTGCACCATCGACGTCAGGTCACCGCCGTCGTCGAGGATCATGTTGAGCGGCTCGCCGTCCGGGAAGAACAGCGTCTGCTCGATGCACCAGTCGAACTCCTCGTTGTTCTGCCCCTTCCAGGCGTAGACGGGAAACCCGGCCTTGGCGATGGCCGCGGCGGCATGGTCCTGGGTCGAGAAGATGTTGCAGCTGCTCCAGGTGACCTCGGCGCCCAGTTCCTTGAGCGTCTCGATGAGGACGGCCGTCTGGATCGTCATGTGCAGACAGCCGGCGATGCGGGCACCGGTGAGCGGCTTGGTGCGACCGTACTTCTGCCGCAGGGCCATCAGCCCCGGCATCTCGTTCTCGGCCAGCATGATCTCCTTGCGTCCCCAATCGGCGAGCGACAGATCGGCGACCTTGTAAGGCAGACGGGTTTCGACGTGGGCCACGGAAGACCTCCTGGAATTGGGGAAGACGAGAATGACCAAATCTTAGCCGGCAGCACCGATTCGCAAAGGGTTGGGCCGCACGCGGGGAAAGGCTAGCAGACGGCAAGCCCTAGGGCGCAGCGGGCGGCCGTCACGAAGGCCTGCACCAGGACCGGATCCTTGATGCCCGGGGCCGACTCGACGCCGCTGGCGGTGTCGACGGCACGGCAGCCGCTGGCAATGATGGCAGCCGCCACGTTCTCCGGCGTCAGGCCCCCGGCCAGCGCCAGCGGCACCGGCAGTGCCGCCGCCCTGGAGACCGCAGCCCAGTCGGCCCGCGCGCCGGTGCCTCCCAACTGCCCGGCGGCGGTACCCCGTGGCACGGCGGCATCGACGAGCGCCATGCGGGGCGGCGGGCCGACGGCAGCGGCCTGCTCGATCCAACGGCGGGCCGCCGCGAAGGGATCGCCGGTCGCCGCTCCTACCTCGAGCCGCACCGCGCGGATCACGGGCAGCCCGGCGAGCGCCGCGCACAACTCGGGGGCATCGACCACCCGATCGTCACCGGCGGCAAAGAGGTGACCGTGCAGTTGGATCGCGTCGAGACCGACGGCCGTCGCGATCCGCCGGATGTCGGCGGCCGTCGATCCGGCGAACACCCCGACCTTGAGCACGCCGCCCGGCACCGCCGCCGCCACGGCCCGCGCGGCCTCGACCTCGAGGCATCGCGGCGAGCCGACGACGAAGTTGAGCCCCACCGCATCGCCGCCGGCGGCCGCCACGAGCCGCGCGTCGCCCGGCGACGTGACGCCACAGACCTTCACGTGGAACAGCGGATCGACCATGCCCACCTCGTGCCAGACCGCCGCGCGGCGGCGGCACATTCGGCGCGACCGCGCGCCGGGGTGCCGTCTTCCCGATCCGGAAAGTCTACGCGGCCGTCAGATGGTGCAGGAAGCCGGGGGCGGGAGCCGAAACTTCATGGTGCTGGCGGCCGGTCGGGCCGCCGTCCCCTCGGAACCGACTCCACGATGCACGCCCGCCGTCGCCACCCCTCGACCCGCCCCTTCATGGCCGCGCCGCGAACGCAGTTCTTCCATCCGGCGCAAGGCATCGAGGCGGCGCTCGCGGGAACGGAGCGGGCGATCCGCCGTGCCGAGGGCGTGGCCCTCGTGGTCGGGCCGCCGGGCACCGGCAAGTCGCTCCTGCTCGCGATGCTCGCGGAGCGCGTTCGCGACGACTTCGACGTGGCCCTGCTCTCGGGCGCGCGGATCTGCACGCGGCGGGCGCTGTGGCAGGCAATCCTCGCCGAGATCGGCGAGCCCTATCGCGGCATCGACGAGGCCGAACTGCGGATCGCCCTCGTCGAGCGGATCCGCGGCCTGGCCGCGACCGGCTCGGGGCTCGTGGTGCTCGTCGACGAGGCGCAGACGCTGCCCACGCGGCTGATCGAGGAACTGCGGCTGCTGACCAACGTGCCGACCCCGCTGCCCGCGGTGCACATCGTGCTGGCCGGCTCGACGAAGCTCGAGGAACTGCTCGGCCTGCCGCGGATGGAAAGCCTCGCCCAACGGATCGCCGTGCGGAGTTATCTCGAGCCGCTCGACCACGCCGAGACGGTCGCGTACCTGCGGACGCAGACGAAGACGGCCGGCTGCGACTGGGACGCACTGTTCGCTCCGGGCTGCGACGACGCCGTGTTCACCGCCACCGACGGCGTGCCCCGGCTGATCAACCAGCTCTGCGACCACGCGCTGGTGCTGCGCGGCGAGACGACGATGCCGGTCACGCCCGCCGCCGTCGCCGCGGCCTGGCGCGACATCCAGCGGCTGCCGGCTCCGACGCCGCACGCCGTCAGCGGCGCGGACGGTGGCGAGCCGTGCCTGGAGTTCGGGGACGGTGCCGAGCACGACTTCGATCCGCTCGTCGACGGCACCACGGCCCCCGACCTGGACGTCGTCGAGTTCGGCGGCTTCGACGACGGCGTCGCCGTGGCCGACCACCACGCGCCGCCGCGGGCGGGCCGCGCTGGCGATCCCTGGAGCGGCCCCGAGGTGGAGCTCGTGTTCGACGGATCAGGCGACCCCTTCGAGGAGTTCTTCGAGCAGGAACGCGACGCCGTGGAACGATTCCTGATGCGTGGCCCCGACGACTTCCATCAATGCCAACAGGTGTCGAGCCGCGAGGGCGAGACGATGGCCCGGCAGCTCGCGGCCTGCGAGCGGATCACGCTGCCGGCGGTGGCGACGCCGGCGACGTCGTCCGCGGGCGAATGCGTGGCCGGCAATCCGACGGCCGTCGCGGAGGCGACGGCGATGGATGGCGAGGCGGACGATTCCGACATGGTCGTCATCGAGGAGGATCTGGAGGCGTGTTCGCCGCCGGGGCGGCCGGTGGTCGCGGCCGTCCGTCCGGGCGATTACCGCAGCCTCTTCGCCCGTCTCCGCCGCGGCGACCGTGCGTGCCACCCCGGGGCGTGACCCGACACGTCGCCGGGATACCATCGTCGCCGTGACTCTCTCCCGTGGCACCGCCGACATCGCCTCCCGTGCCGACTGGCCACCGGGCCGGGTTCTCGTGGTCGCAGCCACCTATCAGGAGCGGGCCAACATCGAGCCGCTCATCGACCGCGTGCTCGACGCCACCCCCGACCTACAGTTGCTGATCGTGGACGACGATTCGCCAGACGGCACGGCGGCCGCCGCCCTGGAGCGGTGCGCGCGTGACCCCCGCCTCCACGTGCTCGTGCGCCGTGGACGCCGGGGCCTCGGGGGGGCGATCCTGGAGGGTTTCGACCTGGCCCGCCGCCACGGCTTCGAAGTCGCGGTCAACATCGACGCGGACCTGAGCCACGATCCAGAGGACATTCCGCGGCTGTTGGCGGCGCTCGACCCGGCCGGCGGCCGCCCCGCCGCCGTGGCCATCGGTTCGCGGCGTGTGCCCGGGGGGCGGATCGTGGGCTGGCCGCCGTCCCGCCACGTGGTCAGTCGCCTCGTCGGCTGGTTTACGCGGTTCGTCGTCGGCGTGCCGGTGCGGGATGCGTCGAGCGGCTTCCGGGCGGTGCGGCTGGACGCGTTCGCCGGTGCGCCGGGACCATACGCTACCGGCTACACGTTTCTCGAGGAGATGCTGTGGCGCATGCACCGCGCCGGGGGGCGGCTCGTGGAAGTGCCGATCACGTTCACCAACCGCGAGCGCGGCTCCAGCAAGGCCGGGCTGCGGGAGTCGCTCGTCGGCGGCTGGAGGCTGCTGCGGCTGGCCGCCGCCGCGCGGCTGGGCCGCTGATCACCGCGGGCCGAGCGGCGCCGGGCCGAGCGTCGGCGACAGCGGCGTTTGGAGTTGCAACTGGCCACCGGGCGGCGGAGGGGGCGCGGGGGCGGGCTTTTCACCGGTGGCGACGGCCAGGCTCTCCTTGGCGTCCTTGAAGTTGGGGTTGAGCGTTAAGGCCCGACGAAACGCCTCGATCGCCTTGTCGTTGTCGCCCTGCTTGAAGAGGGCGACGCCGTAGTTGTTCCAGAGTGCCGCCTCATTCGGTATCTTCGCGAGCAGTTCCTTGTATTGGTCCGCAGCGTCGCCGAACCGCCCCGCGGCAGCGAGCGAGTTGGCGTAGTTGACATGAATCGCCGGCACGTGCGGCGTGACGCGGCAGGCCTCGCGGAACTGCTCGATCGCCAGATCCATCTCCCGCTTGGCTGCTTCCTGGTTGCCCTGCTGGGCCGCCATCTGCGACCTTGCCGAGTGGGTGGTGCCGAGGTTGTTGTGCGTCTCGCCCAGGTCGGGGCGCAGGCGGGTGGAGTTCTGGAAGTGCACGTGGGCGGCCTCGAGGTCCCCCCGGGCGAACTTCTTCGCGCCCAGACGGTTGTGGGCCTGCCAGCAGCCGCAGTCTCGCAGGGTGCAGGGGTTTGCATGGCCGCGAAGCGTGTGCGGCCAGAGCGACTCCTCCCCCGCCCAGGCGAAGGCATAGGAGAAGGATGCATAGGCGAGGCAGGCGAGCGCCACCGATCCGCCCGCGACGGCCAGCGGCTTCTCCGCGGCGGACAGCCGGCCGTAGGCGGTCGTGATTCCCGCCGCAGCCAGCCCGACGAGACTGATCATTGGCAGGTAGGCGAAGTGATCGGCCACCCAGGTGATCCGCATGTAGGAGATCGTGATGAATCCGAGAATCGGGAACAGCATCGCCACGAAGAAGCCGAAGGCGAACAGCGCGTGCCGCTGCCAGTTGGGACGCTCCGCGGGGCCGGCATGCTTCCAGAGCCACCACCCGCCCGCGGCCATCAGCGGCCAAGGCAGGAGTTGCCAAATCTTGGGCGGGTCAATCTCCCAGCGCGGATAGATCGTCAGCAGGTCGAACGGCCAAAACGTCTTCCACAGGTAAAACAGGATGGCCATGCCGGCGACGGCGACCCGCGACATCACGCCTTGGATCGACAGCCAACCGCTCTCCGTGAAGTACGGCGGCACGAGGATCTTTTCCTGGCCGATCGCGCGATCGTGCTGAAAGAACACGGTCACCAGCCCCAGGAGGAGGGAGATCAGGAAAAACGGCCCCGAGCGGACGATGTCCCGCCAGGTCACGACTCCCCGCCGCCACCAGGCGTGCAGCAGGATGACGACCGGAAACATGACCACCGACGTCTTGGCCAGCATCGAGAACAGGAAGCAGAGGATCGAGAGGGCGTACGAAATCCGCGCCTCCTGCGAGCCTGCGGGCTGCTTTTCGAACCGCACGTAGCAGATCGCCGCCAAGAGAAACAGCGGCATGGAGAGCGTGTTTTTCAGTTCCGACACCCACGCCACCGACTCGACGCACAGCGGATGGATGGCGAACAGGAATCCGCCCAGCCACGCACCGGGCAGTCCCATCTCGTGGAACAGCCACCACAAGAGCAGGGCGCCCACGATGTGCAGCACGATCGTGACCGCGTGGTAGCCGGTCGCGTTCATGCCGAACCACTGCCACTGCATCCATGTGGCCGTGGCCGTGAGCGGGAAGTAGTCGGCGCCGTGAATCTCTTGGGTGGGCTTCCGCTCGGCGACGGTGGCGCCCAGTTTCTTCGCGACCGTCCGACCGGCCTCGCTGGCGGCGTGCACGACTGGCGTGACCCACGTCCTGCGGAACGAGTACGGCTGCGGCAACGTCGGGTTGGCGGTGATCGTCTGGTCGTCGTCCCAGAGCCAGTCGCCGTGGTAGGAAGGCGCATAGATCCACAGTGACGTGACCACGATCAAGGCCAGTCGGACGATGAACTCGCGCCACCGGGAGGCCGTCGTGTCGTCGATCACGAAGACCGGTTCGGCAGCCGGACGTGGATCCATCGGCGCCCGGTGACGCGGCTGGCGTTCGCGTCGCGACTTGCTTTCGAAGTTCCCCATCCGCTCGGCTCCGCGACCCTGCGACATACCACCCTTGTCTCCGACAGAGGTATCCTAACTCGGCGGGCCTGTCGAAACAATCGCCCACGCGGAGTCGCCGCCCTCGCTGCCAATCGCCGCCGGCGACGGTCAGGGGCCATCGTGGCTGCCCTTCAGCCGCAGCCTGCGCAGCATATCCACCAGCGCATCGGCCGTGGACTGGTCCATCGCGAGCACGGCAACTCGTGCGGGCGGATCGAAAAGCCTGGGATCGACTTCCAGTGCCTTCGCCAACGCCTCGGTAGCCTCGGCCGTGCGCCCCTGCTTGTCGAGAATGAGCGCGAGCGTCGCCCACGCGTCGCCGCGCTTGCCGTCGCAGAGTTGCAGGGCTCCGCGGGTGGCTGCTTCCGCTTCTCGCAACCTGCCCACCTCCCGCAGGGCGTCGCCCAGGCCCGACGCTGGCGTGAAGGCAGCCGGGTTCTTCCGGGCGGCGTCCTGCCAGAGGGCGACGGGGTCATGCCACACCCGCTGCCGCTGCATCGCCGCGAGCGCCAGCACGGCACAGACAGCCAAGCCGCCCGCAAAGGCCGCCCTCGCGGCCTGCGGCCGCGTTCGCAGCCATGGGGCGTCGAGCAGGCAACCAACGGCCAGGGCGACGCCGGCCATGGAGAAGTAGAGATACCGGTCGGCGGCGGCTCGGTAGATGGGGATCAGGTTCATCACGGGGAGCAGCGGCAGCAACACGACGGCATACGCGAACACCAGACGCCGATCCTGCCGGCACACCCAGGCGGCGGCGGCGACCACGACTGCGAGCAGCGCGGACGACACCGCAAGCGACAGGTGCCGGATCGAATAGGCGCCGTAGTCGGCACACAGGTTCACCGGACAGGCGATGAGTTGCACGTACATCGCGAGGATCCGCGGTTGCAGGACCAGCGTGCCGCCGAGCGTGCCGCCGGGATAGGCCGGCTTGGTCTCGAAGATCACCGATTGCTGCGGCTCGAGCGCGAAGCGGGCCGCCAGGAAGCCGGCCACCGCGACAGACCCCAGCCCGATGGCACGTTTCCAGAAGCCGCGCGGCTCACCGCGGCAAAAGAGTCGCCACCAGATCGCCATGAGCAGGGGCGCGACGACGCCCGTCTCCTTGCTGCCGACGGCCAGCAGGCAGCAGCCGGCGCAGGCCACAGCCCGTCGCAGGTCGGCGCCCGCCATGTCGGCAGGATGTCGCGCCGCCAGGAGTACCGCGGCGAGGGAGAACAACGTTGCCAACTGGTCCTCGCGATAGGTCGGCTCGCAGACGGCCTCGACGACGACGGGGTGCACGGCGAACAGTGCGGCCGTCATCAGGACGGCGAGCCGCGGCGCCCCCGGCCCGAGGAGCCGGGTGGCGATCGCGCCCACGAGCACGGCGTTGACCGCATGGAGCAGCACGCTCGTCAGGTGGTAGCCGAATGGCTCGCGGCCCCAGATCGCGGCGTCGAGCATCAGCGAGGCGAGCTGCACCGGCCGGTTGAAGTCGAGCACGTCCCGGGAGAGCACGTGGAACGACAGCACGCTCGGCCAATTGCCCGGGTCGTGAATGAAGCCGTCGGTCAGAATTTGCAGCCGGGAATCGTAGACGAACCCCGCGGAGAGGGCGGGGGAAAAGACGAGCAGGACGAGGCCGGCGAGGAGCATCCAGCCGGGAGCCGTGCCGGTGATGCCAGGCCCTGCGCGTGCAGGCTCATGTATGGGCATGGAAGCCGTTCTCCGGCCGATTAGACTACACCAGTTTGTCTCGAACTCGGGCTCGGTCGTCTCGGGTGGCCGATGGTCCAGGCTGAGGCGGGCTCCCGGACGAGGAGCGACTGGAAATCAGAAGCAGCGATGCAACACGTTCCCTGCGGGTTATGCGGCGGCCACGACGAGCAACTGCTCCACGTCAAACAGGTGCCTGACGGGGACCGGCCGACCGCGTATCGCGTGGTGCGGTGCAATGCCTGCGGCTTGGTGTACGTCAATCCGCGTCAGCAGGAGGACCACGTCACCGAGATCTATCGGGATGCCGGCTATTTCTCGAGAGCCGAGGATTCGACGACCGGTTACAGCCACTATGTCGCCGACAAAGACCTGCACGTGCTCTTTTTCCAGGAGCAGTTGACGGCGCTCGAGTCGCGGATTCCGCGGGGCACGTTGCTGGACGTCGGCTGTGCGTACGGCTTCCTTCTCGAGGCGGCCGCCCGGCGCGGCTGGCAAGCCCGCGGTGTCGAACTCTCCGCCGACGCCGCCGAGCACGTGCGTCGCGAGTTCGGCCTGCCGGTGTTCAACGGCAAGTTGCGGGACGCGCGGTTCGCCGACGCGGAGTTCGACGCCGTCGTGATGAATGACGTCATCGAGCACATGACGGACCCTCTGGCCGAGCTTCGGGAGGTCCATCGCTTGTTGCGGTCGGGGGGCATGGTCATGCTGCACACGCCGAACGAGGCGAGTCCGTGGCACTGGCTGATGGGCAGCCGCTGGATCCATCTCAAGCCGGCGGAACATCTCTACTACTTCTCACCGGCCACGCTCTCGGAGATGCTGCGCCGGGCGGGATTCGAAGTGCTCTATGCACGGCCACGCGCCAAGATGACGAACGCCGCCTACATCGCTGGCGTGCTCGGCAAAATGTCGCCGACCCTCGGTCGCGGCCTGGCCTGGGTGGCCGAGCGGATGCCGCTGATGAAGTGGCCGTTTCCGTTTCGCGGGGGCGGCTTCGAGGTCCTGGCGAGAAAGGTCTCCGCCGGTGAGTGAGTCACGGCCTCTGTCACGGACGCACGCGCCTTGGCTGGCCGGCCTCGGCGGGCTGGTCGTCGTCTTGCTCGCCCCGGCGCTGTTCGACGATCGGGTGTTTCTCGGCGGTCCTGACACCGACACGTTCCTGCACTTCTACGCCTCGCGGGCCTTCGGCTTCCGCGAGCTCGCCGCCGGCCGGATCGCGCAGTGGAATCCGCACACCTACTGCGGCACGCCCTATCTCGGGTCGATGCAGTCCGCCCTCCTCTACCCCCCGAACCTGATGTTTCTCGTGCTCCCGCCCGCGCTCGGGATCAACTGGAGCATCGCGATCCATCTCGGGCTCCTGGCCGGGCTCACCTATGCCTGGGCCCGGTCTCGCGGCATCGGCGCGGAGGGGGCGTTCCTCGCCGGGAGCATCGGAGCGCTGGGCGGCGCCAGCTTTCTGCACGTCTACGCCGGCCACCTGAGCAACGTCTGCACGATGGCCTGGACGCCCCTGGTGTTCCTGGCGATCGACAAAGTCGCGGCGGCGGTACCTCGCGGCGACCGACGGCGGGCGGTGAACTGGTGCCTTGCGGGTGCCGTTGCCGTGGCCATGCAGGTCTACGCCGGCCATCCCCAATACCTCTTCTACACGGGCGTGGCTGCCGTGCTCTATGCGGCGCTGCTTCTTGGCTCGGCCTGGCTCGAAGGAACGGCTCCTGCCCAGGACGGCGGGCGAGCCGGCTGGGGCCCCGGCTTGAACTGGCGTGTGCTGGCCGCCACCGGTCTGGCGCTGTGCGTGATCTACCCGCTGGGTGCGGCCCTGGGCGCGGCGCAACTGCTGCCCGGCATCGCGGCGTCGCGAGAGACGATTCGGAGCGTGCCGGTGCCGTTCTCGTTCGCGGCGATGTTCGGGTTCCCGCCGGAGAACCTGCTCACGCTCGTCGCGCCCTTCACCTTCGGCGACATGCAGCGGGTGCCCTACTGGGGCCGCTGCTACCTGTGGGAGATGTGCCTCTTCGTGGGCGTCGTCGGGGCGGTGCTGGCCGGCTACGGCGCGTGGCCGACGCGCGGCGTGCGGGCATGGCTGCGGCAGCCAGCCACGTTGGTCCCGGTCTGCATGATCGCGCTGTTGCTCCTCCTGGCGTTCGGCAACAACACGCCGCTGTTTTCCCTGCTCTATCACTGGGTGCCTGGGTTCGGCACGTTTCGCGGCATCTCGAAGTTCATCTTCCAGGCCTCACTCTTCATCGCCGTCTTGGCCGGCGCGGGCTTCGATCGGCTGCAGCACGACCGGCGGGCGCCGGCCGCGTTGGTCAAGGCCGTGTTCGCACTGGCGGTGGTCGGCATCGCGGCCGGGTTCTTCGTCCAGTTCATCGACCTGGGCCCGATGATGCGATCGATGCTCGCCTCGCAGGAGTGCTATCTCGCCCCCGCGGCGGTCGGGAACCCGGGATTCCAGCAGCAGGCCAGGCTGGCAGCCGCACTGGCGGTGCTGGGAGCCGGCTTCACGGCCGCGGTGCTGGGCTTGGCGCTCAAGTTCCTGCCCACGCACCCGCGGGCGATTCACCTCGTGCTCGCGCTGGGCGTGGGCGAGCTGGCCCTGTTCGCGTCAAGGACGGTCGTCACGTCGCCGGTCGGCAGCGTGCCGCGGCCCGAGATCGCGAAGTTCATCGCCGAGCATCCGGGCGACTACCGCGTGCTCGATCTCACCAACCCCGATGCGGCGCTGGCCGGCGGCTACGACAACATCTGGGGCTACGCCCCGGACCTGATCCGCCGGTACGGCGAGTTCATGGCCTTCACGCAGGACATGAACCCGGACGAGGCGACGCCCTACGTGAACTTCAAGCGGATCGACCCGCTCTACCGGATGCTGCGGCTGAAGTACGCCTTCGTGCCGCGCGACAAGGGCATCGAGGTGGTGGAGTGTCCGGATCCGCTCCCGCGGGCGTTCCTGGTGACGAAGTACCGCGTGATCAAGGATCGCGACGCGATGTTCGCGGCGATGCGCGACCCGGCCTTCGACCCGAGCCAGGAGGTGCTGCTGGAGGAGGAGCCCTTTCCGTCGGGCGGGCCGGCGAAAGGCGCCGTCCCGGAGGGCAGTTTGAAGGTCACCGACGGGGATGGCGGGCTGAATGTGGATGTCACCGTCGACGGTCGCGTTATCCTCGTCGTGACAGAAGCCTACGCCGACTCATGGGTTGCCGAGTGGTCTGGGCCGAGGGCCCGCGCCCGCAGGTCCGGTATGCCCGCCTTTTACGCCATGCTCGCCATCCCGCTCGAGGCTGGAAGTCAGCGCTTGCGGGTGCGGCACGCGTCCTCCGCTCTGGCGACGGGGTGCATGATATCCCTCGCCGCGGGCGGCATGATGTGCGCGGCAGCCGCGTATGCCCGCCGGCGGCCGGCGTGGTCTGGCGAGGTGACGTCCGCCGTCACGTCCGCACCCGGAGACATCCAGTCCCCATGAAACTCATCAACGACTTGACCCGCCATACGACCGCCCTGCGCGGCGACATCGATGCTGCCGTGCATGCGGTGCTGGACACGGGCCATTTCATTCTCGGTGGCCATGTCACTCGATTTGAAGAGGCGTTCGCGGCAGCCTGTGGCGTGCCCCACTGCGTTTCAGTCGGCAATGGCACCGACGCGCTCGAACTCGGCCTGCGGGCCGCCGGCGTGCGGCGCGGAACCGAGGTCGTGACCGTCGCCAATGCGGGATTTTATTCGACAGCCGCCCTGCTCGCCATCGGGGCCATTCCGGTGTTCGCGGATATCGATCCCGTTACGGGACTCATCGCCCTCGACAGTCTCGCGGAATGCTGCGACAGGTACCGGCCCGGCGCGATCGTCGTCACCCATCTGTACGGGCGGATGCCAGACATGGCCGCGGTCTGCCGGATCGCCCGGGACCGTGGTTTGGCGCTGCTCGAGGACTGCGCCCAGGCGCACGGGGGTCACATCGCCGGACGGCGGGCTGGTTCCTGGGGTGACGTCGGCTGTTTCAGTTTTTACCCCACGAAGAACCTCGGAGGCTGCGGCGACGGCGGTGCGATCGTTTGCCAGGCCGCCGAACTCGCCGATCGGGTGCGCCGCCTCCGCCAATATGGCTGGGAATCGAAGTACCGGGCGGTCGAAGCCGGGGGGCGTAACAGCCGCCTCGATGACATTCAGGCGGCGATTCTGCTGCGATTTCTCCCTTACCTTGACGACTGGAACGAGCGGCGAAGGGAGATCGCTGCCGCGTATGACCGTGGCTTGACCGGTTCACCCTGCGGGCCCCTGTCGGGCCGGGGCTCCGACTATGTCGCGCATTTGTACGTCGTCACCGTGGGTGACCGAGACGCCCTCCGCAGCTATCTCCAGGGACGCGGCATCGGTGCCGACGTGCATTATCCGGTTCCCGACCACCTGCAGCCGGCGGCGGCGGGACTCTGCCGCTGGCACGACCTTCGCCAAACCGAGCGGTTGTCTGCACACGTCCTCACCCTGCCGTGCTATCCGGAGTTGACGGATGCGGAGGTGGCGGTCATCGTCGAAACGATACGCGGATGGCAGCCATGAAACTCGCGGTCATCCTGCCGGTCTTTCGGAACGCGGAGTCCCTGCCCGATGTGCTGCGTGCGCTGGAGGATATCTCCAGCGAGATAGCCGCGGCCAGCGGGCAGGCCATGGAGGCGGTCTTCGTGATCGATGGCAGCCCCGACGACAGCGAGCGATATTTGCGGGCCGCCCTGCCGCACGTCCCGTTTCCCTCCCGGCTCCTGACGCACAGCCGCAACTTCGGATCATTCGCTGCCATTCGCAGCGGCATGGGCCGGGTCGAGGCGGACCAGTACGCAGTCATGGCCGCCGACCTCCAGGAACCGCCTGAACTGATCGTCGATTTCGCCCGCGAACTCGCCAGGCCGCCGTGCGAGATCGTCATCGGCCGGCGTCAGTCACGTCAGGACGGGGCCATGGCCACCGCCTGCGCCGACATCTTCTGGCGACTCTACCGGTGGCTGGTGAATCCCGCCATTCCTCCGGGGGGTGTCGATGTGTTCGGCTGCACCCGCCGCGTGCGCGACGAGTTGCTGGCTCTCTCCGAGTGCAACACATCACTGGTCGGTCAGCTTTTTTGGCTGGGATTCGACCGCAAGGAGGTGCCTTACGATCGGCGTCGGCGCCGCTACGGCACCAGTGCGTGGACCTGGTCTCGCAAGGTCCGCTATCTGCTCGACAGTGTGTTCGCCTTCACGGATCTCCCGATCCGCATCCTGACGCTGCTGGGCGGCGCGAGCCTATTGATCAGCCTGACCCTGGCCGGCTGGATCATCTACCACAGGGCCTTTTCCAACCTCCCGGTGCCGGGGTACGCTGCCACCGCGAGTATGATCCTGTTTTTCGGAGGGCTGAACATGTTGGGTGTCGCCATCGTGGGGGCCTACGCCTGGAGAGCGTACGAAAACACGAAGGCTCGGCCGCTGTCGGTGGTGGCTTGTGAACAGCGCTTCACCGGTCACCGCGTCGAGCCCGGAGAGCTTCGATGAACGGCGTGTTTGTGCACGAGAAGGCTTTGTGCGAGTCCCGACGTGTGGGTGCGGGCAGTCGCATCTGGGCTTTTGCACACGTGCTGCCGGGGGCGGTCATCGGTGCCGATTGCAATATCTGCGACGGAGTCTTCATCGAGAACGACGTCGTCGTCGGCGACCGCGTGACCGTGAAGTGTGGCGTGCAGTTGTGGGATGGCGTGCGGTTGCACGACGACGTGTTCGTGGGCCCGAATGCCACCTTCACGAACGACGCCTTTCCACGCAGCAAGGTCCAGCGGTCGAGGCCCGGACGTACCGTGGTCCATGCCGGTGCGTCCATTGGCGCGAACGCTACATTGCTCCCCGACATCGAAATCGGTGCGGCCGCGATGATCGGCGCGGGTGCGGTGGTGACGCGGTCGATTCCGCCGTATGCCATTGCCGTGGGGAACCCGGCCCGGATCGTTGGTTAC
This sequence comes from Pirellulales bacterium, assembly GCA_044358905.1. GTDB lineage: Bacteria > Planctomycetota > Planctomycetia > Pirellulales > UBA1268 > QWPN01. The sequence continues at coordinate 1,088 of JBIKND010000004.1, read as the reverse complement.
GTCGGAGCCAAGGCGGCGGACGAGGAGCCGGGCATGACGGCCGGTTTCGGCCCGGCGGGTCGTCGCGAAGCGGCGACGGACGCGGTCGGGGTCGGCGGCGCCACGCTGCATCGGCTGCCGCATGCGGCCGATATCCGCGGCGAACTGGCGGTCGCCGAGTTCGGCAGCCTCCTGCCGTTCAAGCCGGTGCGGATGTTCGTCGTCTACAACGTGCCGAGTAAGGAGACTCGTGGCGAGCATGCTCACAAGCAGTGTCACCAGTTCCTGATCTGCCTGCACGGGTCCGTGGCCGTCGTGGTGGACGACGGACACGAGCGTCGGGAAGTCGCGTTGACCGATCCCCGGGAAGGTCTCCATCTGCCGCCAATGGTGTGGGGAATTCAGTACAAGTACACCGGTGATGCGGTCCTTTTGGTGCTGGCGTCGCACTCCTACGATCCGGATGACTACATCCGCAGCTACGCCTCGTACCGTGAGGCCGTCGCGTCGTCAGTCGCACCGTAGGCGATTTCGTAATGAACGCGTCATCCGTTGGCAGGTCCGTGGGCACGGGAGCGATGGCAGCCGATGGGCGATTGCCCGGGCAGCGGAGCACGCGAGTCTGCGATCCGCGTGTCGTCGCGTCGGCCGCGTTCGTGGGCATGGTCGCCGCATTTCTGCTGCCGTCCTACGCGGCCGGTCGCACGATGTTCATGCGAGACACTTTCGCGGTGATCGTGCCGCATTGGCAGGCCATGGCGAACGAAGTCGCGGCCGGCAGGTCACTCCTCTGGTACCCGCTCGTGGAGTGCGGTGCGCCCTTTCTGGGCGATCCCTTTTTCGGGACCTTTTATCCGCCGAATTGGCTGCTCGCGGCACTGCCGGCGTCCGAGTCGTTGCCGTGCTGGTGGGCCATCCACCTGCTGATCGCGGGGGCGTCGATGTTCCTGCTTTGCAGGCAGTGGGGCTTGACGCCGGCCGCTGGCCTGCTGGCGGCGGTCGGCTTTGCATTCAGCACGTGGGTCGTGGCCTGGCTGGAGTTCACCGGTTGCCTGGCCGCCTGGGCGTACTGCCCGTGCGTGATCGCTCTGGCGGATCGCGCGGTCGCC
>JBIKND010000003.1:0-48801 GCA_044358905.1 Pirellulales bacterium | reverse complement strand
CGGGGGCTTCGTGTCGGTCAACAAAAAGCCCCGCGCGGAAGCCCGGGGACGCCTCCCGAACCCCTGCCTGACGCCGGCGCGCCGATGCACCGCGCCTCACTCGGCCCTGGTCGACGGCTGCATCAGGTAGGCGAGCAGGTCGGGCAGGTTCTTCTCGCCGATCTGGTCGAGCATATTGGAAGCCATCGGCGACAGGTGCGACACGACCACCTCGTCGATGTCGCTGGTGGCGACCCGCAGCTCCTTGCCCGTGCTGTCGGCGAGGATCAGGTCGCCGCCGTCTTCGCGGAGCTTGAGGCCGGAGATCGCCCGCCCGTCGCTCGTCGTCACCAGCGTCGTGCGGAAGGCCTCGTCGACGTTGCGATTCGGATCGAGGATGTCCTCCAGCAGCCGCTCCACGCCCCGCTGGCCCACGCCGTCGAGCTGCGGCCCGACCTTGCCACCCACGTCGGCGAGGCGATGGCAGCTCGCACAGGTCTTCATGAAGATCGCCCGGCCGGAGTCGAGCGACGGCGTCGCCTGCGCATGGTCGGCGGCCACGCGGGCGATCACCTGCCGCACGGCATCGTCGGCCGAGGGCAGGCTGCGGGTGAGATCGGCGATCCGCGAATCGACGCCGGCCGCCCCGGAAGCCTTCAGCCGGCTCACGACCTGTTTGTCTTGCAGGAGCCGGGCCGATGCCTTCCCGGCGGCGACGCGATCGAGGAGGAGGGCGGCGCCCTCCGGCGTCGAGGCCAGCGCGATCGCGAAGGGCTGCTGCAGGGCCGCAGGGGCGGTGACGATCGCCGTGGCGAGCGCGTCGCGAGCCGGTTGCGTGTCGCTCGCCCCGAGCTGGCGGGCCACGGCCTGACGCAGCGACTGCGGCTCCTGGCCGCTGGCCAGGATTCCGGCGAGCGCCGCGATCGCGGCCTGCTTGTCGAGGGCGGCCGCGGTCGCCGCCGCCGTCGCCCGCAGATCGTCAGGCAGCTTCGCGTCACCGAGCACGCGCAGCGTCTGTCCGGTGAGCGCGGCGAGCCGGAGCTGCTCGGCCACCTTGAGAGCGAGCGACACGATGCCGGAGGCAGGCACCGCACCGCTCGATTCCCCGACGAGGGCCAGGATGCTCGGCGCGAGGGAGGCGCCCCAGCGACCGATTTCCTTGTCGGCGGAGAGCTTTTCTCCACGGCGGGTCAGGCCGTCGAAGAGCGACTGAAACGCTGCCGCCTCGGCGTCGATGGTGACACCGCTCTTTTCGCGGGCGAATCGCGTCGCCTCATCGACCCGGGCTTCGCCGCAGTGCTGGGCCACGCTCGACAGGCAGCGGCTCATGAGATCGGATTCCGCATTGCGGTCACGAACAGATGTAAAGGCGTACCAGGCGACGGCGTCGTCGGGCACGGCAACCGCGATCTCGATCAGCTTCAGCCATTCCACGTCGGCGAGCGCGAGGCCTGCCAGGTCATCCGGCGACGCCCCCCGCAGCTGGTTTCGGACGGCGATCCGCAGGGCCTGAACGAGCTGCACGTCGTCGCTTGGAGTCGCGAGCCACGCCCGCAGGAGCGGCTGGATCGACGCCGGCGCGGGGTGCTGGGCCAGAGCCTCGGCCGCCGCGCGGCGGACGAACGGGTCGGAGTCGGCAAGCTTCGCCCGGACGAAATCTCCCCCGGCGGCGTCCCAGCCGGGCGTTGCCGCCAAGGCCTTCACGAGATGCACGCGGACGACCGACGCGGGATCGCTCGCCGCCCGCGCGAGCGTGTCGCCGGAGAGCTTCCCCAGCCGCGCGAGGCCCCATACGGCCAGTGCCCGTCGCTCGTCGATCGACGCGGCAGCCGGGGCAGGGGAGGCGGCGATCACGCGTTCGAGCAGAGCGGCAATACCGTCGCGGTCACCCCCCGGCGCGGAGGCCCGCGCGAGAAGCGTGTCGTAGGCGAGCCGCCGCACGGTTGCGTTGCCATCACCAAGCAGGTCCACGAGCTTGTCGGTGCCGAGGCGGGTGAGGTCGGAGGGCGTGCCGGTCGCGGCCGGGCCATCGGTTCCCTGCCACACGACCCGCCAGATCCGGCCGCGGTGGCGGTCGCGGCGGGGGTGCTTCAGATCGACTTCATAGTGGCCGATGATGCAGTTGTAGAAATCGGCCACATAGAGCCCGCCGTCGGGGCCGAGCTGCAGGTCCACCGGCCGAAACCACCAGTCGTCACACGACACGAAATCGGTCGGCTTCTCGACCCAGGGCGACGAGCCGCGCCACTCTGGGATATCGCGATGGATGACGTTGGTCATCACGTTGCCGACGAACATCGATCCGCGATACTCCGCCGGAAACTGGTCGGCCTCGTAGGCCACCATGCCGGCGATGCCGGTCGAGCCGTGGCCGTCGCCCGTGGCGAGCGGCGCGAAGCCGAGGCCGTCGTGCGGCTTGCCGAAACTCTCGTAATGACCGCCGCGGAGGATCATCATGATCGGCTTCGAATGGCAGTCGGCGGTGAACTGGTTGCCCATCCGGTCGAAGCACATGCCGAACGGGTTGACCTGTCCCCACGAGATCTGCTCGATCGCCGAGCCGTCGGGGCGGAAGCGGTAGGTGTTGCCGGAGGTCATTTCGAGGACCACGTCTCCCGCGCCGCGCAGTTTCACTTTCGACGCGTTGCGGAAGCCGTGGCAGGCGTAGACCCAGCCGTCGGGGCCGAGCCGGAACGCGTTCTGGTTGCCGTGCGTGTCGGCGAAGTCGAATGGGCCGTAGAGCACCTCGCGGTGGTCGGCCCTGCCGTCGCCGTCGGTGTCGGTGAGCTTCCAGATGTTGGGGATCGACCAGACGATCACCTCTTGGCCGCGGCCATCCGGATTGCCGACCGACAGCGGCAGGACGCCGATGGGAATGTTGAGGCCGTCGGCGAACCGGGTGGCCTTGGTCGCCCGACCGTCGGGCCCGAAGCCTTCGAGCACCGTGAGGCCGTCCCGCGGCGCGGCTCCAGGCGGGGCGGCGAACGGATACTCGACCGAGTGGGTCACCCACAGCCGGCCGCGGGCATCGAAGGCAAGATTCATCGGCTTCTGGATCTCGGGCTCGCTGGCCACGAGCTGAATCTCGAAACCGGGCGGCAGCCTGAACTTCGCCCGCTCCTCCTCCGGCGACAGGGCCGCGGTGGGCGCGACCGGCGGGCTGGCCTCGGCCCGAAGGCCGACGGCGATGAGACCGATGCACACCATCGCGACGGCCATCGACCGCAGCGAGATCATGGGACCATCCGTCATGGTGATTCTCCCGACACGCTCCGGGGCCGATCGCTTTTCAGCCGTCGCTGGACTGAACCTTAATCGTAGGCGAAACACATGCGTTCGCCGCGTGGCCATGGGCCGTTCCCCAAAAAGCCCCGGGCGGAAGCCCGGGGACACCGGGTCGTTCGGCCACCCCGCTCACCACGGCGAACGGGACATTGCACCACGCGGAGTCCCCCGGCTCCCGCCGGGGGCTTGTTGTCGTTTGCTGCCGGCAGACCGTTCGCGAAGCCGCGGCCCTAATGCACCACGCTCTTGCTGCCCTCGGTGGAGCCGCCGATCGGGGCGCCGTCGGGCATCGGCCGGCCGGCCGACGGGATGCCGAGCCGATGGAGTTCCTCGCGGAGCCGGCGATATTCCGGAAAGCTGTCGGGGTAGCACCAGAGCGTGACGGTGGTCTCCGGCTTGGCGCCCGACAGCGTGCGGCGAAACCGCGACGCGCTGCCGAGGGCCTCGTCGGCCGTCTCGCCACAGATCGGCTGCTGCGGCCTGACGACCCACTCGCGCGACCGGATCAGCACCTGGCCGCGGGCCTGGTCGATCTTCGCCTCGATCACGTAGTCGAGCGTGAACCCCTGCTCGGGGCCCACCGTCTCCACGCGATTGGCCATCTGGGCGATCGACGAGCCCTGACGCTGCGTGTGATGCTTGGCCAGTTCGAACAGTTCCTCGAGCGGAATGTAGGCGATCCGCCCGCCCGAGAGCCGGAAGTGAATCTCCTCGCCGTTCACCGTGCGGCCGATCGGCGTCGGGTAGGCGAGCACCTCCTTGGTCGTCGCGGGCACATGGGCGAGCCCCTCGGCCTCGAGCGTGCACGTGCGGATCTCCTCCTCGAGCTGCCGGCGACGGGCCGCCGCTTCGGCAGCGGCCACCCGCGTGGCGTCGCTGGCCTGCTTCCACCGGTCGATGCCCACCTTCGCCGCGGACACCGCCGTCGCCAACTGCAACCGCGCGTCGGCGGCGAACGCGGCGGTGGTGGCCACCGTGCGAGTCTGCGACTGGAGCTGTTCGATCTCGCTCTCGGTCGAGTCCACGGTCTCTTCGAGGTCTTCGATCGCCTTCTCGATCGCGGCCGTCTCGGCCGCGGGCTGCGGCGGTGCAAGCACGATCTGCTGCACGCGCCCGCCGATCACCATCACGAGGATGATGAGGATGCCGACGATGTTCGTGACGACGTCGAGAAACGAATCCTGGCCGGCGGAACTCGTGTCTTCTGGCTTCGGGCGGGGCATGACGAGGCTCCGGGGCGCTCAGCGTTGGGGCGGCAGGGCGCCGGTGCGTTCGATCGGCGGCAGCGGCCGCACTTCGCTGCGGCTGGCGGCAGGCCTGGTCTCCAGGCCGCTGTCGGCCAGCAGCCGCTCCAGATCCTCGCGCCGCGCCCGGCCGTCGGGCGTCTCGGAGAGCACGAGTTCCGGCTTCCAATACATCCGGTCGCCGGCGATGCCCCAGCGGTTCACCTTGGCGTGCACGGCGGTCACCAGCAGGTCGATCGAGTCGGCGGTGCGTTCACCGACCGGCACGCGGGTCTCCACGCGGCCGCTGCCTTCGTCGAGGATGCGAAACTCGTCGGCGGCACATTCGAGACGGATCGGACGGCGGAGCGGGATCGGCCGATCGTGGGTCGCGAGGCTCGCCCAGTTGCTGCCGCGCTTGCCGGCCAACGACATCGAGGCCGAGCCCCCCGACGGCTTTTCGCTCGAGCCTTCCAGCATGCCGCCCGCCGCGCCACCCGACTGCGCGAGCCCCGGCATCGCCGGCCCCGCGCTGCTGCCACCGGCGCCACCCGCGCCGCTGCCAGCGGTTGCGCCGCTGCCAGCGGTGCCAGCGCTGCCCGCCTGCTGCCCGGCACCGCCGGCACCGGCTGCGAGCGAGCCGCCCCCCGGCGATCCCGGCGTTCCGGTTCCCGACGACTGGGCGCCAGCCGCGGCACTCCCGCCAGCGCTCCCGCCAGCTGCGGACGAGCCGCCGTCGCCGGCCGTATCGCCACCGTGGGCCGCGTAGAACTTCGACGGCCCCGAGTAACGATCTCCGAGACCGCTCCCGCCCGAGCCGGGATTCGGCCCGCTCCCAACGCCACCGCCCGCCAGGCCCGAGTCGCCCCCCGGCCCGTCTCCGAAGCGGCTGCCTCCGGTGCCGCCGGGCCCGCGTCCGGCGCCGCCTCCGCCGAGGATCGCGTCGCCGCCAGCCGTGTCGCCGGTTCCGATGCCGCCGTCGCGCTGCCCCGCAGCGTCGGCTGCCACGAAGCCCCGCCCGGGCCCGCCGGGCTGGCCTCCCGCCTGCTCCTCGGTCCAGTCGAACCGCGACTGGTCGCCGAGCACGCTCGGCCCGCCCTCGGCCACGACGCCGCCGCGGGTCGTGGCGGCCCGATACTGCTGCACCGGCTTGGCAGGCCGCGACTTCCGCACCTCACCCAGCCAGGCGATGCGGCGCCGCGACTCTTCCACCGCCCGCATTTCCGCGTCGGCGAGCACCGGGTCACGGGGCGGGTAGTCGAGCGTCCAGTCCTCGTCCACGAATTGATAGCCGAACTCGCTGCCCCACGACTGAATCGCCTCCCGAGCCGCGTAGTAGGCCATCACGCCCGACGGCCGCACGAGCAGCAGCGGGTAGGGCTGGGCGGCCGGGTCGCCCGACTCGCGTGGCCCCTTCGCGATGTGCTCGCGGGCCGCGCGCAGGGCACTGGCCAATGGGTTGCCCGGGCCGGGCGGCCCCTCGAAGTCGGCGGGGCCGAGCCGGATCCCCTCGGGCTGAAGAAAGACGCCGTCGATGCAGCACTCTATATACAGGGGCCGGCGGTGCGTGCCGTTGACGCCCTCGTAGGGCAAGACCGCATAGGCGGGCGGCTTCGTGGCCTGCTCGCGCTTCGCCTCGTCGAGCGACTCGCGGGCGTTCTTGAGCCGGCGCTCCAGATCTTCCAGAGCCGTGGCATCGGCCGGGTCGGGCTTGGCATCGTCGGCGAGCGCGGCGGCCATTCGCTCGAGGCCGTCGAGCTCGTCGGCCAACTTGCGGTTGTCGTCCTCGACGCCCGCCAGCTGCATCCGGGCCCGCGACAGGTCGCCGAGCGTGCGGTCGCGCACCTCCTGCAGTTGCCGCAGCCGCCAGGCGAGCTGCTCCTGCTCGAGCCGGAGGTCGTCCTCGCGCTGCCGCACCGCCGCCTCTTCGGCGGCCCGCTCCGACTCCTTGGCCGAGCGGCTGAAGAGCACGAGCAGGACGAGCAGCGCCCCCATCGTGCACAGGAGCACGGCGAGGAACGGAAACAGTGAGATCGTGGGCCCTTCGGTGGGCCGGGCTCGACTCATGCGGCCTTTCCGACCCGACGGGCCGCCTGCAGGTCTACGGTGCGGTGGTCAGCGGTCGAGGTCCGGGCGGCGAGCAGTTGCACCGCGGCGGCGAGGGTGGCGAGCGTCTCCTCGAACCGGCCGGTCGCCGACAGCGCGGCGAGGTTCGAGTCGAGAGCCCGCTCGAGCGTGGCGATGTCGCGGGTCGCGCCCACGACCTCCCCGAGCAGGGACGTCTGGCCGGCGAGCGCGTCCTGATGCCGCTCCAGACCGCGGACGGCGGCCGCCAGCGAGTCGGCCGCCTCGGTCCAACGGGCCTCGCGGCGGGCGGCGAGATCGTCGTGCGTGCGGGCGAGCGAGTCGGCCCAGCGCGCGAGGCTCGCATCCAGCGAGCGCGAGAGCGAGACCTGGATCCGGTCGCCGGCCTCGTCGAGCAACTGGCGCACACCGGCCGCGGCTGTCCGCTCGAGCGACTGCCACGCCTGCTCCTGCGACTCGAGCAGCCGCGCGGAGCCGCGACCGAGCGTCTCGCCGAGCCGGGCGATGGCCAGCGCCGTGCCCTCGTCACCGGCCAGCGACTGGAACCGGCCCGCCAGCGCCGTCCAGGCCCGCTCGTCGACTTTGGCGAGCAGCTTCTGCTCGGTGCGGTCGATGGCGAACTGCACGAACATCAGCACCATCGACAGGGCGAGGGCCGTGGCCGTGGTGTCGAAGGCCGTGCCCAGGCCGGCCACCACGCCGGAGATGTTCTCCAACTGGGTCGGCGACAGGCTCGCGATCGCCACCGTGATGCCGATCACCGTGCCGAGGAAGCCCATGATCGGGATCGCCCAGATCACGAACCGCACCAGGCCGTAGCCCTGCGCCGCGCGGGCCGCGTCGAGGTCGGAGAGATACTTGGCATGGTCCTCGAGCCCGTCGGCCGAGCCAGTGCGAACGACGAGGTCGAGGGCCTCGCGCAGCCGGCGCACGAGATAGTCGCCGCCGGCCTCGCCGTCGGGCAGGGCCGCGACGAGCGCCGCCGCCTCGGCCGGCTCCTGTCCACCGGCCGGAATCTCGGGCAGCAGGGATTCCCCGCCCATCCGCTTGCGCTGTGCGGCCAGATCGATGCCCTTGATGGTTAGGGCCGCGAGCCCCACGCAAAACATCGCGGTCTCGACGTACTCGACCCAGTGGCCGGCGAGGTAGCGGATGACGTTGGCGTCTTTGATCACGCCCCCGTGGATGAGGGCGAAGAAGCAGAACGCCATCGCGCCACCCCACAGCAGGGGCGAGCGGAGCAGAGCCGCGGACAGGGCGTTGACCTTCGACACCATGCACCTCCCGAAACGGTTGCGATCGTCGCCGCGAACGACGCGGACCGACGACGACACACCCTCGTTATCGGTACGCCTTGCGCAGGCGATTGAATCCAAACATCCGGCACGGCGAAACGCTGGTTCGCTTCTCTCGCAGCGCGAAGGAAGGCAAGCCAGGCAAGAAGCCAGGACGCTCGCCGGCCGCGGATCCAGCGACGGCGCGGCCGTCGGACAGCCTTGCGACGCCGACGCGACCCCCCTATGCTCCGCCGCCTTCCACCGCCGCCCCGGAGCATCGGCCATGCATCGCCCCTGGGAATCGATCGCCACCAGCCGTGGACTCGCGATCCTCGCCGCCCTCGTCGCCGTCTGGCTCTGGTTCGCCGGCGGCGAGACGGCAGCCCAACGGCCGGCTGCGCCCGAGGCAGCCACGGGCGGCCTGTGGATCTCCGCCAGTCCGCTCGACGAAAGCCGGCGACTGCTGCTGGTGATCGACCCCCAGCTCAAGAACGCGGCGGTCTACCACGTCGACGCGGCCGCCGGCACGCTCGCGCTCAAGAGCACCCGCGACATCAGCTACGACCTGATGGTGGGCGACTTCAACGCCCAGGCCCCGAAGCCGGCCGACCTCAAGAAGATGCTGGAAATGGCTCCACCGCGGCGGTGACTCCGCCCCGCAGACGCCGCCGCTGGCCATCCAGGCCGTAAAACCGCAGGAATTGCGGTTCCAGCCGCCGCTGCCCCGTCCTTTCGTCCGTGGCGGCGCGCCCTGAACCGGCCTAGGGTTGACTTGGTCCACCGACCCGGGCCGGCGGCCGATCCCGGCCCGGCGGCTCGCGCGGGTGCGACCTGGGCAACCGAGGAGCATCGCGGCCGTGAGTTGGGCATCGACAACGTGGCGCGGGCTCCTGCTGCTGGGCGTCGGCACGCTGGCCGCCGGACTCCGCGCTGACGAGTCGCCTCCCGCGGGTCCTGACACTCCCGCCCCATCCGACTCGGCGGCCATCTTCAAGGAGACGATCCAGCCCCTGCTGAAGGCGCGGTGCGTGCGCTGCCACGGTCCCAACGAGCCGGAGGGAGGGCTCGACCTCAGCCGGGCCGCCACGCTCCTCAGCGGCGGCGACAGCGGGTCCGTCCTTGCCGACACGGCCGAGGCGAGCCTGTTGTGGCAGCGGGTTCATGACGGCGAGATGCCTCCCGACCGGCCGCTCGACGCCACGGAGCAGGAGGCGATTCGCGGGTGGATCGCGGCCGGCACACCGGGCCTCGCGGCCGCGGCCGCGGCAGGGGGCGGCCACTGGGCGTTCGCGTCGCTGCAGATGCCGTCGGTGCCGCGCGTCCCGGCGGCGGAAGACGGCCGACCGACCGGCACAGTGCGGACCGCCATCGACGCCCACCTCCAGGCGGCGCTCGCGCCGCGGGGGCTGACACTCGCCGCCGACACCGACCGGGCCACCCTTGCCCGACGGGTCGCCTTCGTGATCACCGGCCTACCGCCCACGCCGGAAGAGGTGGCGGCCTTCGTGGCCGATCCGGCGCCGGACGCCTATGAGCGGCTCGTCGACCGGTTCCTTGCGTCGCCCCACTATGGCGAGCACTGGGGCAAGCACTGGCTCGACGCCGGCGGCTATGCCGACACGAACGGCTACTTCGGCAAGGAGAGCGACCGGGCCCACGCCTGGCGGTACCGCGACTACGTCGTGGCCTCGATCAATGCCGACAAACCGTTCGACCGCTTCATCCGCGAGCAACTCGCCGGCGACGAACTGGCGGGAGTGACACCGGGCTCCACGGTCACGCCCGAGCAACGCGAATTGCTCGTCGCCAGCCATTTCCTGCGCAACGGGCCCGACGGCACCGACGACAGCGCGCCGAGCCCCGAGGCGCAACGCATCGACCGCTACGCGGCGCTCGAGGCGGCGGAGCAGATCGTCTACACCTCGCTCCTCGGGCTCACGATCAAGTGCGCACGCTGCCACGACCACAAGTTCGAGCCGCTGACGCAGCGCGAGTACTACCAGGCGCAGGCGATCCTCTACCCGGCATTCAATCCGGAGCGGTGGGTCAAGCCACGGGATCGCGTGCTCCGTGCAGCCACGGCCGACGAGCGGGTCGCCTGGGAGGCGAACAGGACCGTGATCGAGTCCCGGCTGGCGGCGGCGCGGGCGGAGCATCGTGACTGGGTGGAACGGCATCGGCGCCGCGGCGCGGTGATGTTTCGCGACGACGGCACGGGTGCCGGGGCGTCGTGGACCGCCGAGCCGGCAGGGGCACCGCCGGCACGGCATGTGGCCGCGGGCCTGCTCGTCGAGGCCGACGAGGAGTCGTGGCTGGCGACGCCGCCGGTCGAGTGGATCCATCCGGAGGCCGGCGGCGCGGTGCAGGTGACGTTTCGCCTCGTCGCCGATCGGGCCACGGGCGACGCAGCGGCCAGTGACGGATTCGGCTACATGCTCGCGGCGCGGGGCGTGCGGGGCGGTCCCACGGGGTCAGACGAGGCCGGCAACATCTACGTCGAGGGCAGGCCGACGGGCGGGCCGAAGATTTCACGACTGCGGCAGGCCGCTGCCCCGGACAACCGCTTCGAGTCGATCGGCAGCCTCGGCCGCGCGGCCTACCGCGCGGGGGGCACGTACGGCGTGCGGATCACCAACCTCGGCGCGGGGAAGTGCCGCCTCGAGCACCTCGCCGACTACGCCATCGACGGCGAACCGCTCGTGCTCGACCATGCCGACCTGAAGCCCGGGCCGTTCGCCCTCCGCCGCGTGCCCGGCCGGCGGCTCACGGTGGCAGACGTGCTCGTGGAGCGGTACCAGCCGCCGCCGGTCTACCGGGAAGAGATGCTGTTCGTCGACGATGGCACGCGGCCGGTGGCCGACCTGTGGAGCGAGGCCGCGCCTGGCGACGACCCGCCCGACCTGGCCGTACTGCTCGCCGACGCCGTGCCCAACCGGCACTGCGCCGATCGCCGCGGCACGCGGCTACGGATCGCCTCGGGCATGAGCGGTTCGAGTTGGCTGAGCACGCGGCAGCGGTTCGATTGGACACCCGATGTGGTGGGGCGGTCGATCCAGGTCTCGTTCAGCCTCGTCGATGACGCGATCGACCTGCCCGGCAGCGGTGGCAGGAGCGGACCCGCCGAGCAGGTCGGCTACTTCATCGGGGCCGGCAACTTCGCCGGGCGACGGGCCGGTGCACCGGGCAGCCTGTTCGTCGCGGGCGGCCCGCGGCGGCCGACGCAGGCGTGGGCCGGCTTTCCGGGAGCAGGGCCAGCGGTGCCACTGGGTGCGAAGCGGCTCGTCCCGGGCCGCCGGTACGGAGTCCGGGTGACCAACGCCGGCGGGGGCGCGTACCAGCTCGTACACCTCGTCGACGACGTGCCGGACGGCCCGCCGCTCGCGCTCGCGGCCGCCGACCTTCCGGACGGCGGATTCGCCTTCGCGTTCGGCGGCGGCTCGTTCGTCGTCGAGAACGTGATCGTGACCGCGGGCGATTTGGCGCGGAACGACGACCCCGAGGCCGTCGCCGGCGACCAGCGGTTCGCGGAGCAGGCCCGGGAGCATCGCGACCTCGTGGAACCACTGGAGCGACAACTGGCCACGCCGCCCGGTGTCGAGGTGGCCGCAGTGAGCGACGGCTCGTCGCGGCCGCCGCGGGTCTTTCTGTTGCGGCGCGGGCTGTATGACGATCCCGGCGAGGAAGTGACGCCCGCGGGTCTGGCGGTGCTCAGTGACCCCGACAACCCCTTCCGGGTCGTGCCGCCCGCGGACGACGCGTCCACGGGCCGGCGGCTGGCGTTGGCCGAGTGGATGCTGCGGCCGGGATCACGGCCGATGGCATTGGTGGCCCGCGTGCGGGCGAACTGGATCTGGCTGCACTGCTTCGGCGCGGGCCTGTCGACAACGCCGGAGAACCTCGGGCTCAGCGGCATGGAGCCCTCGCATCCGCAGTTGCTCGAGTTTCTCTCGGCGGAGCTGGTGCGGTCGGGATGGAGCCTGAAGCACATGCTGCGGCTCGTGCTCGGTTCGACGGCCTTCCGGCAATCGAGCGCACCCTTCGCTGCGGGGCTTGCGGCCGATCCTGCGAACCGTCTCCTGTGGCGGTTTCCGCTGCAGCGTCTCGACGCCGAGTCGATCCGCGACGCGATGCTGGCGGTGGGCGGCGATCTCAACCCCACGGTCGGCGGCCCTCCACTGACCCTCGACGGCATGGACGGCCATGGCGCTGCGGGCGAAGTGGAGCCCCGAACGACCCCCGGCCTACAGCGGCGGACGCTGTACGTGCAACGCCGTCGCAGTGTGCTGCCGACCTTCCTTCAGGTCTTCGACCTGCCGGGCATCACGGCCACGTGCGCCGATCGGCCGCGCTCGACCGTCGCGCTGCAGTCGCTCGCCCAGCTCAACTCCGGATTCTCCCGGAGCCGCGCGGCCGCGTTGGCCGACCGGCTGATCGCCACGGCGGACGACGACGACGCCCGCGTCCGGCTGGCGTTCGTCTTGTGCATCGGCCGCGAGCCGGATCCGGCCGATCGGGCCGCGGCGGTTGCGTTCTTGGGCGAGCAGCGTGCGATCCATGCCCCGGCGACCGACGCCCCGCGTCGCGCGGTCATCGACTTGTGCCAGATCATCTTCGCCACGAATGCCTTCCTGTACATCGACTAGGAGCGCCGTCATGCAGCACTGCAGCCCTGATGCGACCATCGACGCCGCAGCCCGCGACCGCCTGCATCGCCGTGCGTTCGTCGGGCGGTCGGCCATGGGCCTCACCGGTCTGCTGGCCGCGGCCGACCTCCTGCGATTGGAACGCGCCACGGCGGCGAACACCGCGGCGGCGACACGGCCGACTCATGCCCGGGCGACCCGCGTGATCTGCCTGTTCCAGAACGGCGGCCCGAGCCAGATGGATCTCTTCGATCCGAAGCCGGAGCTCAATCGCCTGCACGGTCAGAAGTACACCGGATCATCGAAGGTCGATGCGATCATGAATCGGCCGGGCGCGATCCTCGGCTCGCCGTTCACGTTCCGCAAGCACGGCGCGTCGGGAATCGAGATCTCCGATTGTCTTCCCCACATCGCCACCATCGCCGACGAAATCACGCTCGTCCGCTCCATGCAGGCCGACACCCCGTGCCACGAAGCGGCGCTGCGGCTCTGGGGAGGCGGCAGCTCGATCGTCCTCGGGCGACCGACCGTGGGATCGTGGATCGAGTACGGGCTCGGCTCGCTCAACGACAATCTGCCCGCCTACATCGTGCTGCCCGACCCCGACGGTCCGCCGGTCTGGGGAGCGAACAACTGGACCAACGGCTGGCTGCCGGCCCGCTACCAGGGCACGGTCTTCCGGGCGCAGGGCCCGGCGGTGCTCAACCTGCAGACCCCGGCCGACCTGCCGGCCGCGGCCCGCGCGAACCAACTCCGACACCTCGCCGCATGGAACCGGCGGCACCTCGACCGCTTTCCCGACGACACCGACCTGGCGGCCCGGATCGCGAACTTCGAGATGGCTGCCCGCATGCAGACCAGCGTGCCGGACGCGACGGACCTCGCGCAGGAGACGGCCGCCACGCGGGCCCGGTACGGACTCGGCAACCCCGCGACGGCGAGCTACGGCCGGCGGGTGCTGATGGCGCGACGCCTGATCGAGCGCGGCGTCCGGTACGTCAGCGTGTACCATGCCGGCCAGCCCTGGGACACGCATGCCAAGAACGCCGCGGAGACGAAGCGGGTGTCCGGCATGGTGGACCAGGCGTCGGCGGCGCTGGTCGCCGACCTCAAGGACCGTGGTCTGCTCGACTCGACGATCGTGCTCTGGATGGGCGAGTTCGGACGCACCTTCCTCTCGGAGGGGGCGGATGGTCGCGATCACAGCCGCTGGGGCTTCTCGATCTGGATGGCCGGCGGCGGCTTCAGGCGCGGCCACGTGCACGGGGCGACCGATGAGTTCGGCAATCAGGCGATCGACGGGATCGTGCGGTTCCACGACCTCCACGCCACGCTGCTCCACCTGCTGGGCCTCGACCACACCCAACTCACGGTCGAGCACGATGGCAGGCTCGATAGCCTCACCGACCACGAGGTCACGAAGGCCCGGGTGATCCCCGAACTCCTGGCGTAGCAGACTGTGGAACACGTCTTCCGGACGCCCGAGTCGCGACCCCGTACTTTCGTCCGCTGCACGCCGGGAATCACGACGTGACAATGCGACATCGTCGGCCGAGACGTCGGACGCCCGCCTGATCCACCGCCATGCTCCGATCACTCCTGCCACTGTTCGGTCTCCTGCCGATGGCGATCGCCGCCGGAGCGGCGCCCGATCTTCAGCCCGTCACAGTGCATGCGCCGCCGGCCCACGCCCCGATTCCCATCGTCGAGAATGGCGTCCCCAGGGCCACGATCTGCCTGATGGGGGTGCCGGCGATCCGCGAGATCGACGTGGCGGTCCGGGAACTCCAGGCCTGCATCGAGGCGGCGACGGGCACAAAGCTCCCGGAGTCGCGCGGGAAGCTCGTGGACGGCCCGGCGATCGTGATCGGGGCCTGCCCGGAGGCGGCCACGGCGGGCCTCGACGGCAAGGCGATGCCGGTCGAGGGCTTCGCGATCAAGACCACGCCCAACCGCGTGTTCATCGTGGGCCACGACGACGAGCGGCTCAACTCGCCCGGCACGGCCTGGGGCATCGCCGAGTTCCTCGAGCGGTTCATCGACGCCCGCTACTACTGGCCACCGCAGTCGGGCGGCCGCTGCGTGCCCAAGGCCGCGTCGCTCGCCGTGCCGCCGGTGTGGATCGAAGACGCGCCCGCCTTCCGCCGCCGCGGCATGGGCCCGATCTTCGGCGACGGCGGCCCGAACGGCGAGCTGATCACGATCTTCGCGATGCTGCGCGACGGCGACTCCTGGCCGACGTCGATCGTGGTCCATGCGCCCTCCCACTGGGGCGCGCTCTACGGCCAGGCGCATCCGGAGGTGATGCAGAAGCGGAAGGACGGCTCGCGCGACCCGCAGATGCTCTGCTACGGCAACCCGGCCACGCTCGCGCTCCACATGGAGGTGCTCTCCCGCGTCTTCGACAAGGGGGAGCGGCTCGCCCCCGGCGACCTCGGCATCTCGGGCGACTTCGTCACCGTCTCCCCTTGGGACGCGGGCATCGCCTGCTACTGCGACGATTGCCAAAAGCTGATGCAGCCCGCGCGGGGCGGCTACGGCGAGGCCTCCCAGCTCGTGGGCACCTTCGTCGCCAAGCTGGCCCGGGCGATCAAGGACCGCTGGCCGGGCAAGGGCGTCTTCTACCTGCCGTACGTCAACTACACCCTCGCGCCGGAGGGCATCGAGTTTCCCGACAACGTCTGCGTGCAACTCTGCGGGATGCCGGGCCTGGCCAACTACAAGGAACCCGCCACCTGGAAGGAGTTCCAGGACAACATCGACACCTGGCGGGAGCTGGTGGGGGGCCGCGTCCACACCTGGGACTACAACTGCTGGCCCGAGGAGAAGACCAAGGCCTGCTATCTCTATCCGCACGTGGTCCGCGACTACTACCAGAAAAATCGCGGCCGGATCGTGGGCACGACGGTCAACGGCACCAACGACCACTTCCCCCGCAGCCACCTCTCGCTGGTCGCCTGGCTGAAGTGCATGTGGGATCCCGATTACGACGTCGACGCGATGCTCGACGAGTTCGCCGTGCGGATGTTCGGGCCCGCCGCGAAGCCGATGCGGGAGCTCGTGCGCCTGCAGTGCGACTCCTGGGAGAAGAGCCGCTGGCCCGGGGCCGTCTTTTCCGCCAAGCACATCTACACCGAGAGCTTTCCCAAGCCGGTGCTCGACCGGATGCGGGAGTTGCTCGCCGAGGCCCGCCGGGCGATCGGCGACGATCCCGTGCTGAAGCAACGGCTCGACTACTACGAGAAGCCGTTCGCCGACTTCTTCGCCGAGTACGAGGTGGTGATCGAGGGCAAGGGAGTGCGGCCGCTGGTGGCGAAGAAGGTCGCCGAGAATCCCACGGTCGACGGCAAGCTCGACGAGCCCCAGTGGGCCACGGCCGCGGAGACGGCGTTTCGCCGGCACGTGAAAGACGGCGAAGACGCCGAGCCGGGCAAGCCGACGTGGGTGAAGGCCGTCTGGACCGGCGACGGCGTGACGTTCGGCTTCCGCTGCTCCGAGCCGAACCCCGACAAGCTCCTGATGGACAACGCCAGCCGCGACGACGGCGGCCTCTGGGGACAGGACTGCCTGGAAGTGTTCCTCGAGCCAAGCGGCACCGGCAGCGGCAAGGCGGCCCAGCTGATCCTCACGGCCGGCGGCGGGCTCTACGATGCCTGGGAGGCCGACACCGGCTGGACCTGCGAAGGGCTGAAGTTCGCCAAGGCGCTCGGCCCCGACTTCTGGTCGATGGAGGTGTTCGTGCCGCTGGCCGCGCTGCCCGGCGCCAAGCCGCCGGCGACGGGAGTTTCCTGGCTCGGCCAATTCACCCGCTGCCGCAGCGGCACGGGCAAGGCCGATGGCCACCGCGAGCATTCGAAAATGAACGCCAAGTACGGGGGCTTCAACTCCAACACCGCCGACTTCGCCCCGCTGCGGTTCGAGGAGTGACCCGCATGACCAGCCCGAGTTCCCGCCGCCGACGCTGCGCAGCGTTCGCTTTGGTCGTCGCGGCCTCCGTCACGGCCTGGCCCGCAGCCCGCGGCGAGTTCGTGATCGCCCGCGACGGCGCGGCCGTCGCCACGATCGTCTCGGGAGGCCACGCCGAGCAGGCCGCGCTCCTGCGGGATCGCCTCCGGGAGATCACCGGCGCCACGCTGCCGATCGTGGAGCGAGCAAGCGAAGCGGCGGGGAAGCCGCGGATCGAACTCGATCTCGCCGACGCGATTCCGGGCCTGTCGGCCAGGTCCACGGCGCTCCAGGGCTATCGGCTATCGGCCTCGGAAGACCGCCTGGCGCTCACCGCTCGCACGCCCCGCGGACTCATCTACGCGATCAATGGCCTGCTCACCGAGAAACTGGGTGTGCGCTGCCTGACTCCCGATGTCACGCTCGTGCCGAAGTCGGCCACGCTCGCGCTGCCCGATTTCGAGCAGGTCGCCGAGCCGGCGATCCCGATCCGCTCGGTGTTTCTCGCGCGGGACGGCAAGCCCGATCCCTGGGAACTCGCCAACCGCGGCGGCGGCCTGCCCGACGACCTGATCGTGGCCCGCCACAACTTCTACGACTGGGCACCCCCCGCGAAGTGGTTCGATCCGCCGGCCTCCCCCGACGACACCGCCCCGCGGCATCCCGAGTGGTACGTGCTCACGGGCGGCAAGCGGCAGAAGCACTGGCTCCACGGGCTCTGCTACACCAACCCCGACCTCGCCAAGGCGATGGCGGCGAACATCGGCGCCGAGATCCGGGCCCGGAAGGTGCCCGAGCACGCGCCCATCCCCGTCGGCCAGGGCGACGGCTTCGTCGCCTGTGAGTGCGACTCCTGCCGCAAGGTGGCCCGGGAAAATGGCGGCGAATCGGGCACGGTGATCGTGCTGTTGAACCGGATCCTCGCGGCGCTCGCCGCCGAGTTCCCACGGCATCAGCTCGTCACGTTCGCCTACGCCGGCACGCTCCAGGCTCCCTCGGCCGTGAAGCCGCACCCCAACCTCTGGGTCACCATCGTCTCGAGCAACGCCGACATGCTCAATGCGATCCCCGGCAACCCACGGGCCAAGGCCTATGAACAGGCCTGTGTCGCGTGGCCGCGACTCGCGCCAGGCCGGGTCACGATCTGGCACTGGTCCAGCAACTTCGTCGATCAGACCGTCGAGTGGCCGAATCTCTACCCGATGGCCGACAACGTCCGCTTCTGGCGCGACGCGGGGATCGCGGGCGTCGCGCTCCAGACCACCGGGCCGGTCAACTGGGGCTGGCTCAAGCAGTGGGTCTGGCTGCAGTTGATGTGGAATTCCGACGCCGCGGTCGAGCCGCTCGTGCGGGAGTTCCTCGTGGGCTACTACGGCCCCAAGGCCGCGCCGATCCTCGCCGAATACCTGCGGCTCATCGACGAGGTCCGGCGTATGAGCGGCTACGCCTCCGACGCCTGCGACGGCGGCACGGCCAACGCCCACGCCATGCTCCAGGGCCTTTACAAGCCCGACACGCTCGCCCGAATGCAAGACCTGCTCGACCGCGCCGAGGCGGCGGCCGCCACCGACACCGACCCCGAGTTCGCGAAGCGGATCGCCTTCGCCCGGGCGTTTGCCACCGACCAGCTGGCGATCGTGGCGGCCGCGGGCGTGCCCACGCAGCCCGGCGGCTACTTCTATCCGCCCGAGAAGGTGCCGCTCCACCGGGTCGAGGATCCGCGCGACAAGAGCGCCTGGCTCGTGACCGGCACGTCGCCGGCCCTGCCGGCCCACGTCGCGCGGATCGACACGGCCCGGTCCGAGGCCGGGATGCAGGAGTCGGGCGCGGCCTTCATGTATCGGTTCTGGTTTCAGCGGGGCGCGGGGGGCAAGCTCGTGCCGCTCGCGAGCCCGCGGCTCGCCGTCGAGGTCTGCCCCAACCAGTTGGCGGCGATCACGAGCATCGTCCACAAGCCCACCGGCAAGGAACTCTTGGCGGGGCGGTTTCCCCAGTTCGACTGGCCGAGCGGCGCCTGCGCCTGGCGGGCCACGACCGCCGCCCCAGCCGCCGGCCGGCTCGACGTCACGCAGTCGCTGCAAAACCACGAATGGTTCGACCAGCTCGAGATGCAGCGGTTCACGCGGTCGCTGCTGCTCGCGCCCGACGCTGCAACGCTCGCGATCGGCCGCCGGTTCATCGGCGAGAAGCTCTACAACGCCCCGGGAATGCCGGTCGAGTCGCGGTTTCCGTCGGCCTGGACGCTCGCCGTGCCCGAGCCCACGGCAGCCCTGCTCACGATCGACACCGGGAGCGGACCGAAGCAGGTGCCCCTGAGCCTGCCAAACGAGGTGACCGTCGCCGTGGCCCCGCAGCCGGCCGAGGATCGACCGCGGGCGATGCCTCCCGACGAGGCCGGCAGCACCGACGTCGCGGGGCTCGCCGCGGCGCTCGACGCCTTGCCGAGCGATCGCCGAATCGAGGTCGTGCTCGACCGGGGCGACGGCCTGGCCGTGCGGCTGCGGACGCCCGCGGCGGGCTGGGAATCGGTCGCGGCCAAGACCGACCCCGTCGCTCGCTCGGTCACGATCACCTTCGGCGGGGGGCCGGTCGCGATGAGCCGCGAGGAGAACGTCGTGCCGCTCCCCGGCATCTCGTTCGAAGTCGTCGAGGATCGGGAGCAGCGCGAGGCCGCGCCGCCGGCGTTCACGGTGACGGACAAGGGCCGCACCTACACCGTCAAGGAAAACAACGAACTCGGCGCCGAGCCGATCGTGACCGAGTATGCCAAGACGACCACGTTCACCAACGCCGCCGGCAAGGAGCTCGCGCTCGCCAATGACTTCCGCCAGCCTGCCGGCGCCACGCTCGCCTTCGCCGGCGGCGACTTCAAGCTCACCGGCACCGTTGCGGGAGGCCAGAACTTCGGCCCCGCGCTGGCGCCCGGCAAGGGCGTCACCCTCGCGCTCGCCAAGGGCGTGGCGGGCCCCGGTGACTTCTCCATCACCACCGAGGAGGAGGGCGCCGTGGTGCGGATCCTGGGCACGAGCGAAGCCGGCCTGACGCGGCTCACCTCCAAGGGCGTGCGGATCGAGGTCGGCGCTGACGACGCACTCGGGCCGGCGGGGGGCGAGATCGGGATCAGCGGCACGCCGCCCGTGTTCGCAGCCCACGGCGGCCCGCGGACGATCAAGCGCGGGATCTTTTCGCGCGGCTTCACGTGCACCGGCGAGCACGACCTCACGCTCGCCGGCCCGATCAAGAACGCCGAGAACTACGTCGTCGACAAGACTGGTCCGGCGACGCTCGTCCTCGCCGGGCCGAATCCCGAGTGGGGCAACCTGCTGCGGATCCGGGAGGGGGCGGTGCGGCTGGCCGACTCGGGCGCGCTTGGCACCTGCGGCGTGGCGCTCTCCGGCGGCGTGCTGGAGCTCGCCGCGGGCGACTTCAAGGCGTCGCTCTCGACGGCGCCGCGCCCTGTCCGCGATGAAATCAGTTTCGCCGCCGATGGGCCGAGCGGGGCCGGTGGCGGCTTCGCCGCGAAGGGAGGCCCGCGGTCGGTAAACCTCGGCGGCAAGGGGGCGACCCTCCTCTGGGCCGCGGGCGGCTTCGTGGCCGACGGTCAGCCGCTCGTGTTCGGGTCGCGGTCGGCCGACGCCGCTCTCGTGATGCAAAACCCGATCGACCTGGGCGGCCAGGGCGTGGCCGGCACGGCGGAGCCGGCGCGCACGGTGGTCTTCGGTGCCCGCTCGAAGGACGGCCCCTCCGCGCCCCAGCCCGTGCCGCGCGGCGGCCCGGCGCGGACGATCGTCGTCATCGACAATCCGAGTTCGACCGCCGACCGTGCGGTGCTCGCCGCCCCGCTCGCCGGCCAGGCCGACATGGGGCTCGTGAAGCGCGGCGCCGGAACGCTTGTATTCGCGGCGGCCAACAGACACTTCGGCGACACGCTCGTGGAGGAGGGCACCGTGGGCGGCGCCGGCCGGATCGCCGGTAACCTCTTCATCGGCCCGGGTGGCGGGCTCTTTGTCGATGCCCGCGGGATCCCCGAGCCGCTCACCGTGGGCGGCGGGGTCGTGATCGCTGACGCGGCCAAGCTCACGGTCGCTTCCGTGCCCGAAAAGCCCGGCCGATTCGTGTTCTTGCGTGGCCTCGCCGGCATCACGGGCTCGTTCGCCAAGGCCGCGGGACTGCCCGCCGGCTGGCAGATCGACGCCTCCGTGCCAGGTGAGATCGCGCTCGTGCCAACGCCGTAAAGCACCGGAGCGTTCTCCGCCCCTTCCCAGGAAACCGTCATGCTCGGATCAACTCGTCGCCGCGCGACCCGCGTTCCCGCCTGGCTCGCGTGCCTCGCCGCCAGCCTCGTGGTCGGCATGCCCGCCGCCCGCGCCGCCGACCCGCCCACCGTCTGCATCACGCCCGACGAGTTCGCGGGCAGTGACGTGGAACGAATCAACAAGGCGATCGAAGCCGCGGCCGGCCGCCGCGTGGTGATCCCGCCGGTCAACGCCAAGGGCAAGGACAAGGCCGTTTGGCTCATCGACTCCGCGATTCTCGTCCGCGAGGGGACGGTGCTCGAGCTCGACAACTGTCGCGTCAAGCTTTCCGACCGCTGCCGCGACAACCTGATCCGCTCGGCCAACTGCGGCCTGGGCGTCACCGACGTCAAGCCGATCAAAAACGTGCACATTCGCGGCCTCGGCACCGCGGTCTTGGAAGGCGCCGACCGCCCCCGGGCCACGGGCGACGGCAACAAGACGGTGGGGAAGCATTCCTACGGCACCGACTCTGGCGTGGCGGCCGAGAGCCAGACGAGCGACTGGCGGAATCACGGCATCCTGCTCGCCTTCGTCGACGGCTTCTCGATCCAGAACCTCACCATCCGCGACTCGCACTGCTGGGCGATCTCCCTGGAGCGGTGCAGCCACGGCACCATCCGCGACGTCGACTTCGCCTCCACCGGCTCGAAGACGATCGACGGCGTGCAGCAGACGATCGTGAACCAGGACGGCCTCGACCTGCGGATGGGCTGCCACGACATCCTGATCGAGAACATCACCGGCCACGTGGGCGACGATCTCGTCGCCCTGACGGCGATCCCGTTCGCCGATCATGCAGCCGGCGCGATGGCCACCCACATGGCCACCGACGCCAAGAACCGCGGCGGCGACCAGGACGACATCCGCGACGTGATCATCCGCAACGTCCGCGGCTACTCCCGCGGTGGCCATCACATCGTGCGCCTGCTCAACGCCCCGGGCGTGGGCATGCACGCCATTCTCGTCGACGGCCTCGTGGACACGGCGCCCGACGACGTGGTCTGCCGGGCTGCCGTGAAAATCGGCGACGCCGACTGGGGCGGGGGCAACGCCGTTCCCGGCGAGACGTCGCGGATCGTGGTCCGGAACGTCATGTCCCGGTCGAAGCACGCCGTCCTCGTCGGCGGCTCGCTCGTCGACTCGAGCCTGGAGAACGTGCTCCAGGAAGCCGGCCGTGGCGACGTGCTCACGATCCAGTCGCGGGCCGACCAGATCCGCGACGTCACGACCTTGAACGTGCGGGCCGCCGCCCGGTGAGGCGGCATGGGCCCCGGGCCTCGGCCGGCCGCCGGAGTACGATGGGGGCATTCCCGGCTTCCGCACGAGGATCCCGCCGATGACCGGCCCGCGGTTCCTGCTCGCTGTCGCGCTCCTGATCAGGGCCGGTGGTCTGCCCGCGGCCGCCCCGGACGACCGTCCGGTCCCGATGGACGAGTCGATGCTCTCGATCGCCGACGTGCTGGCCCTGCCGGCCGCGGATCTGGCACGCGGCATCCGCGTCCGCGTCCAGGGCACGGTCACGCTGTGCGACTTCGGCGCCGTCATCCAGGATGGCCGCCACGCGTTGTGGGTCGTGGGCATCGGGCTGGACCGTGACGAGGCAGGGCGGATGCTCGTCGCCGGCCGGGATGGCGCGCGGCAACCGATCGGCCTCGGCAGCCGCCTCGAGGTCGTGGGCGTCGTCGACCGCGGCGGCTTCGCACCGCGGCTCCAGGCCGACCCGGCGGGCGTGACGCTGATCGGCACGGCGTCGTTGCCGGAGCCCGTGCCGTTCGACGCCGACAGGGTGCTCCGCGGAGGGGACAATGCCGTGCGCGTCGAGATCGGCCGCGACGAGGAGGTGATCGCCCAGGGCTGCGAGGACGCCGGCGAGGAGTGGCGGCTGATGCTCGACATGGTGGGCCAGCGGCTGCGGCTGGGCATCAACAAGCGGCTCGTGCCCGAGCGACCCGACCATCTCGTCGATGCGAGCATTCGGGCGGTCGTCCTCCCCGCCGCGGCCCGCAACAGCCGCGGCCAGTTCCTGCTCCCGCAGTTCATCATCGCGGCGGCGGACGACATCGAAATCGTGAAGCCGGCCCCGTTCTCGCCGTTCGAGTCGCCGCTGGTGCCGCTCGATGCCCTGGGCACCTACCGCTCGTCCCCCCCGAGCCGCCATCGGATCCAGACGATCGGCACCGTCACGTGCATCGTGCCCGGCCGGGCGATCTATCTCCAGGAAGGGCTCACCGGGGTGCGTGTGGCCGTCATGCAGACCGACGGCCTCGCGATCGGGGATCGGGTCCGGGTGGCCGGTTTCGTCGACATGGACCGACGGATCGCGGGCATCGTGGACGGCATCGTCGAGCGCACGTCCTCCGGCCCGCCGCCCGCGGCCGCCCGCGTCGCCCCCGACGAGATCCGGACGATCCTGCGAGCGGCCTCGGCCCTGGGGCAGATCTCGCAGCCGAGCAACTACTCGGGCGTGCTCGTCACGTTTCCAGCGACGCTCGTCGAGCGGCAGCGATCCGGCGACGACTGGCTGTTCACGCTCACTGCCGGCAGCACGACGTTCACCTCTCGGCTGGCCAAGGGCATGGCGGGCGATCCGGCCGTCTTGACCGCGCTCGAGCCGGACACCGAGTTCGAGGTGACGGGCGTGGTGGAACTCGGGATGACGAGCCTGGCGGAGCTCTATGAGTCCGTCGTCAACCCGGAGACCGAGTCGCTGGAAGTGATCCTGCGGTCGCAGGACGACCTGCGGGTCGTCCGCCGCCCGTCGTGGTGGACGCCGCGCCGGCTGGCGATCGCCCTCGGTGGGCTCGCCTTCGGCCTGGCCGCCGCCGTGGGCTGGGTGGTGCTGCTTCGCCGCGAGGTCGCCCGGCAGGCGGAGAAGCTCGCGGCCGAGCGCCAGACCCGGCGCGAGGCGGCCGTCGAATACCAGGCCACGCTCCGTGAGCGGAGCCGGCTGGCGGCCAACCTCCACGACACGGTGCTCCAGACCGTGACGGGCATCGGCTACCAATTGAACGTCTGCAGCGGGGCGCTCGCGCAGCCGCAGGGGAAGGTCGAGGAGAAGCTCTCCGTCGCCGAGAAGATGGTGGGCCATGCCGTGCAGCAGCTGCGGGGCACCGTGTGGGCCCTGCGGACGGCCGCGCCGTCGAACCGACCGCTCCCCGAGGCCCTCGCCGACCTCGCCCAGCAGGTCGGGGGCGGCCACGAGACCGCGATCACCGTCCGTAGCCACGGCGCGGCCCTGCCGGCGGTGGCGGATTTTGTCGCCGGCAACCTGCTGTTGATCGCCCAGGAGGCGATGCTCAACGCGCTCCGGCACGGCGCTGCCAGCCGCATCGACGTCGATCTCGCCTTCATGCCGGCCGACGGCCGCGTGGAATTGACGGTGCGCGACGACGGCCGGGGGTTCACGATCGGCAGCCAGCCCGGGCCGCGACAGGGCCACTTTGGTCTCGAAGGCATGCGGGAGCGGGCGGAGCGGCTCGGGGGCACCCTCGCTCTGGAGTCAACGCCGGGCGCCGGCA
Source organism: Pirellulales bacterium (assembly GCA_044358905.1). Taxonomy (GTDB): domain Bacteria; phylum Planctomycetota; class Planctomycetia; order Pirellulales; family UBA1268; genus QWPN01. The sequence continues at coordinate 24,548 of JBIKND010000003.1, read as the reverse complement.
CGAGCGTGCGCGTGGTCGTGCCGGTCGCCGCGACGCGGGCCGCGGCATCGCCATCGGCCACGACCTGACCCGTACGATGGTACGCTGTCAGACGGCGCGGACGGCGGTCCAATGCATCGCCTTCACTGTGGGAGTGCGCGATGGCGATTTTGACGTCCGCCGGCAAGATCCGCCTCCTGTTGATCGACGACCATCCCTTGCTGCGGGCGGGCCTGGCGAACCTCCTGGAGATGGAGTCCGACTTCCTGGTGGTGGGCCAGGCGAGCACGGGCGAGGAGGGGCTCGACGTGGTGCGCCGCTGCCGGCCCGACGTCTGCCTGCTCGACCTCAACCTGCCCGGAATCGACGGTTTCGAGACGCTGCGGCGGCTGCGACATGAGACGCCGACGGCCCGCGTGATCGTGCTCACGTCGTCGGACGCGGCCGAGGATGCGGCCCGTGCCCTGCGCGAGGGTGCCTGCGGCTACGTGTCGAAGAACGTAGACCGCGCGACGATGGTGTCGGCCGTCCGCGCCGTGCACCGCGGCCAGACCGGCATCCAGCAGGGGATCTCCAGCCGCCAACCCGTGACGCCAACCTGCGGCCTCACGCCCCGCGAACTCGAGGTCTTGAGCCTGATGCGCAAGGGGCTGACGAACGCCGAGATCGGTGACCAGATGAACATCACCGAACGGACGGTAAAGGGGCACGTGACCGGGATCCTGGAAAAGCTCCACGCCCACGACCGGGCGGGGGCCGTGGCCCGGGGGTTCGATCTGGGGCTGTTGAAGGCCTCGGGCCGGGGCGGGGACTGAAACCGTGGAAATTCCGCAGCGAAACCCACGTTCATGGTCTTTCGTTATCGCAAGAATCCGATTCATGTGCCCCCGTACCTAGGTACGTGGTGGCTCCCGCCCGGGCTTGAAATACTGTCTCTCGGTGGGACGCGGGATTCGCCTCGGCCCATAGCAATCCGCAAAAGGGGCTATCTCCATGAACGTCTCGGTTTTCACCAAGCTTCGCAATGCTGGCTCCCGTTTCCCTCGCGTTTGCCTGCCCGCCGCCGTCTTGCTCGCAGTGAGCGTTGTCATCACGCCGGCCGCGCACGCGCAGACCTGGACGAACGGTGGTGGTGACGGCCTCTGGTCAAACCTGTCCAACTGGACGAGCACGCCAGGCGTGTATCGCTACTTTGACAATACGGGCGTCGGCCCGAGCACGGCCAATGCCTACAGCAACAACTTCTGGGCGCTGTACGTGACCAATAGCACCGGCACGCACGCGATCAACATCAACAGTGGCACACTGGCTTTCGGGTCATTCTCGCAGATCGAAATCGGGAGCAACGCAACGGGTGCGATGCAACTCTCCAACGGCACCTTCCTGGCGCCGCAGGCCGGCTCCCAACTGCTGCGTCTCGGCTACGCAAATACAGCGGCGGCTGCGGGCACGCTCATCGGCACCAGTTCGCTCACGACGACGCTGGGCTTCACCGGGTTGAGCACCGTCGGATACGCCGAATCGACGTTCAACGCCGCCGCGAATCTGAACATGGCCGACTCCGACAACGGCTCGCTGACCTTCGCCAGCCTGCGGGCCGGATACGCCAACACCACCGGTGTCGCGAGCTCGACCATGTCGTTCGGCGATAACTGGACGTTCAACATCGGCACATCGGGGGCGCGGGCCGAGATGTCACTGGGCTATGCGACCTTGACTGGCTCGGCCAGCAGTTCATTTACCGCCGGCACCGGCGGCAATTTCACCGCCTACACGAACACCCTGAACATCGGCGCCGGATCGAACACCACCACCAAGACCTCGACGGTAAACCTCTCTGGAATCAATGGCGGCCTGATCGATCATTCGGGCGGCAACGGATCGTTCAACATCGGTCGCGGTGCCGGCTCGGGTAGCCTCGCGGTCGGCAGCGGCTGGACGATGAACTGGAACATCACCGCGGCCTACATCGGCTACGACGGCGGCACCGGCTCGGTCACCGGCACCAACATGATCCTGCAAGGGGCCATCCCCTACCTCTATGTTGGCACCCGTGACAGTGCCGGCACCGGCGGCTACGGCACGCTCGATATGGGCGGCGGCTCGATGGGCACGGGGCTCACCGTGTCCACATGGCTTCGCGTGGGGAACGGTGGCGACTCCACGGGAACCGTCAAGTTTGGCAGCGGGAGCGTTACCTCGTCGGCGCAGACCGACATCGGCGATACCACGACGACCGGCGTCGAGGGCCTCATGGAACTGAACCGCACGATGTTCACGTCGGGCTCGACTGCGACCTTCAACGTCAACAACTCTGGGCGGCTGAACATTCTTGTCAGCGACACGTCCTCGGGCCTCATCCTGACGCGTGCAAACTCGGCGGCCCTCACGATCGCCGACACTCTCGCCAACGGCAACGGCATCCTTGCCACGTTCCAAAACAATCCGACTGGCTTCAGCTACCTCGGCACGGCCGAAAGTCACGACAGCATCTACTGGGCCATCAAGTGGGCGGGTGACCAGCAGAGTTCCCTCAACAGTTTCATCTCGGCGAACAAGATCGGCGCGAACACTTCGGGCCTGACGGGCGGCCTTGCCGGCGCTACACCGGCGGTCATCTACGATGCCGGCTCGAACTCGACATACTATGGCATGTACGTCTCCGCGGTGCCCGAGCCGGGCACACTCGCGCTCGCCTCGTGCGGCATCGCGCTGGCCGGCTGGTCGGTGGCGAGGCGTCGGCGTGCCTCTCGGGCGGCCTGAATGCTCTGACGGCACCCACACATGATCCTCCCGTGATCTGCACGAGGGCGGGCCCGCTAGGCCCGCCCTCGCTCGCTTTCACGTGGCATCCCGTACTTTCGTCCGTTGGTTCCGGGCCGCCACTGAAGCACAATGCATGAGGTCCGGGGCTGTCACCTCGCCCGCCGAGGGCACGATAGAAACGGTGAGCCGATGAAGCGTTGCAGATCCGGCATGACGCTCGTCGAGGTGCTGGTGGTGATCGCGATCATCGCGCTGCTGGCGGGGCTGCTCCTGCCGGCGGTGCAATCCGTCCGCGAGGCGGGCCGCCGGGCGCAGTGCATGAACAATCTCAAGCAGATTGGGATCGCGATCCAAGGCTACGACGCCGCCAACGCCGCCTTCCCGCCGAGCAAAGGTGGCCGGCTGTCGTCGAACTACGCCACTTCCGGCGGCACGCCCGCCCCCGGCGACAAACTCCCCGACGGATCCACTTACCGGGGCGTCGGCGCCATGAGCGGCCATGTGCTGATGCTGCCCTTCATGGACCAGACGGCCCTCCACGACCGGATCGGCAACGGCACTTTCAGCATCGACAACGTGCCCACGGAACTCCGTCAGGCGCCGGCCTACCTGCTGTGCCCGTCCGACGTGCCGGCCGGCGAACCGCGGCATTTCAACTACGTGTTCAACGCCGGCGACGTCGTGCCCACGAACTACTTTCGGTACGACTACGGCGCCGTCTTTCCCTTCGTCGGCCAACAGAAGGACCAGGACTGCCAGTTCACCGGCCCCTACATCGACCAGAACGACAACGCGACCCGCGTCGTCGCGGCCCCCATCGTGCGCGGCATGTTCGGCTCCAACAGTCGGATCACCGGCGGCAGCGTCAAGGACGGTTTAAGCAACACGCTGGCGCTTTCGGAGTGCGTCCGCCAGGCCGGCAAGCCGACGGATCCCGTCATCAACAAGTGGGACGCGACGAACGTCCACCATGGATCGGACCTGGCGTCGTGCCTGGCATCGTTCAACGGCAGCCAGTACGTCCAGCCAGGCACCAACTCACCCGTGTTCACCATCAGCAGTCGGTCCCTTGTGTTGGGCATGGATTGGATCGACGGGCTGTCGCTGAACACGTCGTTCGTGGCTCGGCTGCCGCCCAATGGCCCTGCCTGCACCAAGGGGGGCGACACCGCCCGCAGCCGCCATGTCGGCGGCGTGCACGCCGTGTTCGCCGACGGCTCGACGCGGTTCATCAGCGAGAACATCGCCTATGGCCTTGGCGGGGCGCCGTTGCCCACCTCGGCTTCGACTCCCAGCCAGCATGGCGTGTGGGGCGCGATGGCCACCCGCTCCGGTGGCGATGCCGCGTATTTCGAGCCATGACCACCATGCCTCCGACCATTCGCCTGATCGCCTGCCTCGCCGCCGTAGCCGCCTGCGGATGCTCCTCCCACTACGAAGACGCCTGGAGCCGGGCCCGTCCGCCGACGTTCTCGTGCACGGGAGCCGTCGAGCATCGTGGCCAGCCGGTCGTCGGAGCGCTCGTGAACTTCACCATCGAGATCCCCGACGCTGCCCGGCCTGAGGTCGTGCACACGCACCAGGCTGTGGGATTCACGGGGCCAGACGGGCGGTTCGGACTCAAGACCTTCCGCGAGGGAGACGGAGCCGTGGCCGGCACACACCGGGTGCGGATCGCGATGCCACTCCTTGAAGACCCCGCGGCCCCGGCGGCGGTTCCCGCCACGTCGGCGATTCCCACGCGGTACGCCTCGTTCGAAGCATCCGGACTCACGGCCGAAGTGAGCGCCGGCGGCCCGAACCATTTCGTGTTTCAGTTGGCGAACTAGCTGTCCGTGGACAAAGCCCTCCATGGCCTTTGTCCACTTGATCGACCGCAGGAAACGCCGAGGGTCTCCTGGGTCGATGGCCCACGCATCCTGCTCGGGCAGACTTGTTCCACAGTCTGCTAGCCGTCCGAGGCCGGCCGCCGGAGCGGGCTCACACTGGGGGGGCCGGTCGTGCCGGGAATGCCGGTCGCACGATCCGGGGCGGCTGGACGTAGAATGCAGGTGCGGCCCCTGTCGATCCCGAGAGGAGGCTGCTTTGCCCCCGAGGGACGTTCCCGTGATGGCCGGAAGATTCCTGTCGCTCGAAGAAGCCGCCCGCCAACTGGGCGTCAGTGTCGACGAGGTCAATCGCCTCGTGGACCGCAAGAAGCTCTTTCCCATGCGCGATGGCGCGTCGGTGAAGTTCAAGGCCGACGACATCGACCGAGTGGCCCGTGACCTCGGTGACGACAACTCGCAGTCCGGCGACTTGGACCTCGAGCTCGATCTGCCGACCAACGGCGCCGGGGCCGCGGAGGAGATCTCCCTCGGCGATCCGCTCGACGGCACCGACTCGATCTTCGCGGATGCACCCGAGGCGAAGGGCGCCTCGCAGACGATCGTGCGCGGCGAGGCCGGCCAGGCGGCCGCGTCGGGACTCTCGGTGCCGTCGCTCGGTGGCGAGGATGTCGTCTTCGGCGACAAGGCAGGCGGCGGCGTGCTCGACGGCGACGACCTGGCCCTCGAATCGATCATCGGCGCCTCGTCTCCATCGCTCGCCCGCGGCACGGCTCCGTCCGGCGGCGGCTCGGCCGCCGGCAGCAGCCTGACGCTCGATCTCGGCGACCTCGGCAAGGGATCGGGCGGTCTCGGCTCGATCGCCGGGCTGTCCGCCGCGTCCGGCGCCGGCGCCGCACTCTCCGGCGCCCTCGACAGCGGCCTGTCGCTCGAAGACGGCGACGTGCAGATGTCGGGCATCGACCTCGGCGGTGCGTCCGCGAGTGGCGCGTCGGGCGTGTCGGTGGTCAGCGGGGGCTCGGGCCTCGGCGGCGACGAGTTCCAGCTCGGCAGCGACACCACCGACGACGAGAGCGCCTCGGTCGTGATCGCCACCGAGGACACCGGCGACTCGAGTTTCTTCGGCGCGGCGATCGAGGGGGAGGGTTCCGCCTTCTCCGAGGACCTGTCGAGCGACAGCGCCTCGGTGATCCTGGGCGGCGAACCCGGCGCGTACTCGCTGGAGACGCCGTTCAGCGCCCTGCAGATCACCGGGCTGGTGTGCTGCTCGCTCCTGCTCCTCTTCGGCGGCTTCGTGATGTACGACCTGGTGCGCACGATCGGGTCGCCGGAAGGGCCGACGCTGGCCAACCCGCTGCTCAACGCCATGGCCGAAACCTTCGGCTGGCGGTAGGTTCCGCGGCCGGCCGGCGGCGTCCTGCTACGATTCACGTGGGCCGGACGCCCGAGTTCCGCCGGCCTGCCCGCCAGCCCGCTCGCCCATGGCCCGCCACCGGCTCGCCACGCCCGACCAGCCCGCCCCCCTGCGGATCCTCCTGCGGGCCTACGAGTTCTGCGCGTCGCTCCAGTTCGCCGTCGTCTTGATCGGGCTGTTGGCCATCGTGCTCGGCCTGGGCACGTTCGTGGAGAGCGGGTTTGGGACGGAGGCGGTGAAGTTCGGCGTCTGGAACACCTGGTGGTTCACGCTCCTCAACGCCCTCCTGGCGGTCAGCATCTTCTGCGCCGCCGCCATCCGCTTCCCCTGGAAGCGGCACCAGACGGGATTCGTGATCACGCACATCGGCCTGCTCGTGCTCCTGGCAGGCTGCCTGATGTCGCAACGCGGCGGCATCGACGCCCAGATCCCGCTCCTGGAAGGCGAGCGGGGCAGCCGGGCCTTCGAGGACTCGCACCACTTCCGCATCGACCTCGAGTCCAAGGCGGGCGGGAACCGCGACGCGATCGGCCCGATCGAGTTCCGCTCCGGCCCCTTCAACTGGTCGGAGTACGGCACGACGCGGAGTTGGTTCCCTTGGGGTCTGACGCCGCGCGACAGGGGCGTGATCCACGATGCCGACGGCGTGCGGCTGGAAGTGCTCGACTTCTACGCCGACTCGACCGCGGCGCTCGCCCCCGGCGTGAAGCTGCGGCTCGGCACCGACGACTTCGCGGGAGCCCCCTCGGGACGGATGTGGTTTCCGGTCGATCTCGCCTGGCAACCCGACCCGCTGCGGGCCACGGCGGTCCGCCACCGCCAGCAGGCGGGCGGCGGCACCGTCGTCTTCTGGAAGACCGCGTCGCCGGCGGAGGCCGAAGCGTTCCTGGCGGCCGTGCCCGATCCGGCGCTCGGCTACGGCGAGAAAGGTCAGCTCGTCCTCGTCTGTGACGGAAAGCCCCAGCGGATGCTCGTGGACGACGTGCTCGGCAAGGAGGCCTTCGCCCCGGGCGGCGAGTCGGGCGCGGCGCCGCTGTTCGTCGAGGTGCACGACTTCGAGCCGCGGCTGTCCGGCGTGCGGGTGCGGGTCCGCCGCGGCAAGGATGGCCCGCCCGAGGAGATGGTCGTGCTCGCCGATCTTCCCGAGGTCACGATCCACGCCCCACGGGCGGGCGTCTACGGCACGCTGTGGATCGAACGTGAGGTCGCCGACGCCGCCGAGCGGATGCAGGGCAAGGCCCGCAGCCGGATCGACGTCGTCCAGGCCAAGGGGCTCCCGGGCGCTGCCGAGCGGACGCCGGCGGGCTTCTCGCTGCTCTACCGCCGCTGGCAGGCTCCGACCGCCACGGCGGGCGTGCTCCCGCTCGACGGCCGCCCGGTGCCCGCCTTCGAGATGCCGCGCGCCAAGCTCGAACTGCGGGTCGATCGCTTCCTGCCCGCCGACACGCTCGAGATCGCCACGCTTCCGCTGCCGTTCGACAAGGCGAAGGCCCCGTCGGCCAAGCGGCGGGCCGCGCAGGTCCGGCTCACCGTGGACGGCCGGGCCGAGGAGTTTTGGATCGCCGGGATGCCGATCCAGCCGATCGAGGAGCAGCCCGGTCCCGCGGAGCGGCGGGTGGTCGAGGCCCCGACCCGCTCGGCCGCGCTGACACTCCTCCCCGACGCGGTCGACGTGGGCTTCGACGTGCAGCTCGACAACTTCGAACGCCGGCTCGATCCGGGCACCAGCCAGGCTTCGCACTTCTCCAGCGTCGTCGAGTTCCTCACCAAGGAGGGCCGCGCGCTGGTCAAGGACCCGGTCACGATCACGATGAACGCGCCGGTGGACTTCTCCGATCCACAGACGGGCCGCTCCTACCGGCTCTTTCAGGAGAGCTTCATGGGGCCGTGGCTCCCCGGCGACGATCTCTACGAGCGGTTCACCGCATCCTCGCGGGAGAAGCCTGAGCGGCTCGAGGCCTCGGTGCTCACCGTCAACCACGATCCCGGCCGCGGCGTGAAGTACGCGGGCAGCGGCCTGATCGTCATCGGTATCTTCACGATGTTCTACATGAAGGCGTATTTCTTCGGACCGCGCCGCCGCTGACGCGCGGCCCTCTCGAACCCCGGAAGCACCGCGATGCGCACGACTCTCCTCCTTGCCGCCGCCGCCTTGGCGACCACCGTCGCCTCCGCCGCCACGCCCGCCGCATCGGCCGTGCCAGCCTCCGCTGCACCGCAGCCTGGGCTGTCGCCCGCCCTGCGCGAGTGGCGCGAGATTCCCGTCCTCGAGGACGGCCGGATCATGCCGCTCGACACGTTCGCCCGGCGGATGGCCGACACGATCTGCCATGCGCAGACTCCGAAACTGGCGACCGGCCCCGGAGGCACGCCGGCCCGCTGGCAGGCCGATGAACTGCTCCTCGATTGGCTGGCCCGGCCGGCGGCCTGGGAAGACGTTCCGTTCCTCACCGCCGAGCACGAGGAGGTGCGGGCGCTTCTGGGCCTTCCGCTGTTCGCCGACACACCGTCCGGCCGCGAGCGGCTCAAGCATGCGGCACCGAGCGACGTCGAGGACTGTGAAGAACTGCGGCAGCGGCTCGTGGCGATCGACGAGCGGCGTCGGGAGACCATGGCCGCGTGCGGGCAGTTTCAACTCGAGGGGGCCGATGCGAAGGTCGAGCAACTGTGGCGGGCCTTCGTGGCCTGGCGGCGGCTGACCTTCCGGGCGGCGACGGCCGACATGGGCCGCTCGCGGTTCGTGCGGCTCTTCGAGCAAACGGCCGGCGGATGGCGGGGGCTCCGCGGCCGGATCGCGGGCGATGCCGGCGCGGCCGTGCAGGGCGTAGACGACGCCCTCGTCGCGCTCGCCGAGGCTCTTGGAGACTCGACCCGCTTCGCCACGGCCGACGCGGCGGCGAAGTTCCCCGCGCTGCGGGCCGCCCTCGACCGGCTCAACGCCGTGCCCGACCTGCCGGCGACCACCCGGCGGGCCGTGGCCCGGCTCACCGACCGCGTCGGCCTGCTCGCCGAGGCGCTCTACGACGACGGCGGCGGCCTGCTCGTCGTGCCCGCGCTCCACGCGGAGCCGCTCGAGGCGGAACGCAACGCCGACGACGACGCACCGCCGTGGCTGGCGCTCGCCACGCTCCTCGACGCGCCGACCGATGTGCTCACCGGCTATCCTCCGGAGGCGGTCAACGACGCGCGTTCCGCGTTCGCGGCACTCACGGCCGTCGCCGCGGAACCGGCTGGCGACGCGCGGAATCGCGACGCCGCCGCGGCCGCGACCCGGCTGGCGGCCGCCTTGCGGACGCTCGGCGCGGGCGTCGAGCCGCTGCGGGCGAAGCTCCCGGTCGAGCGGATCGACGCCGACCTTCTCCGGCACACGGCCTACCCGCCCGCGGGCAGCATGCAACGCGAGGCCCGCTACAACGAGAGCGACCCGTTCCGGCTCTCCTGGGTGTTGAGCCTGCTGGCGCTGTTCGCCTTCGCCCTGGCCTTCGGCCGGGCCCGGTCCCCGATGTTCTGGCTCGGCACGGCGCTCCTCGCCGCCGAGATCGGCTGGACGGCCTACGCCTTCGCGCAGCGCGTGGCGATCACGGGCTGGGCGCCGGTGACCAACATGTACGAGACCGTGATCTACGTGCCCTTCTTCCTCTCGCTCCTCGGGCTCGGCTTCCTGCTGGCGCCGATCTGCCGCCGCGGGGCAGGGGACGCTTGGAGGATGACGGCCCTCCCGCCGCCGCTCGGCTCGCTGCTTCCGGGCGAGGCCACGCCGCTCGACGACCGCCGCTTGGGCGTGCTCAACGCGGGAAGCTGGAGCCTGGCCTCGTGGGCGCTGCTGCTGCCGCGGCTGGCGCTCTCCGCGCTCGTCGTCTGGGTGCTGGCGATGGCCCCCTACGCGGCCGGCGGCCGGACGATCATCAACCTCCTCCCGCAGACCGACGTCGACCGGTCGCTGCCGAACCTCAACAACCTCGTCGTCTGGCTGGTGGGCCTGGGGATGCTGGCACCGGCCGTCTGGTACCTGCCGCGGCTGGTGCTCGCCGCCCTCCTCGGGCTGGTCACGGTGCCGCTGGCGTGGCGCGGCGGCCATCTCGCCACCGCGTTGCCGGAGACCTACGCCCGCCGCTCGTTCGGCCTGGTGGTCACGGCCGTCGCCTTCGCGGGCACGTTCATCGCCTGGTTCTTTCCGATCCCCGGCAAGCAGTTCAGCCCGCTGCAGCCGGTGCTCCGCGACAACTTCTGGCTCACGATCCACGTGCTCACGATCGTCTCGAGCTACGCCGCCGGGGCGCTCGCCTGGGGACTCGGCTGCCTGTCGCTGGGCTATTACCTGCTCGGCCGCTACGGCGAGGGCAAGGCCGGCCGGCGGACCGCTCCCGAGGCCTGCACGGCGCTCGCGGGCTTCATCTACAAGGCGATGCAGGTGGCGGTGCTGCTGCTGGCGGCGGGCACGATCCTCGGCGGCTTGTGGGCCGACGTGTCATGGGGCAGGTTCTGGGGCTGGGACCCGAAGGAGGTGTGGGCGCTCGTATCGCTGCTGGCCTACATCGCCATCCTCCACGGCCGCTACGCCGGCTGGATCGGTACCTTCGGCCTGGCGGCCGGGAGCGTGATCGGCGCGGCCGTGATCGGGATGTCGTGGTATGGCGTGAACTTCCTCCTCGGCGCCGGCCTCCACTCCTACGGCTTCGGTCAGGGCGGCCAGACGGAGTTCTTCGCGTTCCTGCTCCTCAACTTCGCGCTGCTGGCAGCCGCAGCCTGGCGTTGGAAACGGGAGACCGGCGGCGCGGCGTGACGGGCGACATCGAGGGCCGGGCCCATGGCACGTTCGTGGTCGGTCGCCGCATCGCGCACCCCCGAACTCATGGATGATCCGTCGCTCGACGCCATCTGGATCGCGGCGGCTGGCCGCGAGGCCCGGATCGCCGTCTCCGAGAGGCGACGGTGGCGCGTGAGGCCCTCGCCGCGGCGGCCGTCCGCGCCACCCCGCGCCTCATGACCTGCCCCACTTAAACGTCACCACTTCCAGAGAGAGAATCTCTGGTGGTGCAAACCAAGGGAGGGCAAGAGATGCCACGAGGGAAGAAGTTCACGGCGGAGCAGATCATTGGGAAGCTCCGCGAGGCCGAGGTTGGGCTCGCTCAAGGAAAGAGTGTGCCCGGGGTGGTGCGGAAGCTTGGCGTGACCGAGCAGACCTACTACCGGTGGAAGCGGGAGTACGGCGGGGCTGCCGGCCGTCACGGCGTTCCGCGACGTCACCGTCGTCAGCCGGCCGAGGGTGTCGTAGGCGGAGTCGATCCGGCGGACGCCGCCGTCCGCGAGGCGAGTGTCGAGGATGATGCCTGTCCCTTGGCCCCTAACTAGGGCAGGGGAGCGGCGGCCTGCTCTCCTATGGCGGCACCGCACTGGCCGACGGCAGCCGGTTCTTCGTCGGCAGCCAAGTCTGGGAGATCGACTATAGCTACGCCTACCATGCGGCCAGCCCCTCAGCGATCCGGCCGCTCATCTTCCAGAGCGACTACGCCCCGGCGAGCGGCACGCAGGCCTTCGTGACGATCACGGCGGTGCCCGAGCCGGCGACGCTCGTGCTGCTCGGCATCGGGGGCACGCTCGCCTGCTGGGCCGCCCGCCGCCGGTGATTCCTGCCCGGTGCCGGCCGGCCTGCGGGGACAATCGCCCATTGGCCGCACGCCTTCGCCGACGATACCATCGAGATGAATGGATGCATGATCCGGCCGAGGGCAAGCATGACCGGCAAGCAGTTTTTCGATTGGCAGACGTCCGGCGGCACCGACGACGTGATGCGGCTCGTCGACTGCCTGGAGCGGGCGGACGTGCCGTGGTGCTGCATCGGCGGCGTCGCCGTCAATCATTGGGCCGAGCAGCAGATGGTCACACGCGACGTGGATCTGGTGATCGCCCTCGATGCCGTGGACAAGGCCGTGCGGATGCTCGAGGCGTCTGGGTTTACGAGCGAACGATTCGAGTGGTCGGTCAATCTGAAGGGCCGATCCATAGTGACGGTCCAGCTCTCGATCGAGGAGTTCTATCGGGATTTTCCGGGGCGGGCCGTTCCAGCCGACGTCCATGGGATTCTCATGCGGGTTGCATCACTGGACGACACTCTGGCGGGGAAGATCAAGGCCTGGAGCGAGCCGACGCGACGGCAGAGCAAGCAGGCGAAAGACTTCACCGACATCGTCAGGCTCGTCGAGGCGCATCCGCAGCTCTGGCAGCAGCTCACGCCCGAGCTCAAGCTGCTCGTCAGACAGCCGAAAGCCTGAGGCGAGCGGCCTCGCGCTCGAGCAGGTTCGTGACGATCACGGCCGTGCCCGAGCCGGCGACGCTCCTGCTCGTTGCCGCGGCGGCCGGGCTTGCTCTCCCTCGACGGGCAAGATGCCCGTCGCCACTTGAGGCGACGCGCTGACACGGAAACGCAGAAGTGGTCGCGGGCGATCAAGGCATCGACGTAGACCGGGCTCCAGATGAACCGGGTGTCGGCCGTGGCGTGGAAGGATCAAAGGATCATGCCTGCCCTTTTCCTTTCTTTCCTTTTTCCCGTGATTCGAGACAGGCCGTCGAAGGTCGAGATCGTGATCGTGCCGGCGGGGTTCTGGACGCGGTCCACCTGGCCCTGGTTGTTGTAGGCGTAGCGGGTGCGCAGATAGTTCACGCCCTCGACGCCGAGCGTGGCCGTGGCGGCCGAGTAGGCGAGGCCGTCCAGGTTCGTGTAGCGGTCCACGGCGATCACCTGGCCGGCAGCGTTGAAGTGCGACCGGGTGAGCGACTGCAGATTCGTGATCGGCTCGGTGCCGAGCGGCTGCGATCCGCCGGACACAGACCACGTTTGGATCGGACCCGGAGCGTACGTCAGCCACTCCGCGTACGTGCCGGAGACGTCGCGGCGCGTGAGTTGGACCGGGGCCGTCGGCAGGGTGGCGGAACGCGAGATCATGGCGCCCGGATACACCCGCACCGCCTGGTTCACGTCGTCGTAGACCGTGAGGGTCACGTTGCCCTGCGGGTCGGTCGCACGCACCGTCCGGCCGAGCGCGTCCACGCCGAACGTGCTCGTCAGGTGGAGCCCGCCACCGACAGGCGTGACCCAGCCGAAGGGAAGACTCGCGAAGTCGGCGGACCTGGCCGTATTCACGTCCACGATCGTCTTGGTGATCGCGCCGGTGCCCGGGTCGTATTCCGTATACCGGAGGAACCCGTCGCCGTCCCGCGACCAGATCTCCCGACCGGCGGCATCGAAGACCGCTTCGACGACGGCGGCGGTGCCCGAGCCGTTTTGCGCGGTGGCGACGACGGGCAGCGTCGTCCGCTGAGACACGATCCGCGTCGTGCCCGGGGCGAACGTGGAAACGACGGTCGTGGTCTGGCCACCAGCGGTGGTCGCATTGGGATACGTCGTGCGGGAGGCGACGACCGGCAGCGAGCCAAAGCCGGCCGACGACTGCACGACATATGTGAACGCCTCCTGGAGCAGCGGCGTGCCGAACTCGCCTCGCCGCACCGCCGTGCTCTCCACGAGGCGGTCCACCGCGCCGGGCGTCGTCGCCGTCGCCGTGGTCGCCGTGCCATAGTTCGTGACCTCGATCAGGCCGCTGGCGTCGCTGACATACTGAAAGTTGCCACTGGCTCCGTTGAGCAGATCGGCATACTGCTCGATCTCGGCCAGCGAGGCCGGCAGCGCGACGGCCTCCGGGCTGGCGACCTAGACCGGGAGGCCGCGGGAGTCGTAGCGGGTGTAGGTGCCGGCTTGTGTCGTCACGCCCCCGGTGGTGGTGCGGATCACCTCGAGCATCGGCTGGCCGCGGCCGTTGGCATACACGATCCGCTGCGTGCCGTCGGGCCGGGTCTCGGTGAGCCGGTTCCTCCAGTCGCGATTGGCGTCGGTGACCGGCCGCGTGCTCGGTGCGTAGGCATATGTAAACTGCCCGATGCCCCCGGTGCAGGCGGAACACCCGGCCCCCTGCTTGTCGTGGCGAACGACGCGGTTTTGGGCGTCGTAGGCGTAGAAGTTGGTGGCGAACGGCGCGACCGCCGCGTTCGTGGCCGTCGCCAGGCTGACCCCCGCGGCGGTGGCCCGGCGGACGGCGTCGGTGTCGAATGTGTATTGCAGCAGCGAGCCGGTGGCGGCAGGCGTGTAGCGGTAGTGCCGCGCGTCGATCAGGCTGCCCGTGGCGTCCCGCACCGTGACGCTCATCAGGTCGCCGCTGGTGCCGAACGACGAGCCGGTGCCGTAGTAGGCGAAACTGACGCGGCGCACGAGCGTGCCGTCGCCCCGGGTGACGTCGATCTAGCGCACCTTGCCCGCGTTCTGCGGATCGCTCGCCGGCAGGTAGGCGTAGGTGTGTACTTCCTGGGCCGTGGCCTGACTCGCCAGGAAGGTGCTGGCCTGGGCCGTGGAACCATCGGCATTGAAGGCATACTGCAGCCGATTGCCCGAGGCATCCTCGCGCGAGAGCAGTTGCCCGCGGGCGGCGGCGGGAACGACGGCGCCGTGGCCTTGGAACGTGAACGTGGAGCCGGCTGCCGTGCGGAACACGAACTGGCCGCCGGAGACCGTCAGCCGGTCGGTCGACCCCTGGCCGCTGGACCGCTCGAAGACGGGCGGCGACCCGGCCGAAGCGACGTTGCGAAATACGCGCGTGTCGGTGCCGCCGAAGGCCAGCGACACGGACCGGGGGTTGGCCGGATCCGTGCCGTGTACCGCCAACGTCGGCGCGGCCGTCCGCGACCAGCCGTTGCCGAACGGCGAGGAGAGGGTTCCCGAGCCGGCCGTCGAGTCACGCTGCAGCCCGAACGTGGAGCCCAGACCGGTGCCGGACACGGCCGGACCCTCGTAAAACCGCAGCAGTCCGTCGCTCGCGGTCGGCCCCAGCGACGGGCAGCGATCGAAGACCTCGCCTTCGGAGACGGTGTCCGGAGGCGGCACGGCGCCGGAACCACCACTGCCGCCTGGTTCCACAATCAGTTCAACACCCCAGTGTTCTGACCAGCCTCCCGTGGTGTCGATCAGATCGAATGTGAGACTGCCGCTTGAACACGTCACCGTCTGATTACCGTTTTTAGGCAGCTTTCTGCCGTCCAGGCGGATGAAGTCATCCGGCTCCACCACATCCGAAGGGCGTTGCTTCCACGCCACAAAAACGGCAGCCGGCAAGGCAATCGACCCAGGGAGCTTGACGACCTGGCTCGTGACAATGACTTGCTGGTATGGCCGCGACGGACGATAACCGCTGTAGCGTAATTCGAAACTCCACGACCAACTCGCCAACATCGAACGTACTTCGAGCCGCTCGAGCGCGAGCAGCCGGCGGTCGTGGGCCTGAACGCGACTCGAGCGGGCGTACGTACGCCGCGACCGGGAACGGGCAGGTGTGCGGTCGCTCTTGACGGGACGCATACAAGACTCCAGGGAAACGCGGTCCAACTCGGGGCCGCGGGCAGGTGGGCAGGGCGGGACGATCGGGCAGCGGAAGCGGGGCAGGCAGGAATTGACGGGGATCCCGACAAGGGCGGGATCGTACTCCATCAAGGGGGAGCATCGTTAAACGGCCCGATCGTGAGATGTTTGTGAGGGTCGGCCGATGCGGCGCGGATTCGACGGTCAGAGACCGTCACTGCTGGCCGCGGGCAGTTTTCGCCAGTGGCCGTCGGAGTATCGCGACACGTCCACGGTCGCCGCTGTCAGCGTGATCGCGATCGCGCCCTCGCCTCCCGTCTTCAGCACGATCGCATCGCCGGCGGCGGTGCGGTAGGCGGAACTTACCTCCGGCCACGCCGGGCCACCGACGCCGCTGACGAGCACGAGGCCCGGGCGCGTCGCGCGCGCGATGTCGGCCGGCAGGCTCGTGCGGGTGCCGTGATGCGGGGCCACGAGCACGTCGCACGAGTCGGGGCCGGCCGCCACGAAATCGGCGAGCGCCGGCCCCTCGAGGTCGCCCGTGAGCAGGAGCCGACGCCCCGCCGCCTCGACGGCCATCACCAGACTGCGCTCGTTGTCGGCAGCCACGACCGCCCCGGCACCGTCCCGCAGCACGCGCACGCGGCACAGCGGATCGACCGCGAACGAGTCGCCCGCCCGCACCGTCCGGATCGGCACGCTTCGCGAAGCGGCCCGGGCACGCAGGTCGGCGACGCCGCCGGATGGGCTGCGGCAGAACGCCTCGGTGACGACGATCTCGCCGACGCTGAACCGCTCGAGCAGCTCGGGCACCGCGTTGAAGTGGTCGGCGTCCGCGTGCGAGATGACGAGCGTGTCGATCCGCGACACGCCCTCGTCCCAGAGCACCGCGGCCATCGCCCGCCGGGCCGCCCCGGGCGCACCAAGACGGCCCGCGTCGTACACGAGGCAACGGCCGGTCGGCGACCGGACGACGATCCCGCAGCCATGCCCGAGCGCCGCCACCACGGCCCGCATCTCCCGCGGCCCGCCCTCCAGCAACCGCATCGCGCCGTGGGCCGCGAGCCCCACGGCGATCCAGCCGGCCGCGACGGCCGCCCAGGTGATCGGCCGCCCGAGCCGCGGCTTTGGCAGGCCGATCAAGACGGCTGCGAAAAGCACATACCAGCCGGCCACCCACCACGCCGGCGGCCCTGCGAGCCAGACGTGTCCGCCTGGCACCACCGCGCCCCACGACACGAGCCAGCCGATGCACGCCAGCGCCGCGTCGCAGCCGGCACCGCACCAGCCGGCGAGCAGGGCGGAGCAGGGGGCCGCGAGCAGGCAGCCCAGGCCGCAGGCCATGGCGAGCGCGACGAACGGCGCGACGAGCACGTTGAGCACGAGGCCCACCGGGCTGACGACATGAAACCGCGCCGCCACCAGTGGCAGCGTCGCCACCCACACCGCCGCGCCGGCGGCGAACAGCGTCCACACGTTCCAGCCGCAGCGCCGCACCAGCCGCTCGACCGGCGACCGGCTGCGCTCGATGAGCCGGTCGATCGGGTCGGTCGGCCCGCGCTGCGGCGGCAGCAGCCGCGCCACGCCGACGAGCACGGCCGTGGAGAGAAACGAGAGCTGGGCCCCGGCACTGAACACTTCCCCCGGCCGGCACGCGAGCACGACCACGGCCGCCACGGCCAGGCCATTGATCCCCGTCGACCGCCGGCCCACGGCCGCCGCGATGCACGCCAGCCAGACGAGGAGCGTGGCCCGCACGACGGGCGTCTCGGCCTGCACGAGCAGCATGTAGAGCCCCGTGACCGCCGCGACGGCCACGAGCGACCAACGCCGCGGCAGGCAGGCCAGCCGCAGGACCTTGAAGAGGCCGAGCGCAAGGAGGCCGACGTGCAAGCCGGAAATCGAGAGGATGTGGACGGTGCCGGTGACGAGGAAGTCGTCGGTCTCCTCGCGGGGCAGGGCGTCGCGCCGGCCCAAGAGCAGGGCCGCGGCGAGCGCTGCCCGCTGCGGCGCCACGTATCGCTCGAGCGCCGCCTCGCCCTGCCGCCGGAGCCGTTCGAGCGCCACCGGCGGCCACCACCAGGGGGGCGTGGACAACACCCGCAGATCCGCGGCCCGCGTCCGCACGATCGCCAGGCACCGCTGCGCGCGGGCCCGGAGCCGGAAGTCGAACTCACCCGGGTTGCCCGCCGGCGCGGGCCGCAGCCCGCGACCGAGCACCCGCACGCGACTGCCGGGCACGAGGTCGGGGGCATCGCCGTCGATGACGATGGCGGCCCGGCCCGTCGCCGGTCGCCAGCGGCTGCCGTGCCTAAGCCGCTCGACGATCACGACGCACTCGCTCGCCGGGCCGATCGCCGCCGCCCGTCGCGGGTCGCCGGCCGGCGTGGGCAACGACCGCGGCGACTCCACGACCGTCCCCACGACGGCGATCGGCACGGGGGCATCCCCGAGATGCCAGGCCAGGTCGTCGGCCCGAAACAGATCGAACCGCGCCGCGCTCCACGCCGCGCCGAGGCACAGAATCGCCGCCTGCAGGCCGAGCGTCGCCACCCACATCCGGCCGCGCCACGCACACCCGGCCCATGCCGTCAGACCGATGAACGCCGCGCCCCACGCCGGCAAGGCCCAGCCCCCGTGCACGTCAGGCAGGGCCCGCACCCCGGCACAGCCGGCAACGAATAGCGCCGCAACCAGGACCAGCGGCCGGCAGGGAAGGGGATCGGATCGCAGGTGCGCCCGCGCCGTGAACCACACACTCCGCGCCCGCGCGGTCCACATGTGGAGCCATTCAGCCCCGCGGCCCCACGCCGCCGTCAGCCATGCCGTCGCGTGTCCCGAATCCATCGCCTCGCCCTCGCCAGCCCTGCGGTCGCGGCGGCACCACCGGCCGCCTATCTCTTAAAGCGTGCGCCGAGGCCAGGAGGGGCAAAAAAATCTTGTCTTTCCGAGTCGTTCGTGGGTGAGAGGATCCAGGAGGGGGTGCCCGTACCATGTCGCCGGGCTATGGGAGCGAGCGCAGGCACGGATGCCGAAGCGAAGCGGACATGCAGTGAGCGAAGGACCGGAGGTCCGCAGCGAACGTCCGGAGACGTGGTAGGGGCACTCCCGACCCACGGGAAACCCGGATGGACCCAAAAGTCTTTCGAGCGGGAAATGGCGTGTGCCATCAGTCCGCAGGCCGTTCAGTAGGCGTAGGCGAACCCGGCGTAGCCGCCGGATGGGCTGCCCTTACCGTCGAGCGACCAGTTGTAGCTGCCGAAGAGGGCGAGCCGACGGGTGGCGTTCCACTGGGCGCCGAAGCCGCTCACGAGATCGGAGGGAAAGTAGGGAAAGTTCGCGTTGTTAAAAAACCCTTGATAAAAGACGGAGAAGTCTTCGCGCAACTGCTTTTGCACCGCCCACGAGGCCCCGACGTACGGGCTGCTCAGGTCATCGGGAAGGGAAGGGTCGCCAGAGCCGTAGTAGCCCACGTTCCATTCCACGATGATGTCGCCGGGAAGCCGGTGCTCCACGAGGAGTTGGAGGCCGGGTTCAGTGCCGACCTGAAACGGCCGCGACGCGATCCCGCTGACGAGAAAGGCCTCCACGCCGACGACCGGCCAGTACCTCCAGTCGCGCTCGCCCCAGAGGTGCATCTTGATGTCGAACACCAGCGGCGCGAAACCGTCGTAGCCCGGCTGACCGGCGGCGGCGCCGACGACGGTCGGCCCCTGGGAATAGAACCGCAGTTCGACGTCGTCGGTGAGCCCCGTGCGCATCAGGAACGGCCACGACCAACTCGCCGGCGTGCCCGGCCCCGGGAACGCATAGGAGCACGGGATCGTCTCGATCATCGAGCGGCCCTTGGGCAGCGTAAACGGGCTGTCGGGAAAGTTGGCCGTGTCCGGGCCGGGAAACGCCACATCGGCGGGCGGCGGCACGCCGCAGCCGGAAGGCAGGGATAATGCGCAGGAGGGGCAGGCATCGGCGGTCAGAGACCGCCGCTACAAGGTCGGAGACCGCCGCTACAAGGTCGGAGACCGCCGCTACAAGGTCGGAGATCGACGGTCACAGACCGCCGCTACAAGGGCGAACGCAACGCGGTAGCCGGTCAATCGCAACGCCGGGCCTGCACGATCCTGGGCAGGCCGGCGAGATCCTTGAGCGTGGGGCCGGGCTCGAGAGCCGGCCGTGCCGCGAACGCCGCCTCGGCCGCCGCCGCCACGGCCGGACCGATCTCCACGACCAGCCAGCCACCGGGCACGAGCGCCGCGGCGGCCGCGTCCGCCAGCCGCTCGACCAATTCCACGCCGGTCGGGCCGGACACCAGCGCCCCCCGCGGCTCGTGGTCGCGCACGTCGCGGGGCAGGGCGGCGAACTCGTCATCGCGGACGTACGGCGGGTTGCTGACGATCACGTCCCACGGCCCCGCCGCGGCGGCGAGCAGGTCGCCGTGGAGGAACGTGATCCGCTCGCCGACGCCGTGCCGCTCGGCGTTGGCCCGCGCCACCTCGAGGGCCTCCGCGGAAACGTCGGTGGCCGCGAACGTGGCCCGCGGCAGGTGCTTGGCCAAGGCCACGACGATCGCGCCGGACCCCGTGCCCACGTCGATGATCCGCGGGGCGGCCGCAGCGCGGCACAGGTCGAGCACGCGGACCACGAGCCCCTCCGTCTCGGGCCGCGGCACGAGCACCGCCTTATCCACCGCGAACGGCAGCGAGAAAAACTCCCGGCTGCCCACCAGGTAGGCCACCGGCTCGCCGGCCCCGCGCCGCTTGACGAGCTCACGGAACCGACCGCGCTCGGCCTCGGCGACGGGCGTGTCGAAGGCGGTGTAGAGGGCGATCCGCGGGCAGCCGCGCACATGCGCCAGCAGCACCTCGGCGTCGAGCCGCGGCGAATCGGCCCCGCGGGCCGTCAGCCAGTCGGTCGTCCAGTTGAGCAGACGGCCGACCGTCCAGACCTCGGCGGTATCGGGCGATTCCGGCTGCGGGGGAGCGGCCATGGGCGGGTTCCTGGGGGGCGCGTCAGCCGGCGGGCTTGGCGGAACTTTCCATCGCGGCCTTCCGCTCCCGCCGAGCGTGCTGCTCGATCGCGTCGAGCACCAGCCCGAGCCGGCCGGCCATCACCTGGTCGAGCGTGAAGCTCTCGTTGATGCGGTGGTCGGTGACGCGGTTCTGCGGAAAGTTGTAGGTGCGAATGCGTTGGCTGCGGTCGCCCGAGCCGACGAGCGTCTTCCGCTCCGCGGACCGCTTCTGATGCTCGATGTTCCGTCGGTATTCGTAGAGCCGCGTCTTCAGTACCCGCAGCGCCTTGGCGAGGTTCTTGTGCTGGCTCTTCTCGTCCTGGCACTGCACGACGATCCCCGTCTCGAGGTGGGTGAGGCGGACGGCCGAAGCGGTCTTGTTGACGTGCTGGCCGCCGGGGCCGCTCGCGCAGAACAGGTCCTTGCGGTACTCGTCGGGGGAGAGCGAAACCTCCACGTCCTCGGGCTCGGGGAGCACGGCCACGGTCGCCGCCGACGTGTGGATCCGCCCCTTGGTCTCCGTGTCGGGCACCCGCTGCACGCGGTGGCCGCCGCTCTCGTGCTGCAGTTTGCGATACACGGCCTCGCCCGAGACGCCGAGCACCAGATCCTTGAAGCCGCCGAGCTCGGTAGGACTCGCGTCGAGGACCTCGAAACTCCAGCCCCGCTCAACGCCGTAGCGGCGGTACATCTCGTAGAGGTCGCGGACGAACAACGCCGCCTCGTCGCCGCCGGTGCCCGCCCGCAGCTCCATGATGCACCGCGCGCGGTCGGCGTCCTCGTCGTCCGAGCAGAGTTCGAGGAGTTCGTCCCACTCCTGCTCCCGCCGGCCCTCGAGCTCGGGGAGCTCGGCCACCGCCAGCGCCCGCAGGTCGTGGTCGGCGCCGCGGATCATCCCTTGGAGGTCGTCGATCTGCCGCTCCAGGCCGACGAACTGCCGGTACTTGAGGGCCAGACGGGCCAGCGTGCCGTGCTCACGGGCGGTCGCCGACAGCCGCTGCTGGTCCGCCAGCACCTCGGGATCGACCATCGCTCGCTCCAGTTCCTCGAACCGGGCGAGCCTGGCTTCCAGCTCGTCGCGCATGAATCAGGACGCGGGCGCCTCGGCCGCCGCCGCTCCCGCCTTCTTCTTTTTCAGGCTGGCGTAGCCGGCGCCGGCGAACTTGCTCTTGAACTTCTCGATCCGGCCGGCCGTGTCGACGAACTTCAGCTTCCCGGTGAAGAACGGATGGCAGACGTTGCAGATGTCGACCTTGATCTCGGACACGGTGCTGCGCGTGGAGAACGTGTTGCCGCAGCCGCAGCGGACGACCGTCTCGCCATACTTGGGGTGAATGCCGTCTTTCATGATCCTCTTCCTCCGGGGAGCCCAGTAGGTTACCCGCTGTCGCTCGGGCCGGCAACGCGGCCCTGCGCCGACACCGGGGAAATCGGCGTTTCAGGGGCCGGGATTCACTTTTGATCCGCCCCAGCTTCCGCGGCCGCCCCGGAAACGGGCTTCGCCAAGGCATCCGCCCGGAGGCGGCTGCCGAACCGCTGCGGCGACGCGTCGGCACGCAACAACGGCACGGCGTCGGCCTCCCGGCCGAGCGCCACGAACGCCTCCGCCAGATTGAGCCGCGCGGCATCGGCCCACCGACTGTCGGGTGCGGCTGCCAGCGTCATCCGCTCCAAATAGTCGACGGCCGCCGCATACTCACCCTCGCCCAGCGTCAGCACGCCGAGCCAGTAGGTGGCGTCCTCCTTCATCTGGCCGTACAGCCGTTTCAGCGATTCCGCCTGCTCCGGCGGCGCCGCAGCCACGGCGGCCGCGATCACCTGGCGACTCGGCCGGGCCGCCAGATACGACGCCTTGGCGCCGTCGGCCCCGTCGAGGTCGCCCCGAAACTCCCGGATCCGCGCGGCCATCAGGGGCCGCACCACCCGCGGCCCCATCCGCGCGGCCCGCTCGCCACCGACCGATGTGAAGGCGACCGCGAGCGGCGCCAGTTCGCGGCCCAGCATCGCCGTCGTCGCAGCCGCGTCGCGCCGGCGGGCGAGCGTTTCCCAGGGAAACGTCCACAGGCCCGTGGTGGCGGCGCCGGGCAACGCCGCGCGGGCCCGATCCGCCAGCGGCGTGGGCGCGATGACCAGCCGCCAGCCGGCGGCGGCGCCGACTTCGGCATCCAGGTCGGCCATCCGGCGCGACAGGCACCAGGGGTCGGCGGCGACGAGCACCGCGAGCCGCGCCATGTCGGGCGCCTGAACCGGATACGACCGATCGGGCAGCGAGAGCCCAGCCAGCACGCCCGGGTCGGCGGCAGCCTGGCGGGCTGTGGCGACACCGACGCCGCCCGGGCCGGGGATCGGCATGCCGTAGGCCGGCTCGAAGAGATACGCCTCGCCACCCGACACGAGCGCCGGCAGCCAGGGCCGCGGCGGGCCTGAATCCTGGTCGCCCGTCGCCAGCATCACGCCCTCGAGGCCCGCGTGCCGCAGCAGTTCGAGAAAGATCCAGGCCCGTTGGGCGGCACTGGCCCGCCCGGCGAGCAGGATCTCGCCGGGCAGCATCCACCGGCTGCCGGGATTGGAGGCAGTCGGCACCATCGGCGGATCGCTCACCGGGGCCAGCGACCGCACCGTCCAGCGGAAGAGGGCGACCGCCGCGGCCAGCTCGTCGTCCGGCGCCACGCCGGCCCGCACCTGGCGGGCGATGTCCGCCAGCCAGCGGTCATCCCGCAGGGCCGTCACGTCGCCGGCGGCGTCGAAGGTGGAACTGCCCAACGCGGCCTCGCTCGCCAGCGGTCGCAACGGCTCCGGGAGCGTCGCCACCAACGGGTCGGGCGTCCAGGAAGCGGCCGCACCAGGCCGGGCGTGACTCCACTGGTTGAGCCGGTCGAAGACCTGCGCGTAGGCGGCCGCCTCGTCGAACTGGTCGAGCCGCTCGAGCACCGACACGGCACCGTCGAGCAGTTTCTCCCGCACCGCCGCCGGCACTGCCGGCGCGCCACTGGATCGGCTCGGCGACACGGCCGGCCGGCCGCAGCCGACCAAGCACACCGCGATGCCGGCCGCCACGATGCCGATGGGCCGGCTCATGGGGCGGCTCCGACGGCTTCGGGCTCGCCTGCCAGCCGGGCCTCGTGAATCCTCACCACCCGCTCCACCACGCCGCGCAGCCGGGCCAGCGGCACCATGTTGGGACCGTCGCTCGGGCTCTTGTCGGGGTCGGGGTGGGTCTCGAAGAACAGGCCGTCGATGCCGACGGCCGCCGCGGCCCGCGCCAGCGGCTCGACGAGCGAGCGGTCGCCGCCGGTCGTCTCACCGAGGCTGGCCGGCTGCTGGACGGAGTGCGTGGCGTCGAAGATCACGGGCACGCCGAACGAGCGCATTGTCAGCAGGCCCGCGAAGTCGTTGACGAGCCGGCCATAGCCGAAGAACGTGCCGCGTTCGCAGAGCAGGATGTTGCGGCAACCGCCGGCGAGCAGTTTGGCGACGACGTGCCGCATGTCGGCCGGTGCGACGAACTGCCCTTTCTTGACGTTCACCGCCTTGCCGGTCGCGGCGGCGGCGAGCAGCAGGTCGGTCTGCCGGCAGAGGAACGCCGGCACCTGCAGCATGTCGCACACCTGCCCGGCGGCCGTGGCCTGCTCCGGCAGGTGCACGTCGGTCGTGACCGGCAGTCCCGTGGCCGTGCGGACGCGGTCGAGCACCTCGAGCCCCTCGTCGATGCCGGGGCCGCGAAAGGATCCGGCGCTCGTGCGGTTGGCCTTGTCGTACGACGCCTTGAAGACGACCTGCACGGGCAATTGGCGGGCGATTTCCGCCAGCGACTCGGCGATCTCGAGGCACAGCGACTCGCTCTCGATGACGCATGGCCCCGCGATCAGCAGCAGGGGCATCCCGGGGCCGCAGCGGTGCTGACCGATCACGGCGGGCAGACGGGGACTCACGGCACGACTCCGATCGGGATGACGGGCGACGGCCGATCGTGGCCGCCGGCCCGAGGGATCATACCGGCGAGCGGCAGATCGGTCCTGCGGCGGTGAGCGGCCGGGCGCGCAAAAAAAGGCGGGGCCTACGACCCGACAGGAGCATCCTGTCAAAGGGCGGGCGGTTCAGGGGCAAGGCGACCGCACGCCCGGGATCAAGTCGGAGGCCCCACCTTTGCAA
>JBIKND010000237.1:0-4597 GCA_044358905.1 Pirellulales bacterium | reverse complement strand
GATGTCGCCGCGGAAGTGGGAATCGAGCTGGCGGAAGTTCCCGATCTCGATCTGGATGCAGGAGCAGGAGGGCCGGAGCTGGTTCACTATTCACCGCGACTCCCTGCGCGTGGCCTTCGAGTGCGACCCTTTTCACACGAAGGTGATTCAATCCCGTGGCAAACCGTTTCTGAAGCTGCCCACGGTGGATGAAGAGCCGGGTCGGCCCGACGGGCCGGTGCTCGTGCAGCTGCCGGATGGCCGGGAGTGGGAGTTTCGGTTCGTGAAGATCGCCTGCAACGTGGCTGGCCCGCGCGGATCCAACATGGGCGACACGCTTCCGAACGAACTGCCCACGCTCCTGCGGAAGTGGTTCGGCCCCGACGCCGGTCTCCCCGGCACGAGCTGCCCCAAAAAGCCCCGGGCGAGAACGGCGGCCGATTCACCGTCAAGAAGTATCACTCGGAACTATCTACAGACTTGGCGGTCACCGCCGACGGCTGGCGGCACTCTTCGATTCAGCTCCTGCCGCTGAATCCGGCGTTCGAGCCGATCACGCTCGAGCCGGAGGACGCGGGCGACCTCGCGATCGTCGGGGAGTTTGTTCGCGTAACTACATGACGGACTTTTTTGATAAGCGTAACGTCACGTCCATATCAAGCACCCCGAATGCGAATTGTCGCGTGTTGGATCACCGTGAAAGCCCCGGTGAGTTGGGTCTGATACTCGGCAATCGCTTGGGCGACGATGCGGCCCTTGCGGTCGTTGGCAATGCCATCGACGCGAACAAGCACGACGCCGCGGTGGTGAAGTCGCCGCCGAAAAACGAGTTCCCCGAAATCCTTGTCTTCGGTGATGAGAATTCTGGCATCCCTCGCCGCAGCGTCGAGGACGACGTCGTCCGTCGAGCCCTCCATCTCCTCCGCCATCCAGCGAACGTCGTGGCCGTCGCTACGGATGGCCGTAACGATCGCCGCGTCCACGCCCTCATCGGCGAGAAATCTCATGCCGAATCCGGTTCAGCCACGGCATGGACGGTCTCGTGGGCCATGGCTTCGGCTGCATACTCGAGTGCCGCGAGCACAGCTTCGCGCGTGAGCCGCGGGTGCGACTCGAGGAGTTGATCGATCGATTCCCCACAGGAGAGCTTTCGGAGAATCGTCTCGACCGTAATGCGAGTACCCCGGACAACCGGCTTTCCGGTCATCACGTTGGGATCGGACTGGATGAGGCTGGAAGTCATAAAGACCTTTCGGCGAACGGTCGAGCAAGTGTACGGCCGTGCAGTTGCTGCGTCAAGTGGACGTAGTTCGATTTTACCCGTTGTCCGCGGACCAACGCTGTCCCTGCCGGGCATAGACTCGCGGCCATGGTTTCCGCCCTCCGCGACTGGTTCGTGATGCTCGCCACCACGCGGATGACGAAGTCGTTCAAGATGGTGCTCCTGCGGGTATTGCTCGACAACGACGCGGTCTTTTCGGGGATGCCGATCCCGGAGCTGGCGGCGAAGTGTCGGGAGTTTCTCGTGGCCCACGAGTTCCTGCGCCGCGACATCGCCGACACCGCCACGGGGCAGCCGGTGGAGATGTCGCCGCGGAAGTGGGAATCGAGCTGGCGGAAGTTCCCGATCTCGACGACCGTCATGCCGCGTTACGACGCGATCGATCGCGCGTGCGCGATCTCGTCGTGTTGCACGGCGCGCACCTGCTCGCCCCGCAGTGTTGCCACTGCAATCGTTTCGCCGTCGAGCGTCATGAACTCGACTTCGTATCCCTTGCCCTCGTCATGCACCAGCACGACCGTCCCGATGTCGCCGGCTGCGAGACCGTGTTCAGGGAGATCGCACGTCAACACCGCTATGTCGAGTTCATCGATCACGTGAGGTTAGCTCCCGATGCGAACGGCCTAGAGATTACCGAGGTCGCGGCTGCCGTGCAGGATTCGAGCGATCTCGACGCCATCCGGCGTGGGACGAAAAAAGATCACGTACACACCGACTGACACACTGCGGCATCCAGCGACCCCGAATCCCGGTCGCGATTCCCCAGTCAGCGGATGCTGTGCCAAGCGGTCGCAACGCTCGCGAATCGACCGCAACCATTCCCTCGCGGCGACTGGGTTGTCTCGGGCGATGAATTCCACGATGGCGAGCAGATCGGCCTCGGCATCCGCGGAAAACCTCGCCGTGCTCATGCGCTGCCGGTCCGTTCAATCGAGGCGATGCGTTCCTCCGCCTTGGCGAAGACCGTGTCGGCAGCCGCACTCTTGCCCTCGTCCAGTTGGGCGAAACCCTGACGCACGGCCGCACGCAAGGTTTCCTGAGATTGAAGGAGGCGCAATCCTTCGGCGAGCACTTCGCTCTCGGTGAGAAACCGTCGTTCGGCGATCAATCGCTCCACGAACGGTGCCAGCTCGGCGGGAATGTCGATGGACATGGTTTTTGGAGTGTACATCTGTGCACTTTCTGTGTCAATGCCTGGCCGACGGTTCGATTCTACCCCGGACCAAGGTTGTCCCGCGGGTTCGTACACTGCCGCCATGCGGCCGGATGCCAGCTCACCGTCTCCCTCGGCCTTCTCGGCTATCCCCGAGGCGGAGTGGCTCTGCGCGAATGAC
The DNA here is from genome assembly GCA_044358905.1 of Pirellulales bacterium. GTDB lineage: Bacteria > Planctomycetota > Planctomycetia > Pirellulales > UBA1268 > QWPN01. Next base: position 2,002 of record JBIKND010000237.1, on the reverse strand, counting down.
CTCGCCTTCGCGATCTTCGATTCGTTTCCGGTGTCGCCTGGGCATGTGCTCGTGATCACGCGGCGGGTGGTGCCCACCTATTTCGACTGCAAGGCCGCGGAGCAGGCGGCGGTGATGGAGCTTGTGGGCGAGGTGAAGAAGCTGCTCGATCGGCGGCTCGACCCGAAGCCCGATGGCTACAACGTGGGCTTCAACGCCGGGGCCGCCGCCGGACAGACCGTGCCGCATGTGCATGTGCACGTGATCCCGCGGTATGCCGGCGACATGCCCGATCCCCGCGGCGGCGTGCGGCATGTGATCCCGGAGAAGGGGAACTACCTGGCGGGGCCGGGAACTGCGGGCTCCCCGCCCGCTGTAGGTGCAGATTGGCAATCTGCACATGCTGCACGGCAGGTTACCAACCTGCCGCTACAAGGCGGCCCCCGGCTCTCGCTCACCACCGGCCCGGATTGCCCCCTCTGGCCGCGTCTCGCCGACCGGCTGCCAGGCGCGAGCGAGATCGACCTCCTCGCGTCGTTCGTGCAGACCTCCGGGCTCGACCACGTTCGCGAGGGGCTTTTTAGTGCGATCGCCGCCGGGGCCCGGATCCGGCTGCTCGTGGGCGACTACCTCGGGATCACGTCGCCTGATGCCCTGCGGTTGCTCGTCGGCTGGATGGAGAGCTCCGGCGCCGCGTTCGAGGCCCGGCTCGTCGAACTGGAAAAACTCCGCGGCCGGCCCGACTCGTTTCACCCGAAGGCGTGGCGGATCGCCGACTCGTCGGGCGGGATCGTCGTCGTGGGGTCGAGCAACCTCTCACGGGCAGCGCTCGAGTCGGGCGTGGAGTGGAACCTCGTCGGCGAGACGTCGGGCTCTGGCGCCCTCGACCGCGAGCTCATCGCCGCCTTCGATGACCTCTGGCAGCAGGCCACGCCGCTTTCTGCCGACGTGGTCGAGCGTTATGCGGCGCGGATTCGGCAGATTGCCAATCTGCCGCCACATGTGGGTGCAGATGGGCAATCTGCACATGCCCCACTCGTGGGTGCAGATTGGCAATCTGCACATGCCCCACTCGTGGGTGCAGATTGGCAATCTGCACATGCCCCGGCTGCCGTCCGCTCCCCACGCCCCTGGCAATCCGCCGCCCTCGCGTCGCTGGCCCGCATTCGCGGCCAGGGCTACTCAAAAGCCCTCGTCGCCGTGGCCACGGGCCTTGGGAAAACCTGGCTCGCCGCGTTCGACGTCGTGGCCATCGCAAAAACCCTCGGCCGGCTCCCGCGGGTGCTCGTGATCGCCCACCGGGCGGAGATCCTCGCGCAGGCCGAGGCTACGCTCCGACAGGCGATGGAGGCGGAGTGGGGGGCGGTGAACGTGGAGTGGTGGGTTGGGAATGGGGCCGGCCGCATTCGGCAGATTGCCAATCTGCCGCTACAGGGCGACTCACCCATGGCGCCCCCTGTAGGTGCAGATTGGCAATCTGCACACGCCCCGGCGCAGGCCTCCCTCGTCATCGCCTCGATCCAAAAACTCTCCCGTCCCGCCGGGCTCGCGGCCCTGGATTCTGCCGCCAGTGCGGCCGAGCCCTTCGATTACTGCGTGATCGACGAGGTACACCACGCGGAGGCTCCGAGCTACCGCCGCGTGCTGGCCCGTCTCAAAAGCACGTTCACGCTCGGGCTCACGGCCACGCCCGAGCGAACCGATGGCGTTGACGTGGCCACGCTCTTCGACGACATCCTCGCGGCCCAGGCCACGATCGGCGACGGGATCGCGGAGGGGTCGCTCGTGCCGTTTCGGTATCGGGGGCTCAAGGACGACGTCGACTTCGAGCGGATCCCGTGGCGCAACGGCCGCTTTGATGTGGGCGAGCTCGAAGCCGCCCTGGAAAGTGCTCCACGCATGGAACGCCTCTGGGCCGAGTGGCAGGCCACCCCGGCCGGCCGCACGCTCGTCTTCTGCTGTTCGCGGCGGCATGCGGTGTTTGCCCGGGATTGGCTCAAGAAGCGGGGCGTGGCCGCGGCGG
>JBIKND010000236.1:0-4678 GCA_044358905.1 Pirellulales bacterium | reverse complement strand
TAGGCGGGATGCGGCAGCCGCGTGAACGGCAGGCCGTAGACCGCGTCCATCTCCGCCTGCTCCAGCGGCAACGCCGGCGGATTGACGACCACGGCCTCGCGGCCGTGCCGCTGCACGAGCCGACGGGCGTTGTGCGGATTCGTTTCCAGGTGCGCGATCCGCGTCATCTCGCAGAACGCGAGCTTGTCGGCGACGGCCTGTTCGAAGGCGGGCAGTTCGAGCGTATCGGGGCCTGCCGGGGGCGGCTCGCTGGCGCCGAGCCGGTATGCGACGCCGCGGTGGCCGCGGAGATCCTTGACCGTTTGGCCCGCGTCGAGCGCCCGGACGATCTCCAGCACGGTCCGCTCTCCCATCCCGAAGGCCACGAGGTCGGCCTTGGAGTCGAGGAGGATCGAGCGGCGGACGGTGTCGCTCCAGTAGTCGTAGTGGACCAGACGGCGGAGGCTGGCCTCGACGCCGCCGGCGACGACCGGCACGCCGGGAAACGCCTCCCGCGACCGCTGGCAGTAGGCGAGCGTGGCCCGGTCGGGCCGCCGGCCGATGGCGCCGTCGGGTGAATAGGCGTCGTCGTTGCGCACCTTCCGGTTGGCGGTGTAGTGGTTGATCATCGAATCCATGTTGCCGGCGGAGATGCCGAAGCAGAGCCGGGGCCGGCCGAACTGCCGCCAGGGCTCGCAACTCGACCAGTCGGGCTGGGCGAGCACGGCCACACGGAAGCCCGCCGCCTCCAGGAGCCGCGCGATCAGGCCGTTGGCGAAGCTCGGATGATCGACGTAGGCGTCGCCGCTGACGAGGACGACGTCGACGGCATCCCAGCCCCGGGCCTCCATCTCCGCCCGCGTCATCGGCAGCGGTTGGGGCGCGCAGCGGCTGCGATCGAGCCCCAGCGGTGCGGGATGGGACGCACCGGGGCGGTCGACTTCGACGATTGGCAGCGCTGGCAGTGGCATGGCGGGGACGCCGTGGCAACGGGGCGGATGACGCGGACAGACGGCCTTTTTCGCGGCCTTCAGTCTCAAGGGAAGTGTACCCGCGCCCGGAGGCTGGGGATGCGACTGGGCAGGGTATGGAGCAAGTCTGCCTGCGTAGGATGCGGCGTCCCGAATCATCGGCGCCGCTCGGTGGTTTCAGTTTCGCCTGAAAAACATCCGGCACATGAGTGACACGACCGCCGGGGCGGCGGACAAGCCGAGAAACCCCAGAAAAAAGAGGAACCTGCCGGTGTCTGCCGGATGGACGCGGAAACATTCCTCGTCCGTTCCCGGTTTGCCATCAGCCACGTCGAGTGCGGCCCGGGCTCTTTCCAAGGGCTGATTGACGGCGACGCGCTCCAAGTGCCCGTCGCCCATGAGGACGAGCCGGGGCAGCGGAACGGAGGCGTCCCACAGCACAGTGTTGGAAGGAATGCGGTGCTCGCTGAGCGTGCTCGCGAAGAATCCGGCCGCCGCTTCGAATGACAAGTCGGCGGGCTCCATCCAGTTGTGGATGGGTGTCGCCTCGATGACGCAGGCCGTCCGTTGCAATCCGTCACGGATGTCGTCTGCTTGTCGCGGCGTTGCTCCGGACCACCAGGCGCGCTGCCCGACTGCGGCCAGGAAGGGCGTTGCATGAGGATGCCGCGATCGGTGTTGGTTTTGAGCGGCGCACCGATAGGCATCGACGCGCTCGGCCAACGTCGCATTATGCGGACTGTTCCAGGGCTCGTTCCAGCGATAGCAGGAGGATACGTCGGCGTATGTGTCACCGGCGCCACCGTCGGAATCGAGTCGGCTCAGGTAAGGAAGAAGCAGGACTCGCCAGCTGTGCATCGGCATGCCGTGCTCGTCACACACGACGGCCGGAGGATAATGACCGTGCTCGTCGGCATAACGATTGATCGCCAGACCTATCGCATACAAACGATTCATGCATTCCGAGTGGCGGTGCATCCAGGAAGGCGTTCCGGATGGAGCTGTCATAGTGACGAGCACCCACGCCGGAATGAACAGCCCGATGATGATCGACACGAGCGTTCGACGGATGGCGAGAACAGCAAGGCCGCCCGCGATCACAGCCAAGGCGTAGCCGATACCGGCATCGCCAAGGAGAACCGCCCCCAGCCCCATGACCGCAACGGCCCACGTGGCAGCCAGCCCAATGGCGACGCGACGAAAACATGCATTTCGTTGCATAGGACGCCGCTCCCACCAGGACTCCCAAGGCTTTTGTGAATAGCCACACATCAATGTTTTGCGGCACCGACATTATCGAGCTCCGGCCAGCCCGTTGCGACCGCGCCACGACCGGGGCTATCCTGCGGCCGAGGAACGCAGCGTCGCGGTCGTCGCCCCGACGGTTCTTCGTGGAGGGCCCGCCCTTGGTCAGCGTGTTCCAACGCCTGCGGGTCGCCGCCCGGCTCGTCGGCTGCCTCGCCGGGGCCACGGGTTACGCGCTGGCCGGAGAGCCACAGGCCCCGCCGCCGCCTGCGGCGACGGAGGTGGCGGGTTGGATCGAAAAGCTCGGCTCGGCGCAGTACGCCCAGCGCGAGGCCGCCGCCAAGCACCTCGCCGCGATCGGGCGACCGGCCTTGCCGGCCCTCGCGGACGCGCTCGCCGGCGGCGACTTCGAGGTGGCCAGTCGGAGCGTCGAGATCGTGCGCGGCATGCTCGCGGCCGAGGATGAGGAACTCGCCGGCTCGGCCGAGCGACTCTTGGAGCGGATCGCGACGGCCGACGCCTCGGCCGTGGGCCGGCTCGCGGAGTCGGCGCTCGAGTTTCACCAAGCGGGGATGGCGGCGGCGGCCCGCGAACGGTTGGAAGGGCAGGGGGCCGTGTTTCGCGAGCGGCTCTTCGCCGCCGGTGAACCGGGCGTGGAGATCGAGTTCGGCGCCGGATGGCGCGGCGGCCCGGACGACTGGCGGCTCCTGCCGCGGCTGCGCGGCGTGGTCTGCGTGAGCGTGCACGGCGTGCCGCTCGATGCCGAGGCGGTCGGTGTGCTGGGCCGCCTGCCGGGCGTGCGGCGGATCGACCTCTTCGGCACCGCCGCGCCGGATGCGGCGGTGGCGGCGCTCGTCGCCCGCCTCCCCGACGCGCTCGTGGACGTGCGCAAAGGTGGCAAGCTCGGCGTCAGTTCGATCGTGCAGGCCGGTCCGTGCGAACTGTCGGGCGTGCAGCCGGGATCCGCCGCCGACAAGGCGGGGCTGCGGGCCGGCGACGTGATCCTGGCGGTCGAAGGCGAGCCGGTGGCGAGCTTCGAGGCATTGACCAAGCGGCTCGCCGCTCATGGCCCGGGCGTGGCGGTGCAGTTGGACGTGCAGCGGGGTGGTGGCGGTGCCAAGGCCGAGCGATTCGAGTGCACGGTTCGTCTGGATGCCTGGTAGGGTGGCGGGTATGGTGTGGCCGCGTTGCCCCCGCCCAGGAGACGGTTCCCCATGGCCGACAATCCCGCCGCGGACGAGATCGTGGACGTCCGCTGGCACGCCCATGCCGTGAGCCGGTCCGATCGGGAGCGGGCCGCCGGCCACAAGGGCTGCGTACTCTGGTTCACCGGGCTGTCGGGCTGCGGGAAGAGCACGTTGGCCAACGCCGTCGACCGTCGTCTCCATGCCCGCGGCCTGCGCAGCTTCGTGCTCGACGGCGACAACGTCCGCCTCGGGCTCAACGCCGCGCCGGCGCTCCTGCGCGACCGCTACGGGGAGGAGGCCGCCGCCCGCTTCGGCCTCGGCTTCGGGGCCGCCGATCGCGCCGAAAACATCCGCCGCATCGGTGCGGTCGCCGATCTCTTCGCCCAGGCGGGCATCATCGCCCTGACGGCCTTCATCAGCCCCTATCGCCGCGATCGCGACGCCGTGCGGGCGGCGCTCCAGCCGGGCGACTTCGTGGAGGTCTACGTGCGGGCGCCGCTGGAGGTCTGCGAAGGCCGCGATCCGAAGGGGCTCTACAAGAAGGCCCGCGCCGGCGAAATCAAGGGCTTCACGGGCATCGACGACCCCTACGAGGAGCCGGCGCATCCGGAGATCGTGGTCGACTCCGCGTCACGTGCGCCCGACGATCTCGCCGCGGACGTGGTGGCCTGGCTGGAACGCTCCGGCAAGATTCCGCCCGCCTGAAGCCGGAGCAGACTCAAGTGGACAAAGGCCATGGAAGGCTTTGTCCACGGACAGTCAGCGCAGGATGCGATGGCCATCGACCCAGGCAACCCTCGGCGTTGCCTGCGGTCGATCAAGTGGACAAAGGCCATGGAAGGCTTTGTCCACGGACAGTCAGTGCTTTTGGATCCACCAGTGGTTTTGCTTCATGTCCTTCGCGGGACACTTTACAAACCGCGGAGGGTTGTCGCCCTGATACTGCTGGTGGCAGAAGTTGCACTCCCACAGCTTGGCCGCGGCCCGGGCAAGCCCGGCAAAGCCGCCGGCCGCGGCGACCGTCAGCGAGGCGATGGCCACGGTCCGGAAGAAACGACGCCGCTGCATGGGACGGTCTCCGCGCGAAGGGTCGGTCGAATCCGGGAGAGCATCTCGCATCCCCCGTTCGGGGATCATCCTATGGACGGGTGCGCCGGGCCGTCAACCGGTCGCTCGGCCGGCGCGTTGCCGTTTTGAATTGGAAGTGAACCCGGTTGGTGACGCCGGCTCGGGGGTGCCCCTGCCACATCGCCGGACGTTCGCTGCGGCCTTCCAGGCCTTCGCTCTCTCGGAGGC
>JBIKND010000142.1:0-9862 GCA_044358905.1 Pirellulales bacterium | reverse complement strand
AGTCTGCACCTACAAGCCGCAGAGTGGCACTCTGCGGAATAGGCGCTGCTACGGTGTGCAGACTGCCAGTCTGCACCTACAAGGCTCGCGCTGGAGCCCCGCGCCACTCACAGCACGTGGTTGTCGCTCGCGAACACGTCGCGGCTCTCGTAGGCATGGAAGGATCGCGAGATCTTCAGAGCGAGCTGCTGGAGGAACAGCGCCCGGAACTGGGCCTCGCTGCGGTCGGTCGTCGGGATCGCGCTGTCGGCGGGGAACGTGTAGTCGTCGATCCGCTTCTCGAACACGACCTCCTTCTTGTCCACGTCGAACACCCGCACGTGGACCGTGGCCCGGCCGCGGTACAGCGTCGCCCCCTCGTGGAGACGGAAACCCTCGAGATCGATGCCCACGACGTAGTTCGCGTCGATCGCCTTGCCGAGCGTCGGGTAGTCGACCCAGGCGTTTTCGTCGATCCAGCGAGCCACCTCCTGCTGGCCGATGACCTTCACCTTGCGGACGGTCTGCTGGATCTGGCCGCCGACGAGCGACGCGAGCTCGCGCGACGAGCCGGCGTCGCTGAACTCGAGCTCCACGATCGGCTTGCAGACCACGGCCACGTGCTTGCCCTTGAGGCCGGCGTACTCGGCCGGCACGTCGGCGGGTTGGAGCAGGTAGGCCGCCGTGATCAGCGTCGAGCAGCCCGAGAAGAGGGGCAGGGCCAGGGCGATGCCGAGCGCGGTGCGACGGAGCATGGATCGGGTTCCTCGCGGTCTCGAGTCAACCGTGGGCGTTCCACGGCGGCCGAAGGGTAGGGTGGGGCAGGGGACGGCTCAATGCCGCTTCCGGTCGCCGTCTTTTCCCGTGCAGGACGCCGATCGCCCGGCTTGGCAGAATGGGGGGACGAGACAGCCATGAGTTCGACCGCCGCGCCACCGTCCCCCGCCCGTGACCGACTCCTCGCCGGCCTGGCTGCCGGCCTGCCTTCCCGGGGTATCTGGACGGCGCCGGCGGTGGTGGCCGTGTCGGGGGGCGCCGACAGCACGGCGCTGCTGCTCGGCCTCGTCGCCCTGGCGCCGACTCCGGCCCGGTTCGTCGTCGCCCACGCCGAGCACGACCTCCGGGAGACGGCGGGGACCGATCGGGAGTTCGTCGCGGTCCTCGCCGGCCGGCTCGGGCTTCCGTGTGTTTGGCGGCGACTCGCCGTGCGCGACGCCGACGATCCCGCGGGCGAGGGCCTCGAGGCCCGGGCACGACGGCTGCGGTATCGGTTTCTCGAGGAGGTGGCCCGCGAGCACGGCGCGCGGCACGTGCTCGTCGCCCACACTGCCGACGATCAGGCCGAGACGATCCTGCACCGCATCCTGCGCGGCACCGGGCCCGCGGGGCTGGCCGGCATGGCCGCGGCCCGCGAACTCTGCGACGGCGTCGCCCTCCTGCGCCCGCTGTTGGCGGTGGACAGGAGCGACGTGCGGGAGTTTCTCGCAGCCGAGGCGGAGGCCTGGCGGGAGGACGAGTCGAACGCCGACGTTCGCTTCGCCCGCAACTTTCTCCGGCACGAGATCCTCGCCCGTTGCACGGCCGGCCCGTATCCGGGGGCGGCGGCGGCCCTGGTGCGGCTCGGGCGACAGGCCGGCCAGGTGGCGACGGCCCTGCGGAGCGCGGCCGATCACCTCCTCGACACGCACGCCCGCCGCCGCGCCGACGGCGCGGTCGAACTGCGGACGAGCGGCCTCGTCGGGCTCGATCCGTATCTCCTCGCGGAGATGTTCGCAGCCCTCTGGGAGCGGGAGGGCTGGCCGCGCCGCGACATGACGGCTGCGCATTACGAGCGGCTGGCGGCGCTGGTCGGCACCGCGGACGCGTCTGCCACAGCCATCACCGACTATCCCGGGGGCGTGCGGGTGGAGCCGCGTGCCGGGATGATCGCCCTATGCCGACAGCCGCGGTCCTGAGGCCTCCGGCTCGGCGATGAATCCGCTGCCTAAGCGACGCCGGTGGTCTCTCTCGGCGTTGGAGAACCGGCACGGCGATCGATGCGGCCACGCCATGGCCGCTGCCGGGAAGCCCGAAGCGCAAGCTGAGGGAATACGCGTCGGTTCACCGGAAACCGATCCACAAGCCCACGGAGTGGACCGCGTCACCGCCGGGCTCCCGCCCGGGGCTTTTTGCAAGAAACATGCGCGGATCCAATGTGAGCCGGTGTTCCGCAGAGCGAGCCCCCGGCGGTCAGTGGCCGCCGGTCCCCAAGTCCTGCACGCGGTAGCCGCCTTGGGAGCGGAAATAGCCCCATAGGAGCACGTAGCAGGCCAGCATGAATCCCGGAAACCAGGCCATCTTGGCGAGCGTGTCGAACTGGCCCGCCTTGCCGGCCGCGGCCAGCGCTGCCTTGGCGTCGGCCGCCCCGACGGCCTCGGCCTTCTGGGGGTCGATGGCGTCGTACTTCAGACCCATGTAGGGCTTCTCGACGAGCACCTGGGCGGCGGTCTCGGGTGAGCTACGCCGCAGTTCGGCGCTGGCCGTCCGTTCCTGCAGGGCGCCGATGAGCGGGAACCCGAGCACGCCTACCGCGATCATCCCGATCCCGGAAATCGCGTTCAGGGTCAGGGCGCCCCCCTTGGGGCACTGCTCCGCCGCCACGCCCAGCATGGTCGGCCAGAAAAAGGTCTTACCGATGCCGTACAGCGTGGCCGCGCCGAAAATCGCCGCCAGCCCCGCGCTGCCTGTCTTCGACAGGGCGAGCAGACCCAGGATCGCCATCACCGAACTGGCAACGAGCAGGCCGATGGGAGACAGGCTGTGCACGATGGGGCCGGCGAAGAACCGAAGGACCATCATGATCGCCGACGTGTAGACGAGAACCCAGCCGGGATTGAATCCGGCCGCCTCCATCGGCCGTTCCATGAGGCCGCTTATCCAGCCGTCGGTGCCGATCTCGGTCGTGGCCAGCGGCATCATGATGACGATCAGCAGGGCCAGGATCGAACGGCCGAAGCTGCCCGTGTAGATTCCGAACGCCGCCGCCACCGCCGCAGCCAGGGCGACCGCGATCCAGACGTTGAAGTGGAACACCTCCGCGAGCTGCAGCAAGATCAGGCCGAAGCCCACGAGCGCTCCGAACGCCCCGAACTCCGCCAGCATCTCTCGATAACTCACGCCTGCCTGCTCCCGCTCGCTGCGTGGGAACCTGACGCCCGCCAGCATGAGCAGGTAGATCACGGCGGGAATCGCCACGATGCCGAGCACGATCCGCCAGTCACCGCTGCGGGCCGTTTCAGCGAGCATGATCGTGATGATGCCGGCGATCACGAGGCCGCCCGGCCAGCCGGCGTGGAGGATGTTCAGCCATTTCGTTTTTTCGCGATTGAACATCGTGGCCACGACGGGGTTGACGAAGGCCTCGACCGTGCCGTTTCCGAGCCCGAGCACGATGCTGCCCCAATAGAGGAGCTGGTAGCCGCGGGCCTGGGCGGCCGACAGCTGCTCCGGCGCGACGCCCTGAATGGCGCCGTAGGCCATCCAGGCCATTACGAGGTAGATGACGTAGCACAGGAACGAGAACAGCATCGCGACCTTGTAGCCAATCCGATCGATGACCAGGCTGAAGAGGATGATCGAGATGGCAAACGGCCACACGCCGGCGCCCTTGAGGGCGCCGATCCCGACCTTGTCGATGCCGAAGTCCGCACCGAACCGCACGTCGCAAAGGTACATGCGGGTGAAGAAGGCGAACGACGTGGTGACCAGGGCGATGAAACAGCCCCAGAAGACGAACTGCTGTCGGTCCAGCGGGGCGGCGGGCGAATCGTGAACACGTTTCATGGCGCATCGGCTCCTGAATGACCAAACCGTGTGCAGGCAGAGGACAGGCCCGGTGACTCGTCCCCCGACCGCGACCGTCGACGAAGACGGCACTATAGCAAGGGCCGCAGGCTGGGGGAACGGCGGGTTTTTGCGGGGCGGCGCGGGCTGGTGGCGGCTTGACCCCCCGCGGCAATGGTCCTACTTTCCCCCGCCCCGGTTCGGGCTTTCGGCACCCCTGCGCGCCGGCGCATCCTTCGAGCCAGAACGTGAAACCGCTCGCCGACTTTCTCTGGACCCTCGTGCGTTGGTCGCTGCCGCTGACCGTGGCCGGCGTAATCGCCGCCGGCGCGATCGGCTCGGGCCGGTTCGGCGAGGTCGTTCGTAGCCGAATCGAAGCGCGGCTGCGGCAGGAGTTTCCGGGCGTGACCGTGCAGGTGCAGGCGGCGAGCATCGTCGACGGTGACGGGATCGTCGTGCGCGGCGTCTCGTTCGTCGATCCGTCGAGCCCGCCCCAGCACCGCCAGCTCGTGTGGATCGACGAACTGACGCTCGCCTGCGGCACCGACCTGGCGGAGCTCACGAGCGGCCAGCCGCGGATCACGGCGGTCCGCGTCCGTCGGCCCGTGGTGCACGCGCGGCGGGCCGCCGACGGCGGCTGGAACCTCGCCCGACTGGCCCGCCGGCCGACGAACGGCGCCGCCGTGCCCGTGACCGTCGAGGACGCGACGCTGCTGCTCGAGGACGAGCGGCTCCGGGCGCGGGCAGCGCTGCGGGAGATCGAGGTCGTCGTCGATCCGCCCGCCGACGGCCAGACGGCGCCGTGCGCGGTGCGGGGCACGTGCACGGGTGATTGGTTCGATCGCGCGGGGTTCACGGGCCAGTTCACGCCGGCGACGGGCGCGTTCGCCGTCTCCGGCACGGTCGAAGCGATCGCGCTTTCCAAGCGGCTCACGGCGCCGCTGCCCGTGACGCAGGGACCGGGGCGGTGGCTGGCCGGCCTCGAGGGGCGGCTCGACGTTCGCTGGCAGGCCGCGGGCGCGGTCGCGGCGCTCGATGCGGTGGCGTTCGAGGCCGCGGGCCGGCTGGAGTCGGGGCGCTTCGAGCACCCGCAGCTGCCCTTCGCCGTCAGCGACGTGACCGCGGAGTTCACCGCCGACCGACAGGGCGTACGGTGCGATCGCCTCGAGGCCCATTCCGGATCGACGCTGCTGCGCGGCTCGGGCCGGCTCGGCGGCTGGACCGAGGCGGCCGACTTCGATGTCGCCGTCGAGGCGGAGCGGCTGATCGTCGGCCGACACTGGGAAGGGCTGCTGCCGGAGGCGCTGGCGGCGCATTGGAGCCGGCTGCTGCCGGCCGGCGAGGTGGACGTGACCGCTCGTGTCTCCCGGCATGGCGGCACGATCGCGCCCGACGTCTCCATCCGCTGCCGGAACGTCTCGCTGACGCACTACCGGTTTCCGTACCGGCTCGACCGCACCGTCGGCACCGTGACCTACAAGGACGGCGGCCTCGCCCTGCACCTCACCGGCCAGGCGGGCGGCCATCCGGTGCAAGTCGACGGCCAGCTGGCACGGACTCCGGACGGGACGACGGGCTTCGTGGAGGTGCGGGGCGAGCGGATGCAGATCGACGACGCGTTGCTCGCCGCGATGCCGCCGCGGAGCGCCGACATCGTGCGCATGCTCCGTGGCACCGGCAACTTCGGCTTCGTGTACCGGTACGAGCGTTCACCGCAGCTGCCGGGCGGCCATGCCAACTCGCTCGGCATCCGGCTCGCGCAGTGCAGCCTCTGCTACGCGGGATTCCCGTACCCGCTCACGAACGTCTCGGGGCTGATCCGCATGCACGGCGGCCGCTGGACGATCCAGGAAGTCATCGGCTCCAACGACACCGGCGTCGTGCGCTGCACGGGCTCGCTCGAGCCGCTCGGGCCCGACGACGGCGAACTGACGCTCAATCTCGTCGGCCGCGGCGTGGTGCTCGAGCCGGAGCTGCGCGACGCGCTGCCGCCGGGCATGCGGCGGATCTGGAACGACGTCGATCCGCGTGGCAACGCCGAGTTCACGGCCACGGTCAGGCATCGCGTCAAGGCGCGCCGCACCGACGTCGAGCTGACGGCGACACCGGTGGGCGACACAGTCTCCATCGAGCCGGCCTGGTTTCCCTATCGCCTGGAGCGGCTCCAGGGCCGGCTCACGCTGGCCGGCGGCCGGCTGCGATTCGACGACGTGCGGGGCGTCCACGATCGCACGACCGTCGCGGCCGCTGGCACGTGTCAGTTCTCTCCCGATGGAGGCTGGCGGGTGTCGTTCGAGCGGCTCACGGCGGACCGGTTCCGCGCGGATCACGACGTGCTCCAGGCCCTGCCTGCCGGCTTGCGGCAGGCGGTTTCGAGCGTCGACCTGCAGGGCCTGCTGTCGCTCTCGGGAGCCCTCGACATCTATTCCACCACGCCCGTGGCCGCGGTCCTGCCCGACGGCCGCACCGAGTCGGTCCCCGGGCCGGCGGCCGCGGCCTGGGATCTGCATCTCGACGTCGAACAGGCATCGATCGACGTCGGAATGCCCGTGGAGCACGTGCATGGCGGCATCCGCCTCCGCGGCCAGAGCGACGGCCGTGGCTGGCAGACGCTCGGCGACGTTGCGATCGACAGCGCCATGTGCCGGGGCGTGCAACTGACGCACGTGCAAGGGCCGCTGACGATGGACGCCGGAGGCGTGCGGTTCGGCGCCACGGCGGCCGTGCCGGGACAGGCCGGTGGTCGTCGGCTCTCGGCCCGGGTGGCGGGCGGCACACTCCTGCTCGACGGCAGCGTGTCGGCGGCGGCACCGGGCGCGTTCACGCTCGCCGCAACGCTCGGCGATGCCGACCTCGAGCGGATCGCCGGCGACGTCACCGGCGCCGCGAACCGGTACCGCGGCCGTGTCTTCGGCGGCGTGGAGGTGACGGGCTCCAGGGCCGGACGACATTCGCTCGCGGGCCGCGGCCAGGTGCGGCTCCGCGACGCCGACATCTACGAACTCTCCGTGGTCGTGGCCCTCCTCAAGATCCTGCGCGTCAAGGCGCCCGACCGCAACGCCTTCAGCACCAGCCTCGTCGACTTCCGGATCGAGGGGCCGCGGGCCTACCTCGACACGATCGAATTGTCCGGCGATGCCATCAGCCTCGTCGGTGCCGGCGAGATCGACTTCGACTCGAACATCAACCTCACCTTCCGCCCGATCATGGGCGACAGCGAGACGCAACTCCCGGCCATGAAGCGGCTGCTCGGCGGGGCCGGCGGCCAGTTCATGCTCGTGCACGTCGATGGCACGCTCGCCGATCCCGTACCCACGACCGAGGCCTTTCCGACGCTCGCGGCGGCGCTGCAAAAGTTCCAGACCCAGCGGCGTGCCGGGGGCGGGGAGCGAACGGCGGCGCTCTGGGAGCCGGCGCGGTGATGCCCGGCGGTGCGGAAGCCTGGTAAGTTGGGTCGTTCGATCCGGAGCATTCCGCATCCGGCACGGGCGGCAGGAGCGATCGGCCGATGAGATTCTTGAAGATGCACGGGGCAGCCAACGATTACGTTTACGTGGACTGCTTCCAGGAGCAGTCGCCGCCCGATCCGGCCGGCCTTGCGCCGCGGATTGCCGACCGCCATCGTGGCGTTGGCGGCGACGGGCTCGTGCTCGTGCAGCCTTCGGCGGTCGCCGCGGCCCGCATGCGGATGTTCAATGCCGACGGCAGCGAATCTGAGATGTGCGGCAACGGCGTGCGCTGCGTCGCCCACCTCGTCGTCTCGCGGGGGCATGCACCGGCGGGCCGGGTGGCGATCGAGACGGGCCGCGGCGTGCTCACGCTCGACGTGGAGCGGACCGGAGAGCGAACCTCCCGAGTGCGGGTCGACATGGGGCGGCCCCTCCTCGAGGCGGCGGAGATCCCCGTCGCCGGCGCAGGGCGGATCGTCGACGCGGCCTGTCCCGCGCTCGGCGGGCGCGAGCCCTGGTGGGACGCCTGCGGCCTCGATCCACGGATGACATGCGTGTCGATGGGCAACCCGCACGTCGTCTTCTACTGTGGCGACGTGGCCCGCGTACCGCTCGAGGCCGTGGGACCGCGGATCGAGACGCACCCGATCTTTCCGCGGCGCGTCAACGTGCACTTCGTGGAGGTGCTGTCGCGCGACCACGTGCGGATGCGGACCTGGGAACGCGGCAGCGGGATCACGATGGCGTGCGGCACCGGCGCGTCGGCCGTGTGCGTGGCCGGGGTGCTCACCGGCCGCACCGCCGGCACGCTCGCCGCCGACCTCCCGGGAGGTCGGCTCGATCTGGCGTGGGACGGGACCGGCTCCGTGTTCATGACGGGGCCGGCGGAGGAGGTCTTCGAGGGCACGTGGCCCGACGGGTGACGACGATTCGGTGGCGGTCCAGGGAAGGACGGCGAGCGTGAAGATCAAGTCTCCATTCGCGATCGGTGCCTGGTCACTCGTGTCCACGGCCGCCATCCGTCAGTGGATGGGCACGCTCGACTGCAAGGCCGACTTCGGCGATCCGTCCGTCGATCCGGTGCACCCCGACTATCGCGGCGCGAAGATCTACGTCTTCTGGCACGAAAACATTCTCCTGCCGCTCTCCCTCCGCGGGCACTCCAACATCTCGATGCTGTTGTCGCGTCATTGGGACGCGAACATCCTCGACCGGGTCGCGCGGATGATGGGCTTCGGCGTCGTCCGCGGCAGCACGTTCCACGGCGGCTCGGCGGCGCTTCGCGAACTCGCCGCCCGGGCGGCTGAGGGCAACCTCACGATCACGCCCGACGGCCCGCGCGGGCCGCGGCGCCGGCTCGCGGCGGGCTGCGTGTTCCTGGCGAGCACGCTGCGGATCCCGCTGGTCGCCATGGGCCTCGGCTACGAGCGGCCGTGGCGGCTGGGCACCTGGGATCGGTTCGCGATCCCCCGGCCCTTCTCCCGCGCCCGGGCGATCGTCAGCCGGCCGCTGGCGATCCCTCCCGATCTCGACCGCGAGGGGATCGATGCCCACCGGGCGGGCGTGGAGCGGCTGCTCGTCCATCTTTCCGACGCGGCCGAAGCCTGGGCGACGGCCGGCGGGCGACGGCCCGGCGAACGGGTCTTGCGCAAGGAGCCATCGCGGGTGGCCCGGAAGGCGGCCGCGCTCTCCGGTCCCGTGGGCGTGCCGCTCGACGAGGAACTGTCGCACCACGGCCTGGAAGCGATCGACACCGCCGGGCGGTCCGCGGCCTGACGGCGCCGTGATCAGAGCGGGCGCGTCGGCGACGGTCCGAGTTCGCGTTCGAGCGTATCGAGACGCGCCCGCAGCCGGCGCAGCTCTTCGCGGGCCGCTTCGACCGCGGCGGCGTCGGCGGGGCGATTGGCGCGGTACGGAAATGCGTCCGCGGCCGGGCTCGCGGCTCCGGACGTGGGGCTGGGAAGCAGCGTCGGCACCCCCGGCGCCGCCGCGGGTTCGCCACCGATCAAGGCGCGTTCGAGCGGCAGTTCGAGCGGTTGCAGGACGACGTCGGCCCTCTTGGCTTCGCCGCCGGGGAGCACGTACTCCAGCGACACGGGCCTGCCGACAGGTCCGCTCGTCACCATGCGGGTGAGATCATCCGGCGAACTCACCGGCCGGGCGTCGAGGGCCACGATGACGCTCCCGGGCGGCACCCCGGCCCGGGCGGCGGGGAGGTCCTGCACGACGCCGATCACGTAGGCGCCGCGGAGGGCCGGCAGGCGAAACCGCGACTGTGTGCCCGCATCGATCGGAACGGTGCGGACCCCCAGCGCCGTGCGGCCGCGGCCGGGTGGGGCGGAAGACGCTGCGGGAAACTCGCCCGGAGCGGCTGGCGGCGCTGCGGCGATCGCCGGAGAACCCACGGCGGCCGACGGCAAGAATCCGCTTGCCGGTGCTGCGGCGAACGCAGAAGGAGCGGTGGGACGTTCGGGCACCGCGGTCACGGCCTGAGTCGTGGACACGGGGGGCACCATGACGGACGCGGTTGGCTGAGGCAGCGGAACCGGTAAGGCCACGGGGGCGGGGGCCGGTACGGAGACGGCCGGCGGCACGGCAGTCGCGGCGGGCGG
>JBIKND010000197.1:0-6748 GCA_044358905.1 Pirellulales bacterium | reverse complement strand
GATCCCGGCATCGCGAAGCCGCCGCGGTCCGGCATCGTGGGCGGCGGTTCCACGGGGGCCGCCTGCCAGGCACGAACCGCCGCCGGTGCGGGCCGCGGCACGGCGGTCATGCGCACGTCCGCGACCGCATCGTTTCGGGCGATCGCGACGCTGCATGCCTGGCCCGGCGCGATCGCTGTCAGCGACTGCGACACGTCGTCGGCATTGCGCAGGAGCGTTCCGTTGATGGCCCGCACGTCGTCGCCCGCACGGATGCCGGCTTCGGCCGCAGGGCTACCGGGGGAGACCTCGGCCACGACCCAGCGGCCGGGCGTCCGGGACTCGTCCACGACGATCCCCAGCCAGCCGTTGCCGGGTACCGCGCCGGCCGGCACGGCAGGAGGCGCGGTCACGGCCGACGCGGCCGCCGGCGCCTGGACCTGGCTCGGGGGGAGGACGATCGGCTCGCCGACCGAGATTTCGCCGGGCACGAACGGCGGCGGGGCGCCATCATCGGCCGCATGCGGCGTTCGGCCGGCCGCGACGGCCGCGCCGAGGGCGAAACACAGGGCCCACGTGTGGCGGCCCATGGCGGCCGGTGATCGAGCGTCGTGCATCATGCATCTCCCGCGGCCCGTGTTGCTTCGCGGTGCCGAGCGGAAGTCCGCCCGCCACGCGGATCAGTATAGAAAATGGCCGTGGGTCCGGAACCGATCGGCGCCAGTCGCGGTTTTTTTGCATGTTCACGGGGCGATACCGCGATTGTCGGCCAGCGTCGCGCATGATTCGTCACCGCCCAACCGGTGCGCCGCGCGGCGACGCAAGGCGTGAAAGGTGCTCTTCACCGCGCCGTGCGCAGTTGGTTTGACAGCACTGACAGCACTCCTATACTCGCGCCGCGATCGCACGGAAAGCCGTTCGTTCGACAGGATGCATGCAGCGAGCGCCGGCGGCGGTGCTGCGGGGAACCACCCGCTGCGAACATACGGACGGATCCATGGCCAAAGCAGTCGATGTCGGCGCCCGTGCAGCGAGCCGCGACATCGGCCAACTCGCGACGCTGGTGCGCGAGGCGTTTCGGCGGCGGGTTGGCGACGATCGGTTCGCCGTCTGGTTCGGCGACGCGGCTGCCTTCCTCATCGACGCCGCGACCGAGGTCCTGACCGTCGAGTCCGGGCCGGGATTCCAGCAGGAGTGGCTGCGGAGGACGTTTCAGGCCGACCTCGAGGCGGCCATGATCGAGGCCTGCGGCCGAAAGTTGCGGGTGGCCTGGCAACCGGGTGCCGCCCAGCCGGCCGTAGCACCCCGCCGGGAGCCGCCGCGTTCCCGGCGGTCGGCCGCACCGGAGGCGTCGTCCGTTCCGGCGGCCGCCGCGGGACGGCGCCCGTTCTGCGACCTGGCGGACTTCATCGTCGGACCCAGCAACCGCATGGCCTTCGGGGCCATCGAGATCGCCGCCTCCCGGCCCGGCGAGATGTCGCCGCTGGTGATCCACGGGCCGACCGGCGTCGGCAAGACGCACCTCCTCGAGGGCATCTGTGGCCGTGCTCGCGACTGCCACCCCGCCATCAATGTCGTGTCGCTCTCGGCCGAACAGTTCACCACCGGATTCCTGCAGGCCCTGCACGGCACCGGGCTCCCCGGCTTCCGCCGCACCTGTCGATCCGCGGACCTGCTCGTGGTGGATGACATCCAGTTCTTCGTCGGCAAGCGGGCCACGCTCGTGGAGTTTCAGCAAACCGTCGACGCGGTGCACCGGCAGGGGCGGCAGATGGTCTTCGCCTGCGACCGCGAACTCGACGCGCTCGGCGGACTCGGCTCCGATCTGGTGACGCGGTTGCGCGGGGGCATGAACGCCCGCCTGCTCCCTCCCGACTACGAGGTGCGACGCGGCATCGTGGAGCGGATCTGCGCGAAGCGGGATCTCGCCGTGCCCGAGGACGTGGTCCATTACGTGGCCACCCACATGACCCGCCACGCCCGCGAGCTCTTCGGCGCCGTCAACCGCCTCGAAGCCGCGAGCCTGATGCTGGGGATTCCGGTGTCGGCCGGCATGGCCGAGGAGGCGCTGGCCGACCTCGTGCGGTCCAGCGCCCGCGCCGTGCGGCTGGCCGACGTGGAGAAGGCCGTCTGCAAGGCGTTCGGGATCGACGCGGCCGGCATGCAGTCGGCGCGACGTTCGAAGGCCGTGAGCCATCCGCGGATGCTGGCGATGTACCTCGCCCGGCGGCACACCTGCGCCGCGCTCGCGGAGATCGGCGCCTATTTCGGTCGCCGGAGCCATTCGACCGTGATCGCCGCGCAGAAGACGGTCGAGGGGTGGATCGCGAACCGCGAGCCGATCGTGCTCGCCGAAGCGCCGTGGGACGTGGCCGAGGCGATTCGCCGCGTCGAGGACATCCTCCGCGCCGGCTGAACATCACCCGTGCTCCCTGGCGCTCTGGGAGAGGGCCGACCGCCGCTGCTGCAGGTCGTTTATGACGTTGCCTCTCCCAGAGGGAGGGTCAGCAGGCCCCTTCGGGGCGCGGACAATGTCAACTATTGGATGCTCCCGGTAGCATGCCTGTCCTTTTTCGTTCCTTTTTTTCGTTCCTTTGTCTGGTTCGGTGGTCCCGTTCCGTGAAGCCCGAGGCGCGAGGCGAGGGAATGCGGAGCGGTTTCCGGTGCAGCAACGCGTAGTCCCTCAGCTTGCGCTTCGGGCTTCCCGGCAGCGGCGCTGGGGTGGCCGCATCGGGAACGGCGCCGCTTCTCTGGCGCCGAGAGGATCGGACACGACTTCACAGCATGCTGGCTGGTCCGGTGACTGTGAACGCCGGTTGAAAAGTGCAGCGCGGGGCGGAGCGTACGCTACCGGGGGGGGCGTCAAGCGGCCGCGGGATGAGAAGTTGATGAGCGGGGCGGTATTGGGCTCGGCCGCCATTTGCGCTGGAGCCGAGGCCTTGGCCGAGGCGGAAGGTGCACACGCGGCGGTGATCATCGACCTCACGGTCCGCCGGTGTCGCACCCAACCGCAGCTCGGCCGACTTTAGCCGAGACTGACGGGTTTAGTCGTGGGGATACCGTACCAGTCCTCATCGCGATCCGGCACAAAATCCAGCCCGGCCGCTCGTGATGCCACGCTGTCTATGGCACGATCGTCAGCTTCTGGTCAGGCGGAATCTTGATCGTCGCCTTTTTTCGCAGTGCGGCGAGAGCGGGAGCGGAGACGCGCTCGAGATACTCCATGTACACCGGAGCGGGCGTGCTGGCCAACGCCTCTGCGACAGCGACGGCATCGGGGCCGTCGAGGGACTTGAGGCCACTCAGGTAAACCGCCCGCGTGCGTTCGGTGAGGGCAGTCGCAAGCTCTGGGGAGAGCTTCGTAATGGCAGGAAAATCGATGTAGTGGTTGCCTTTTGCGAGTTCTTTTGCAGCCTCCAATGACAGCGAATCAAGATGTTTTAGGCCCCAGGGGTTGCGACGCGCGTACTCCGCGGCAATCGCGGGCGACATGGTGCGAAGGTTTACCACGCTCGATGGTGCATTCGGTTCGGAAAACAGTTTTCTTGCCAGGGAAACGGAGTCTATTTCATCGAGCTCGAGCCTCACTTCCGACTTATGCCTGGCTAGGATGTCCCCAACGCCCGGGGCGAGTTTCCTCACGCTTGTCAGGCCGATCGGACCATCATGGCGGAGAAGTATCTCGGCCACGTCGGGCGAAATATGCGCCGCGCCGAGGTCAATCGCCTTGCGATGCTTGCCCAGCGCTGCAGCGGCTTCCCGGGAAAGCGTTTCCAGCCGCGGGAACCAGAGCTTTCCGGGAAACTCGGCAAGGATTTCAGCGATATCAGTTGAAAGGGTGGTGAGGCCCAGCCCGAGCTTGTCCCGCTTACCTTGAACCAACGCGCGAGCGACTTCCGGCGTAATGTCCCGCACGCCCGTGACCTCGAGTCCTTGGCCCGGGCTTCCGACCAGCGCTGCCGCCTGCTCCGGGGTCAGCGAGGTGATGCCCCACAACCTCAAATAGCCGCGACGGACGGACAGCTTTGCGGCCGCTTCGGCATCGATGGCTTTGAGCGCCGGCAGGGTCAAAAAGGTATCCAGGTAAGGAGTCACGAGATTCTCGGCGACCTCGGCGGAAATCTCCGTCATCTTCAAGAGCGTCAGGACGGCGTGTCTCTGTGCCAACTCTTGAGCCTTCTCCGGAGTGAGCGCCGCTTCCTCGTAAACGAATCCCGCAGGAATGCGATAGTTGTGCCTGGGATCCACAACACCACCTTGAGCCGCCACTATGGCAGCCCACAGGGCGGGAAACAGAAGCAACAGTACTTGCCGCATCCAAGGGCTCATGAGAACGCTTTCTTGTGGCGAATCATGGGGCCGTTAGCCATTGATGGGTCGAGTCGCGGGGAAACCGTACCAGTCTTCATCCGGATCGCCGCGATCCGGCACAAAATCCAGCCCGGCCGCCCGCATGCCATTGCGAATGTCTGTGTCGCTGAGGATGCTGTCTCGGCGATCATCAGCGTAGCTGTAATCTCCGTCCGGAATACTCACGAGATGGACGTTGTATCCAGGACAGCCTCCGATTGCTCCGTGTGACGCGTTGTACTCGATGCGATCGACCACGGTCGTCGCGCCCAAGGCCGTGATTCGATCATTCTGAGCCATACGTACAAAAATCGGGTCGGGCGTGAGAATGAGACCCGTCCAATAGCTTGGCAGCCCGACAGGATAGTCGACGTTGTTGTTCGGGGTTTCCTTCGGCCCGACGATCATGACGCGGCGGATGCCCGGCTGAATCCTTGCGGCATTTTCTCCGCGCAAGTGTTCGTCGCTTGGAATCGCCGTCGCCATGTCCACGGGATCATACAGGCCAACGAATTCAACTGTCCGTTGCATGCCTCCCACCTGAGCCGCCGGCCCGCTGAGTTCATTGGCTGCCCAGAGGGCGATCATCGCCCCCCGACTCCAGCCGACGAGCGCGACCTTTGTTCCGCCGCCAGCGTCCCTGATGATCTCGTTCGCCCGCGCCACGACGTCGCGCTGGATGTCGTCGCTGTCCGTACCCGTCCACACTGGCCCGTAGCGATAGATCGTCATGGCATACGGTTCCACGTCCGCGATCAGATTGCGCACATGCGAGTTCCAGAGGCCGTTCGGGCGTTTTGCATTCGGGCCCGTGAGCCAGGGCCGCGTGTCCGTGCCATCGATTCCGATCACGAGGACGTTGGAAACAACGCTCGCACTGACGAGGTCGGTCGACGTGAGGCGATCACCGACGAACAACTGGATTGAAATCGGCTGCGAGACTCCCGCGGTCGTGTGGATGCCCTCGACGTACAGTTCGACAGTTCTCTTCGATTCGTCGAAGCCAAGTGCGGTGAGATTCGTAAACCTGCCTGCTGGTACGAAGCTGCCTCCGGCCGTTACGCTCGCTGGTTCGCGATTCATCGCATCCCGGGTCCAGATCCGCAGCGGCCGGTCAGCGCTGTCAGGAGGGAGGCGATAATCGGGCTTAATCAGATCGGGGGCAGATGCCGCATACGATACGGCAAGCTGCATGCTGGCAAGTGGCAGGCTGGCAGGAACCCGGATGATCAGGGGCGTGAACCGTTTTCCGGCGATGCTCCAGTCGGCATAGTCCGGGACGCCGTCGAGGTCGGAGTCATTGTCGTTGACCACGAGTGGCTTGGAAGTTGTGTTTTCGATCCAATCATCCGTGCCACGCGGGCCGTCGTCCGGGTCGATTGAGCCGTCATTGTTGCTATCGATGTCGAGATCCACTCTCACTGCCGTAGCGACGACTGTTTCTGTCAAGATCGACGTTACGCCGGAGGTGAGCAGAAACTGGATGTCGCCCTGGATCAGGCTCGGTGCCGTCGCCTCGACGTAAAAGGGCTGGGCTGTTGTACCGCCGACGATCAGCATGGATTCTCGGCCTTGTTCCAGCACCGGTGTTCCCCCCGTTGCGTCGCGATACACCTGGACCTTGTCGGCGCCCTGAAAAATGGACAGTGTGGCCATTCGGCCAGCGGGTACATCGGCGATCAGACTGACCCGGCCGCCCCCGATCGGGAGAATGGCGCCTGGTGAGAACTCGTTGGGAGGGGGAGCGGATTCTTCGGGCAGTCCGTCGAGGATGAGATCGAGCCGGTAATCGTCGTCGAGGATCGTGCCCGTGACCGGCGTCTTGGTGCCGACCGTGTATCCGCTTCCGGACGCCAGCGTCAGGATGACCGTCTCGTCGAACTCAGGCGTCGTGTCGACGGTGGGATCGATCGTGACGGTGGCGGTGGCGGAGCCGGCGGCGAAGGAGATCGTCTTGCCGGTGCCAGGCGTGGCGCCTGTGTAGTCGGCGGCGTCCGCCGTTCCCGCGATGCTGTAGTTCACCGGGAGGGCGCTTGTCGTTGGACCGGTCCGCGTGAACGTGTAGACGAGGTTCGTCGTGCCATCCTCCGTGACGCTCGTGGGCGAGACTGCGAGCGTCACTTCCGGCAGATCGTCATTGGTGATCGTGCCGGTGGCGACGCTCGTGCCGAGTGCATAGCCGGCGCCCTGCTGCAGCGTGATGATGACGGTCTCGTTGGGCTCGATCTCCGTGTCGGCCGTGGGGACTATCGTGAGGGTCACCGGCGACGTCGAGCCGGCGCGAATCGTGATCGTCCCGGTGGTCGCTCCCGGTGGCAGCCCTGTAAAATCGCTGCCCGCCTTTGCAGAGCCGCCGATCCGGTAGTTGACGGTGATGGCTGCCGTCGGCGCGGGCGACGCAGTGAACTCGTAGGTGAGC
>JBIKND010000073.1:0-16723 GCA_044358905.1 Pirellulales bacterium | reverse complement strand
ACGTGGGCGACGGCCTGGAGGAGCTGCCGACGCGGCTGGCCGAGGCGGGGCTCGACCCCGCCGGTGACACCGGCACGAGGCTCGTGTCGCTCGTCGGCCAGCTCGTCGGCTTTCCGCGGCACCTGGGGCAGCACGTCGGCGGAATGGTGATGACGCAGGGCCGGCTCACCGATCTCGTGCCCGTGCAGCCGGCCACGATGCCCGGCCGCACGATCGTGCAGTGGGACAAGAACGACCTCGACGAGCTCGGGATCCTGAAAGTGGATTGTCTCGCCCTCGGCATGCTCACGGCCATCCATCGGGCCTTCGATCTCGTGGAGCAGTCCGGCGGCCCGCAGCTCACGCTGGCCACCGTGCCGGCCGAGGATCCGGCCGTCTACGAGATGATCTCGCGGGCCGACACGGTGGGCGTGTTTCAGATCGAGAGCCGGGCGCAGATGAGCATGCTGCCCAGGCTCAAGCCGCGGTGCTTCTACGATCTCGTGATCGAGGTGGCGATCGTGCGGCCGGGTCCGATCCAGGGCGACATGGTGCATCCGTATCTGCGCCGGCGGGCGGGCGAGGAGCCGGTGACGTATCCCAACGACGCGATCCGGGAGGTCTTGGAAAAGACGCTTGGTGTGCCGCTCTTTCAGGAGCAGGCGATGCGGCTGGCGGTGGTGGCGGCCGGCTTCACGCCGGGGGAGGCCGATCAATTGCGGCGGGCGATGGGCGCCTGGCGGCGGCCGGGCGTGATCGATGAGTTTCACCGAAAACTCGTCGACGGCATGCTCGCCCGTGGGCTCTCGCGCGGGTTCGCCGAGCAGGTGTTCACGCAGATCCGCGGCTTCGGCGAATACGGCTTCCCCGAGTCGCACGCGGCGAGCTTCGCGCTGCTCGTCTACGTTTCAGCATGGCTGAAGTGCCACCACCCGGCGGCGTTCACGGCGGCGCTGCTCGGCAGCCAGCCGATGGGGTTTTACGCACCCGCGCAGTTGGTGCGTGACGCGAAGGCGCACGGCGTGACGGTGCTGCCCGCCGACGTGAACGCGAGCCGCTGGCATGCGTCGCTGGAGCAGGCTCCGCAGGGTGCAGGCCAGCCGGCGATCCGGCTCGGGCTGGAGCAGGTGTATGGCCTGGGGGAGGCGGCGGCCTCGAGGATCGAGGCGGCGCGGCGGCAGGGACCGTTTCGGCTGCCGCGGGATCTCGTGCGGCGGGCCGGCCTCGACCGGGAAGAACTGTTGCACCTCGCCCGGGCCGGGGCGATCGCCTCGCTCGGCCTCTCGCGGCGACGGGCTGTCTGGGAGGCGATGCAGTGCCTGGAGAAGCCGGGCCGGCGGCCGCTCTTCGACGGCTGCGACGAGGACGACGATGAGGGCGACGATGCAGCCTTTCTGCCGGCAGCAACCCCGCAGGAGGAGGTGATCGAGGATTACCGGACGGGCGGCCTCTCGCTCGCCGCGCATCCACTCGCCTTCGAACGCGAGCGGCTTGCGGCGGAGGGCGTCGTGACCACGGCCGCCGTGGCCGCGGCGCCGGAGGGCCGGCGGGTGGTCGTGGCCGGGATCGTGCTCACGCGGCAGCGGCCGGTCACGGCGAAGGGGATGATCTTTCTCACGATCGAGGATGAGACGGCCGCGGCCAATGTCGTTGTGCGGCCGGATGTCTGGGAGGCGGCGGATGCCGCGGCCCGCCGCGCGGCGGTGCTCGTCGTGCATGGCCGGATTCAGCGGCGCGGCGCGGTGGTGCACGTGGTGGCGACGCGGCTCGAGGCGGCCGTGCCGCCTGCCGGCGTGCCCGTTGCTGCCCTGCCCTCCTCCGCCCTGGCCTCTCTGCCGCGGATGTCCCGCGACTTCTGCTGACCGTGGCCCGTGGGTGTGGGTCGGGCATGCCCCCGCCATGTCTCCGGACGTTCGCTTCGGCCCTCCGGGCCTTCGCTCACTGCATGTCCGCGGCGCTCCGACATCCATGTCTTCGCTTGCTTCCAGAGCCCGGCGACACGGCAGGGGCATACCCTCCCTGTGCTCGGGTGTGATGGGCCGTTTGCCGTTCCTGTCCAGTGGCGTACAACACTCGCCATGAGCACCACTGCCGCTGCCGTCGTCACCACGGATCTCCCCCTCGGCCCGCCCATGCGTGGGAAGGTGCGCGACTGCTACCGCTTTGCCTCGCCCACCTTCGGCGATGCGATGCTCATCGTCAGCACCGACCGGATCAGCGCCTTCGATTGGATCCTGCCGACGCCGATCCCCGACAAGGGCAAGGTGCTGACCGCGATCTCGGCGTTTTGGTTCGACCTGCTGGGCCGCGGGCCGAACCCGGTGGCCCACCATCTGATCACGACCGACGTCGATGCCATGGGCCTGCCGGCGCCGATCGACCGCGGGCCGCTCCGGGGTCGGACGATGCTCGTCAGGCGGGCCGAGGTTGTCCCCTTCGAGTGCGTCGTCCGCGGCTGGCTCGCGGGCTCGGGGTTGGCGGAGTATCGGCGCACGGGCACGGTCTGCGGCGTGCCGCTGCCTGCGGGGCTCGCGCCGGGCGCGCGGCTCCCGAAGCCGATCTTCACGCCGGCCACGAAGGCTGCCAGCGGTCATGACGAGAACGTCTCGTTCGACGTCATGGAGGCCGCGATCGGCGCCGATCGCGCCGCGACGCTTCGCGACAAGAGCCTCGAGGTGTATGCCCGAGGTGCCGAGCACGCGGCCGCGCGGGGCATCGTGCTCGCCGACACGAAGTTCGAGTGGGGCCTGCTGCCCGACGGGTCGCTGATCCTCGTGGACGAGGTGCTCACGCCCGACAGTTCGCGGTTCTGGCCGGCGGCCGACGCCGGCAAAGGCCGCGTGCCCGACTCGTTCGACAAGCAATTCGTCCGTGACTGGCTCGAATCGAGCGGCTGGGACAAGGCGAGCCCGCCACCCCAACTGCCCGTCGATGTCGTGGCAAAAACCCGCGGCAAATACCTCGAAGCCTGTCGCCTGCTCACGGGCGGGGCACCGGCGGGCGTGTCGTGAGGCCGTGTTTCGTCGCCTCCCCGCCTTGCGCCACGGTGGAACCGGTCTAGGGGCCGCGAAATCGGGCTATTAGAATCGTCGCCAGTTCTTCGCCCCGCCCTCCCCGCGTGACGTCCCTCCATGCTCCGCTACTGGACCGCCGGTGAATCGCACGGGCCCGCCCTCGTGGCCCTCGTGGACGGGTTTCCCGCCGGCCTGACCGTCGACACCGCGGTCATCGACGCCGAATTGCGGCGGCGCCAGGGAGGCTACGGCCGCGGGGGTCGGCAGCGGATCGAGACCGACACCGTCACCTTCCTCTCCGGCCTGTGGAAGGGCGTGACGCTCGGGAGCCCGCTGGCGCTCGAAGTGATCAACAAGGACGCCAAACTCGAGCGGCTCGAGGAGGTCGAGCGGCCCCGGCCCGGCCACGTCGATCTCGCCGGCGCCGTCAAGCACCTGGGCGGCGTCCGGGCCGTGCTCGAACGCGCCAGCGCCCGCGAGACTGCGGCCCGGGTGGCGGCCGGCGCCCTCGCCCGGCAGTTGCTCGGCGTGTTTGGCATCGAAGTGGCCGGCTGGGTCACCGAACTCGGCGGGATCGTGCTCGGCGGCCGCGCGGGCGGGCTGCCGGAATTGCGGTCGATCCGCGACGCGAGCTCGATCTACTCGCTGCACCCCGACAAGGATCCGGAAGTCACGGCGCTCATCGATCGGATCGGCAAGGAGGGCGACACGCTCGGCGGCATCGTCGAGGTGCGCGTGGACGGTCTCCCGATCGGCCTCGGCACCCACGCCCAGTGGGACCGCAAGCTGGACGGCCGGCTCGCGCAGGCCGTGATGGCCATCCAGGCGATCAAGGGCGTGGAGATCGGCATGGGCTTCGAAGCCGCCCGCCGCCGTGGTTCGGAGGTGCACGATCCGATTCATTACGACGCCACGGTCCGCGGTGGTCCACAGCTCGGCTTCACGCGGCCCACGAACAACGCCGGCGGCCTCGAAGCCGGCACCACCAACGGCCAGCCGCTCGTGATCAAGGCGGCGATGAAGCCGATCGCCACGCTTCGCAAGCCGCTGGAGTCGGTGAATCTCGTGAGCAAGCAGCCCGAGGAGGCCGCCTACGAACGGAGCGATGTCTGCGCCGTGAGCGCCTGCAGCGTGATCGTGGAAAACGTCGTCGCCTTCGAGGTGGCGGCGGCGCTCGTCGACAAGTTCGGCGGCGACAGCGTCGCGGAGATGCGCGGTCGCTGGGATCTGTATCACGAGATGGCCCGCGGCCGCTGACGCGGCGGACTTCCGTGGTTGGTGCAACCGAGCCAAGGATGGCACAGGAATGTTCATCGAGCGGTCGTCTGGAAGGATCCGGTTCGCCCGCATGGTCTTCGTGCTGGCCGGGCTCGTGCCCTGCGCGGGGCTCGTCGCCTGGGCCGTTCATCTGCGTTCGGCCGCGCACCGCGAGTCGCTGCGTGCGGAGTGGCAGCGGGCCGTCGGCGTGCCGCTGGAAGTCGACGCGGTAGAGCATCCGCGGCCCGGGGTCGTGAGGGCCCGCGGGTGTCGGGTCGTGGCCCCCGACGGCGGACGGCTGACGCTGCCCGTCGTCGAGGTCGAGACGGCGCCTGGCGAGGTGCGGCTGCGGATCGATCGGCTCGTGTGCGATGCCGCCGCCGCACGACTGCTCGGCGCCGTCGTGGCGGAGTGGCTGGGGCGCGAGGTGCGCTATCCCAAGGACTGCGTGGTCGAGGTGGGCTCGTTCGCGTGGTCGAACGAGGCCGCGGCCGCGGCGCCCGGGCTCCGGGCCGAGTGCGTCACCCGCGACGGCACGCGGGCGGTGCGCGTCGTCCGCGCGGCCGGCGCGGAGGGCCGCGGCGACGAACTGCGCGTCGTGCGGACGCCCGCCGACGAGGGGACGGCGGACGACCGCGTAGAGGTGGAACTCACGGCTACCGAGCCGCTGCCGTTGGCGATCGTCGCGGGCGCGCTCGGCCGGAACGGGCCCGCCCTGGGCGCAGAGGCAACCGTCGCGGGCACCGTGCAGGCCGTGCGCGAGGACGGTCGCTGGAGCGGCACGGCCGCCGGCCGGATCGATGCGATCGACCTTGCGGCCTGCACGGCCGGCATGCAGGCCCGCGCGACGGGCGTCGCGGCGGCGGTCGTGCGCCGGCTCGCTTGGTCGCGCGGGCGGATCCGCGATGCCGAGATCGAGTGCACGGCGGGGCGCGGCCGCGTGGAGCAGCGGCTGCTCGACGGCCTCGTGAGCACGGTGGGCTGTCGGCCCGGACCGGCCCAGCGGACGCTCGCCGGGAACCCCGAGCGAACCTTCGATGCCGCCGGCTGCCTGCTGCGGCTCGACGGTCGCGGGGTGGAAATCGTGTCTGGGGCGAATCTCGGCGGCGCGCTTGCCGTCGTCGACGGGATTGCGCTGGTCGATCCCCCGGGAACCGTACTGCCCGCCGAGCGTCTGGCCTGGCTGCTCGCCCCCCCCGGGGCGGTGTTTGTGCCATCGGGCGGCCCCGGGGCCTGGCTGCTCGACGTGATGCCCCGGGCGGAACAGGCCACACGCCCCGGCCTGCCTGGCGGATTTTGACCGGTTTTTGACAGGCGATCGACCGGAACCTGACTCCTCCAGGCTGGCAAACAGGCCGAAATGAGTCACAGTGTGTCGTCGGGCGCGGCTGGGATCGCGTCCGCCCACCGGTCATTTCCCAGAAGACGTTGACGAGGAGGCCGCGCATGACGCCCGACCGTGAGATCGATCAGCACTCGAGCCTGCTGGGCGGCAATGCCACCGCGACCGCGGTCGCCGAGCCGTCGCGGGGTGGCGACGAGGTGGAGTTTGGCCGGACGGCCATTCACGACCCGACCGTGTCGGCCGATCCGGCTGACAGGCACGAGCCCCGGCGGGAGGGATTCGGTGACGGCTGGGCGGACCTCGATTGGCCGACGGTCATCTGGATCGGCGGCATCCATCTGGCGGCGCTGGCGGCGCCGTTTTACTTCACGTGGTCCGGCCTCGCGATCTGCCTGGCGTTGTATTGGGTGACCGGCGGTCTGGGCGTGTGCCTCGGCTACCATCGCCTGCTCACCCACGGCAGTTTCATGACCACTCCGGCGGTCCGGTTCGTATTCGCGTTGCTCGGCGGCATCTCGGGGGAAGGCTCGGCCCTCGTCTGGGTCGCCAATCACCGCAAACATCATGCGTTCAGCGACCAGGAGGGAGATCCGCACTCACCCCGCGACGGAGGCTGGTGGGCGCACATTCTCTGGATCTTTCCGCGGCATTCGGCCGCGGAGGTCTCCGCCCATACCCGCCGCTGGGCCCCTGATCTCGAGCGCGACGCCGGTGTCCGCTTCCTTCACAATACCTTTCTGCTCTGGCACTTCCTGATCGGCGCGGCGCTCCTGGCCTCCGGCTGGCTGCTGTACGACCAATTCACCGGCATTTCGTGGCTCGTGTGGGGGCTCGCGGTGCGAATGGTGATCGTGTTCCACGTCACCTGGTTCGTGAACTCGGCGACCCACATGTGGGGCTATCGGAACTACGAAACGACCGATGACTCCCGGAATCTTTGGTGGGTCGGCCTGCTCGCGTTCGGCGAGGGCTGGCACAACAACCATCACGCCTACCAGCGCATGGCGAAGCACGGGCACAAGTGGTGGGAGGTGGACGTCACCTACTGGGCGATCCTGGGCCTGGAGAAGCTCGGCCTGGCCTGGAACGTCGTGCATACCCCGCACGGCACCGGCCGCGGCCGTGCGGCTTCCGGCCGGTGAGCCAGTTTTGCCGCGATCGGCCGCAGTTCGCGGCAGCCGGTTGCAAAATTGGGCCACGTCTGTAAACTTGCCGCGAAGAAACCTCCAATCCAAACAATCAATGCCACCCGCGGATGGGTGAAGAACGGCTGATGACGCTCACGAAAGAACGCAAAAAGGAACTGATCGGTGCCCATCGGCGAGGGACCGCCGACACTGGATCGGCCGAGATTCAGATCGCCCTGTTGACCGGGCGGATCTCGCATCTGACGGAGCACTTCAAGAAGCACACGAAAGACTTCGCCAGCCGGCGCGGTCTGCTCATGATGGTGAGCCGGCGTCGGCGGCTTCTTGATTACCTCAAGCGGGTCGCCCCGCAGCGGTATCTCGACATCATCAAGCGGCTGGAGATCCGCAAGTAGCCGCCCCGCGGCGCTCGGATCGTTCACCGTTGGTGGATGGCGTTGATTGGTGCGGGCTGTGCGTCCGCACGGAAGAGGCTGTCCGGAGCTTCGTGGCTCCAGGACGTTTCGACAGTACGCCCGTCGTCTGGCGCAGACTTTTTCGGCGCGACCGCCGACACGCCGCAACGGGCTCGAAGGGAAGGAAGGGAAGCAGAATTGAAACAGCGAGTTGAACGGCAGATCGGCGACCAGGTGCTCGCCATCGAGACGGGATTTCTGGCCAAGCAGGCCGCGGGCAGCGTGCTCGTGTCGTACGGTGAAACGGTGGTCCTCGTGGCGACGGCGACCGGCGCCCCCCGGGCCGGCATCGACTTCTTTCCGCTGACGTGTGACTATCGCGAGCGGGTGGCGTCGGCAGGCAAGTTTCCGGGCGGCTTCCTCAAGCGCGAGGGCCGGCCGACCCTCAAGGAAACGCTCACCAGCCGGCTCATGGATCGCCCGATCCGTCCGCTCTTTCCGGAGGGCTTTTACGACGAGGTGCAGGTGCAGGCGAATGTTCTGGCCGCCGACCGGCAGAACGACCCCGACGTGCTGGCGATGATCGGCGCCTCGGCCGCCCTCTGCATCTCCCCCCTGCCCTTCCGCGGCCCGCTGGGCAGCGTGCGGTTGGCGCAGATCGACGGGCGGTTCGTGCCGTTTCCGACGGTCGACCAGCTCGAAGAGAGCGACCTCGACCTCGTGGTCTCCGGCAGCCCGACGGCAATCCTGATGATCGAAGGTTTTGCCCGCGAGATGCCCGAGGAGCGGATGCTCCAGGCGCTCGAGGAAGCCCACCGCATCATCCGCGTGCTGTGCGAGATGCAGGAGGAGTTGGTTCGCAAGGCCGGCAAGCCGAAGAAGGAGTACGTCCTGGCCGACTACTCCGCGCTCCGCAGCCGGCTCACGAGCGGCTATCTGGCCGACCTCAAGGCCGCCAAGGCGATCGCTGGCAAGCAGGATCGCGGCCAGGCGGTGAAGGTGCTGCGGGAGCGGGCGAAGGCCGACGTGCTGCCGAGCGAGCCTGCCTTCGGCTTCAAGCCGGGCGAGGCCGGCGGCGTCAGCGAGGCGGATTTCTCGCACGTCTGGCACGCCCTGGAAGAGCAGGCGGTCCGCGAGCTGATTCTCGAGGGCAAGCGGCCCGACGGTCGCGACTACAAGTCGCTGCGGGCTCTGCACTGTGAGGTGGACCTCCTGCCGCGAGTGCACGGCTCGGCTCTGTTCCAGCGGGGTGAGACCCAGTCGCTCGTCACCATCACGCTCGGCACCGGCAAGGACGAGCAGCGGGTCGACGGCCTGATCGACGAGTACTCCAAGAAGTTCATGCTCGATTACTACTTCCCGTCCTACTCGGTGGGCGAGGTCCGTCCGATCCGCGGCCCCGGCCGCCGGGAACTCGGGCACGGCGCCCTGGCCGAGCGGAGCGTGAAGCCGGTGCTGCCCGATGCCGACGTGTTTCCGTACACCATCCGCGTGATCTCCGACATCCTCGAGTCGAACGGCTCGAGTTCGATGGCGAGCGTGTGCGGCGCGACCCTCGGCCTGATGGCCGCCGGCGTGCCGATCTCGCACCCCGTCGCGGGCATCTCCGTCGGCCTGGTGAAGCAGTCCGAGCAGCACTGGGTGCTGCTCACCGACATCATCGGCGACGAGGACCACTACGGCGACATGGACTTCAAGATCGCCGGGTCGCAGAACGGCATCACGGGCATCCAACTCGACCTCAAGATCGACGGCATCTCGCCGGCGATCATCGAGGCCACGCTGCGGCAGTCCCGTGACGCCCGTCTCGAAATCCTGCGGACGATGCTCTCGGCGATCCGCCGGCCGCGGCCGGAGATTTCCGTCTGGGCGCCGCGGCTGCTGCGCACGCGGATCAACCCCGAGAAGATCGGCCTCCTCATCGGCCCGGGTGGAAAGACCATCCGCGCGATCCAGGAGAACACCGGTGCGAGCATCGAGGTGGAGGACGACGGCACGGTGACCGTGGCCAGCCACGACGCCGAAGGGGCGATGGCGGCCATGGCGCAGGTCGAGGCACTCACGGCCTCGATTCAGGTCGGGCGAATTTACGAGGGCCGGGTGACGAGCATCAAGGACTTCGGCGCGTTCGTGGAGCTGGTGCCCGGCAAGGACGGCCTGTGCCACGTCAGCGAGCTCTCCGACGACTTCGTGAAGAACGTCACCGACATCTGCCGCGTCGGCGACGTGATGCGGGTTAAGGTGATCGCCGTCGACGATCAGGATCGCGTCAAGCTCAGCCGCAAGGCGGTGCTCCGCGAGGCGGCCGAGGGTGGTGGCAGCCAGGCCTGACCGGCGCCCCGCCGGGGCGGAGGCATCCATGTCGTCCGAAGACGATCCGGAGACTTCCCGGGCGGAAACGTATGCGGAGTTCGCGGCTCTCGTGGGCGGTCTCGCCCACGAGATCCGCAACCCGTTGTCCACGATCCGGCTCAACATGGAGCTGCTCGCGGAGGACTTCGAGACCACCGACCCGGAATCGCCGACCAAGCAGCGGGACCGTCGGGCGAAGGCCAAGATCGACCTCGTGCGGCAGGAGTGCGACCGGCTTCAGAAACTCCTCGGCGATTTCCTCGACTTCGCCCGGCAGGAGTCGCTGACGCCGGAACCCGGGAGCCTCAACGTCGAGGTCGAGCAGTTGCTCGACTTCTTCGCCCCCCAGGCCCGTGACGCGGGCGTGGAGATCGTCCGCTATCTCGACCCCGAGCTGCCCACGGTCCGGCTCGACCGGGAGACCTTCCGCTCGGCCGTGCTCAATCTCCTCCTCAATGCCGTGCAGGCGATCGAGGGAGGCGGCCAGCTCGTCGTACGGACGCGGCCCTCGGGCCTCGGGGTGGTGCTGGAAATGATCGACACGGGCCCCGGCATGGACGCCGAGACGCTGGCCAAGGTGTTTCGGGCCTTCTACACGACCAAGCAGGGGGGCTCGGGGCTCGGGCTCCCCACGGCGCGGAAGATCGTCGAGGCACACGGCGGCACGATCGACATCGAAAGCGCACCGGGCCGCGGCACGAAAGTCACAATCTGGCTCCCCGCGCCCCCCCGGCTGCCGACCGCGGGCCGCGGCTGAAGGGAGCGGGTTCGGCAACTGGACGGCCCGCAGCGCCGCTTCGTACCATCCCATTCATGGCGATCTCCCCGACAGCGACTCCGAGCGACTCTGCCCCGACGGTCCCCGTCCAGGTGCGGGTGCTCGTCGTGGACAACGACATCGTCCACGCCCGCACCATGGGCGAGGCGCTCTCCCGGTCGGGCCGCGACGTGACCGTCGTCGGCAGCGGCTCCGAGGGCGGGAAGCGATTGGAGCAGGAGTCGTTCGACGTGGTCGTCACCGACCTGATGATGAACGACATCGGCGGCTTGGAGATCCTCGCCCGGGCGAAGAAGGCCTCTGAGGAGACGGAAGTGATCGTGGTCACCGGCCATGGCACGATCCCGTCGGCCGTGCTCGCCATGCAGCAGGGGGCCTTCACCTACCTGCAGAAGCCGCTCGATCTCGGCCACCTGCGGGCGGCGGTCGACAAGGCGTCGGAGGGCGTGCGGCTGCGGCGTCAGAACCTGGAGTTGCATCGGCGGCTCGACGAGAAATTCGGCTTCGAGGGGGTGGTCGGATCGAGCCCCCAGATGCTGGCCCTCATCGAGCGGCTCAAGCGGATCGCGCCGACCGACGCGACCGTGCTCATCCAGGGCGCGACGGGAACCGGCAAGGAACTGGTCGCCCAGGCGATCCACCAAAACAGCCCCCGCAAGAACAAGCCGTTCGTCGCCCTCAACTGCGCCGCGCTCAGCGAGAACATCCTGGAGAGCGAGCTCTTCGGCCACGTACGCGGCGCGTTCACCGACGCCTCCGCCGACCGCATCGGCAAGTTCGAATATGCGAACGGCGGGACGCTATTTCTCGACGAGGTCGGCGACATGCCGATGGCCACCCAGATCAAACTCCTGCGGGTGCTCGAGTCGGGTGAGATCACCCGCGTCGGATCCAACGCGCCGCTCAAGGTCAATGTCCGCATCCTGTCTGCCACGAACCGCAACCTGGAGGAGGCGATCGTCTCGGGCGAGTTCCGCAGTGATCTCTACCACCGGCTCAAGGTCGTGACGATCGGCATCCCGACCCTCCAGGAGCGGGCGGGCGACATTCCGCTGTTGATCGAGCACTTCGTGAAGCAGTTCGCCAAGCGGCACGGCAAGACGATCAAGGGGATGTCGGTCGCGGCCCGGGTGAAGCTCGGCTCGTATCCCTGGCCCGGCAACGTCCGCCAATTGCGGAACGTGATCGAGAGCATGGTGGTCGTCGACTGCGACGAGACGCTCGACGTCGACGATCTGCCGCTGGAGCTGGAGCCGTCGTCCGGGGCCGCCGCGGCGCCGGCCGCGGTCGACATGCAGTCGGGGCTCGCGGCCCTCGTCGGCCGGCCGCTCGAGGAGGTGGAGCGCATTTTCATCACGGAGACGCTCAAGCTCACGGGCGGCAACCGGGAACAGGCCGCTGAACTGCTGCGCATCGGCGAGCGCACGCTCTATCGCAAGATCAAGGAATACCAGCTGACCTGACCGCGACGGCCGTCGGGCCCCTGTCGGGCCCGGGGCCACGTCCGGCAGCAGCGACCGCATGGGACGCATCGAGAAACTTTCCCAGTCGGTAGTGAATCGGATCGCGGCCGGCGAGGTGGTGGAGCGGCCCGCGAGCGTGGTCAAGGAACTGCTCGAGAACGCGCTCGACGCCGGACCCACGCGGATCGACGTCACGCTCGAGCAGGGCGGCATCGCCCTCGTCCGGATCGTGGACGACGGCGGCGGCATCGAGCCCGACGATCTCCCGCTGGCCGTGGCGGCCCATGCGACGAGCAAGCTGCGCGTGGCCGAGGATCTGGAGCGGATCGGCACGCTCGGCTTTCGGGGCGAGGCTTTGGCGAGCATCGGCGAGGTGGCCCGGCTCGTGATCCGTTCGCGGACTCCGGGCGGCGAAGGCGCGGCCCTGGAGGTCGACGGTGGCCGGGTGGGCGCGGTGCTGCCCCACGGGGGGGCCGTGGGCACGACCGTCGAGGTGCACCAGTTGTTCGGCAACGTGCCAGCCCGGCGGTCATTTTTGCGCGCACCGCAGACCGAGTGGTCGCACTGCGCAGATGCCTTCGTGCGGACCGCCCTCGCCCACCCCGCGGTCGCTTTCACGCTCGCCCACAACGGTCGGACTGTCCACGACCTGCCGGCCGCCGGAACGTGGCGGGACCGGATCGCGGGCCTGTTCGGGGCCGCCCTGGCCGGCCGGCTTCTGGAAGTGGAGGCTGACGACGGCGAGGTGGCGCTGCACGGCTTCGTCGGCCGCCCGGAGGACGACATGGCCGGCACGCGCCTGCAGCACCTGTTCGTCGCCGGACGCCCGTTCCGCGATCGGTCGATTCTGCACGCCGTCCAGGAGGCCTACCGCGGGCTGTTGCTGACGGGCCGGCAGCCGATCGTGTTCCTGCGGTTGGATTTGCCTCCGGAGATGGTCGACGTCAACGTGCATCCCGCCAAGATGGAGGTCCGCTTTCGGGATCCATCGCGGCTCTATCGGCTCGTGCTCTCGGCGCTACGGTCGAAGTTCCTGGCCAGCGACATGGGCACGCGACTGGTGCCGCCTGCGCCGGCCCCGGCGGTTGCCGCGTTCGGCACAACGCCCACCCCCTGGTCGCCAGCCTCCGGGGGTGGATCGCTCCCCTGGGAAACGCCGTCCGATGCGGTGGAGTTCGTCAGCCCGGCAACGCCGACTGCAGCCGTTCCGTCGCCCGCGGCGGCATCCGTCACCGGGCTTGATGCATCGCCTCCCGACGCCGAGCGGGCAGTGCAGATGCACGACCGCTACATCGTGGTGGAGACCTCATCGGGCATCGAGGTAATCGACCAGCACGCCCTGCACGAGCGGCTGCTCTACGAGCGGCTCAAGGCCGCGGTCGCCGCCGGCGGCCTGGAGGTGCAGCGGCTGCTCGTGCCGGAGAGCATCGAGCTTTCGGCCGCGGAGATGGAGCTCGTCGCCGAGCACGCCGCCACGCTCGGGAAGGCGGGAATGCAGGTCGAGGGCTTCGGCGGGGCGACCGTGATCGTGACCTCCAAGCCGGCGCTCGCGGGGGCGACTCCGGCCGCGACCCTGGTCCGCGAGGTGCTCGGCCGGCTGGCCGCCGCCTCCGGTTCGGGGCAGATGCTCGTCGACGAAGTCCTGCACGGCATGGCCTGCAAGGCGGCGATCAAGGCCGGCGACCCGCTTTCGCCCGCCGAGGTCGAGGCCCTCGTCCGCGACCGCCGCCTGGTGCCGGAGTCGCATCACTGTCCGCACGGGCGGCCGACGTCGCTGACGCTCACGCGTCGCGACCTCGACCGCCAGTTCCGCCGCACATGAGCCATCGCCGCCATCGAGGAGAGAAGAGGATCGCATGATTTGCGTGAGCATCGGCCGGGGCCGCCATCGGCACGTCATCGCCGAGCACAAGCACCTTGCTGACAATGGCGTCCAACTGGTCGAACTGCGGGTGGACTACATCCAGGGCGCCGTCCAGATCAAGCGACTGCTGAAGGATCGGCCCTGTCCGGTGATCGTCACCTGCCGCCGGGCCAGCGAGGGGGGACGCTGGGAACAGTCGGAAGAGGCCCGTCTTCTGGTCCTGCGCACGGCGATCGTCGAGGGAGCCGACTACGTGGACCTGGAGGACGACATCGCCGCCAAGGTGCCCCGCTATGGCAAGACCAAGCGCATCGTCAGCCATCACGATTTCGGCAAGACGCCGGCCGACCTCACGCTCCTGCACAAGCGACTGGCGGCGCTGGACGCCGACATCGTGAAGATCGCCACGATGGCCAACCATCCGATGGACAACCTGCGGATGCTGGAGTTGGTGCATTCCAGCAAGGTGCCGACCGTCGGCATCTGCATGGGCGACATCGGCGTGCCGACGCGGATTCTCACCGGCCGCGCCGGAGCCCCGTTCACGTTCGCGACATTCCAGGACGATCGCGTCATGGCGCCCGGGCAGATCGGCTGGCGGCAGATGCGGGACGTCTACCGCTACGACGCCGTCACGTCTGCCACGCGGGTCTACGGCGTGGTGGCCGATCCGGTCGCCCACAGCCTCAGTCCGGTGGTGCACAACGCCGCCTTGGCGGCGGCCGGCATCGACGCGGTGTACGTGCCGTTTCGCGTGCCGGCGGAGCAGTTCGACGAGTTCTTGTCGAGTGCGCATCGCTGGCCTTTGGCGGGCCTGAGCGTGACCATTCCGCACAAGGAGACGGTGCTGCGGCACTGCCGGCACCAGGACGATCTCGTCAAGGCGATCGGCGCGGCCAACACGCTCGCCTTCGGCCCGGACGGCATCGCCGCCTTCAACACCGACGCCACCGCGGCCGTGGAGAGCCTCGACGTCGCGATCGCGGAGCAGGAGCACCTCGTCAACACGAGCGGTATGCCGGTGAAGACCGCGCTGGTGCTCGGCGCCGGCGGCGCGGCGCGGGCGGTCGCCTTCGGCCTCAAGCGGAAGGGCATCGACGTGACCGTGACCTCCCGGACCACGGAGCGGGCCGACAAGATCGCCGCGGAGGTCGGCTGTAAGGCCGTCGCCTGGAGTTCGCGCTATCGGCTGCCGTACGACTGCCTGGTGAATGCGACGCCGGTGGGCATGCATCCCAACGTCGACGAGACGCCCTACGAGAAGGACCATCTGCGGCCCTACATGATCGTGTTCGACACCGTCTACAATCCCGAGAGCACGCTGCTGGTGAAGGAGGCCCGCGCCGCCGGCTGTCGGACCGTCACGGGTGTCGAGATGTTCGTTCGGCAGGCGGCCATCCAGTTTCGGATCTGGCACGGTGTCGACCCCGATCCGCAGTTGATGCGCGACGCCCTCAAGCGGGCCACGGCATCCGCCAAAATGACCTAGGAGTGGCCATGCCACGCGTCACGCTCGTCGGCTATCGGGGCACGGGGAAGTCGACGGTCGCGGCCGTTCTCGCCGATCGCCTCCGCGTGGGCTGGCTCGATGCCGACGCGGTGCTCGAGGAGCGCGTCGGGAGTCCGATCGGGGCGCTCATCGGTAGCCGGGGTGAAGCCGCCTTTCGCGACGCGGAGGCGGCGGTGCTGCGCGACATCCTGCCGGCGTTCACCGGCGTGCTGGCGACCGGCGGCGGCGTGGTGCTGCGGCCGGAGAACCGGCGGCTGCTGCAGGAATGCGGTCGGCCCGTCGTCTGGCTGACGGCGCCGGCGGACGTCATCCGGGGCCGCTTGGCGGCCGACCCGACGACCGCGTCACGGCGGCCCGCCCTCGCGGGCGGCGATCCGCTGGACGAGGTGGCCGGGGCGCTGTCTGTCCGCGAACCGCTCTATCGCGAGGTGGCCGATGTCGCGTTCGACACCGCGAGTGATGAGCCTGTCGTCGTGGCCGAGCGAATCCTGACGTGGCTCGGTTCCGAGGCGCCGGAGGGCGCCACATGATCGCGTTGCACGACCCGCTGGCCTGGGGACTCGTTGCCGTGGCGGGGGCGGTGGTGGGCAGGCTCGTGATCGCGCTCGTCGCGCCGCTCGTCGCCGTCGATGCCACGGGCCGGCCTGTCCCACCCGCCGCCGGGTTCGGCCGCTCGTTCCAGGTCGCCGCCGTGCTCGGGGCCCTCG
The DNA here is from genome assembly GCA_044358905.1 of Pirellulales bacterium. Classification (GTDB taxonomy): domain Bacteria; phylum Planctomycetota; class Planctomycetia; order Pirellulales; family UBA1268; genus QWPN01. The sequence continues at coordinate 911 of JBIKND010000073.1, read as the reverse complement.
CCCTGTGGTGGTGGGAGGTCGTCGCCCGGAGCCAACTGCCCCTGGATACCGCGGCGGTTGGTGCCGAGGTACTGGTCGCGCGGTACGCGGCCCACGTGGTCCTGTTCGCGCTTCTGGCAGCCGCCTCCTGGGTGGATTTGCGGCATCGGGTCATCCCCGACGTCATCACGATGCCGGGCGTGCTCGCCGGGTTGGCGTTCGTGACGCTGGCCCCCGGCGCGTTGCTGCCGATCGCCGTGGAGGTGCCGCGGTCGTTCGCGCCGCCGCTGCTCGAGCCCGACGTGCTCGGTCTGGCAGGCGGCCTGCGTTTATCGCTGCCGGCTGGGCTCGATTCCGCGCCGGCCTGGACGGGGCTCGCGGTGGCACTGGCCGTGTTCATCGGCTGGTGGCGGGGTTGCACCGCGCCGCTTCTGGAACCGCTCGCTGCTCCCGGCAGCCTCACCGCGTGGCTGCGCGAACCGCGCAACCTCGCCCTCGTCGCCGGGGTCGTCGGGATCGGCGCCGCCTGGTGGCACGGGGGCATGGGGTGGCACGGCCTGATCACCGGTCTGGCCGGGCTGGCGGTCGCGGCTGGGATGATCTGGCTGACGCGTGAGGGGGCGTCGCGGGCCCTGGGCCGCGAGGCGATGGGGCTCGGCGACGTGACGCTGATGGCGATGGTCGGATCGTGGCTGGGCTGGCAGGCGTGCGTCCTGGCCTGTTTCCTCGCCGTCTTCATCGGGCTGTTGCACGGGGCGCTCCAGTTGGTCCTGCACCGCGAGTCGGAACTCCCCTTCGGTCCCAGCCTGTGTCTCGGGGCCACGCTGGTCGTCGTGGCGTGGCGGCCGCTATGGACGCGGGCCGCGGTGTCGTTCGAGCGGCCGCTGGAGATGGCGGCCGTGATCGCGGCGGTGATCGGCCTGACGGCGTTG
>JBIKND010000072.1:0-16774 GCA_044358905.1 Pirellulales bacterium | reverse complement strand
CTGTAGCGGCGGTCTCTGACCGCCGTGCCTGCCTTCCGGGACGCATTTCGGCGGTCGGAGACCGCCGCTACAGCGCGTGAGCGGCCCTTATCGGCGGTCGGAGACCGCCGCTACAGCACGGCCGGGAACTTTTTTCATCCCGAGCGCATCCTAGTTGGCAGCACCTCCTTCGCGTTCCCCGGAGCCCCGGCCATGTCGCCCGCCCACGTCCTCACCCTGGCCCTCTGCCTGGTATCCCTCGCCGCCTGCGTCACGGCATCCGCAGCCGATCCCCAACCGGCGGCCGACGCGTTGCCGCTCAAGAAGGTCGTGCTCTTCACCTCGGGCGTCGGGTTCTTCCAGCACGCCGGCAAGGTGAGCGACGACGCCACGGTGGAGATGAAGTTCGCGGCCGACGATATCAACGACCTGCTCAAGAGCATGGTCCTCGAGGACCTTGGCGGCGGCACGGTCTCGACCGTGAGCTACGCCTCCCGCGACCCGATCACGAAGACGCTCGGCACGTTCGCCGTGAACCTCACGGACAATCCCTCGATGGGCCAGATCCTGGCGCGGCTGCGGGGCGAGAAGATCGAGGTCGACGCCGCCGCGCCGGCGGCCGGCACGATCGTGGGCGTGGAGAAGCGGACGGTGCCGGCCGGCGAGAACAAGACGGTGGAGAAGGAGTTCGTCACGCTGCTCACGGCCGAGGGGCTGAAGACGATCGCCCTCGACACGATCACGCGGATCAAGCTCGTCGATCCGCGGCTGCAGGGGGAGTTGGAGAAGGCCCTCGCGGTGCTCGCCCTGGGGCACGACAACGACAAGAAGGCGGTGACGCTGCAGTTCGCGGGGAAGGGTCCGCGGGACGTGCGGGTGGGCTACGTGCAGGAGTCGCCGCTCTGGAAGACGAGCTATCGGCTCGTGGTGGACGACGTGGCGGCGGGAGACGCGAAGGCGAAGGCGCTGCTGCAGGGCTGGGCGATCGTGGAGAACACGACCGACCAGGACTGGAAGGACGTGACGATGACGCTCGTCAGCGGCCGGCCGATCTCGTTCCGGATGGACCTCTACCAGCCGCTCTACGTGCCCCGGCCGCAGGTCATGCCGGAGCTCTACGCCTCGCTCATGCCCCAGCTCTACGGGCAGGATCTGGCGGATGCCGACGGGGATTTCGCCCGTGCGGCTGACGGCATGCCCGCCGAGAAGTCCGAGATGCTGGCTCGTCGTGGCCGGTTTGCAGCGCCTGGGGCACCTCCGGCCGCGGCGGCCCCCAGGGCGCGGGAGGCCCTTCGGGAAGAAGCCGGCCAGGGACAGGGAGCGCAGCGAAAAATGCTCGCAGGCGCCGCCAGCATCCAAAGCATGGCAGCGGGCTCGAACCTCGGCGAACTGTTCCGCTACGAGATTGCCAAGCCCGTGACGATCGAGCGGCAGCGGTCGGCGATGCTGCCGATCGTGGGCGAGCAGGTGGAGGTGGAGAAGGTCGCGATCTACGACGACCGCGTGCTCGCCAAGCACCCGCTCTCCGGCCTGCGGCTCGTGAACTCCACCAAGCTCGACCTCATGCAGGGGCCGGTCACGGTCTTCGAGGCCGGCGCCTACGCCGGCGACGCCCGGATCGAGGACATGGCCCCCGGCAGCGAGCGGCTGGTGAGCTACGCCGTGGACCTCGACGTCGAGGTCAATCCCCGCATCGAACAGAAGCCCGAGGAGATCGTGAGCGTGAAGATCGCCAAGGGAACGCTCGTCGCGACCCGCAAGTACGCCCGCACGAAGGTCTTCGAGATCAAGAACTCGAGCTCCAAGCCGGTGAAGCTGCTCGTCGAGCATCCGCGGGAGGGTGGCTGGAATCTCGTGGCCCCGAAGGAGGCGGCCGAGACGACCCGCGACCGCTACCGCTTCGCCGTCACGGCCGAGCCGGGCAAGCCCGCGAAGCTCGAGGTGGCCGAGGAGCAGCAGGGGGTGCAGCACGTGGCCCTGACGAACATCGACGACGGCACGATCCTGTTCTACATCCGCGCCAAGGCGACGAGCCCCAAGGTGAAGGAGGCGCTCGAGCAGGTGATCACGAAGAAGCGGGCGATCGAGGAGATCGTGCGGCAGCGGCAGGTGCGAGAGCAGGAAATCAAGGTCGTCGAGCAGGAGCAGAACCGGATCCGCCAGAACATGGCCCAGCTCGACCGCACGAACGAGCTGTATGCCAAGTACGTGAAGAAGTTCGCCGAGCAGGAGGACCGCGTGGAGGCTCTCCGCAAGGAGATCGCCGACCTCGTCAAGCAGGAGCAGGAGGCGCGGAAGGCCCTCGACGAGTTCCTGCTGACGGTGACGCTGGACTGATACGGATCCCACTTGATCCAGGGGCGTGGCTGGAAGCTTCCTGCCCCCGGTTCCACCGCACGGAGTCGGAAAACCTGTCGCCGAGGACGCCGCTCCTCGAGCACCCGGCGCAGGCCTTCCTGCACGATGTCCTTGCGCGTCGTGTGATCCCGGACGGCCACTTCACGGGCCTCCCGCAAGACCGCGTCGGCACCATCGATTGTCGTTTTCATAGTGCTGTCAATATCCTGATGCTGTTTTCAAAGAAAGGATTGGTGAACCCGCATTTTCGGCCGCGAAATCACCCGCGGGCGGCTGAAAAGTTTTTCGGAAACCTTTTTACGAGGCTGCGCCTCCAAGAACCGCCCGGCGACGCGGAGCCGTCCGTTCCGCATGTGGAAAGCCCCCCGAGGAGATCGGCCGATGCGAATGATGCAAAACGTTTTCAAGTGTGGCCTCCGTGCGGCAATTGCCGCGAACTGCATGTGCATGGCGACGGCCGCACTGGCCGACCGGGCCCCGGCGGATGAGATTCCGGCGGCCGTGCCGGTGGCCGAGAAAATGGATCGCTCCGAGCCGCTGCCGCTGCGGCTGGAACGGGATGCCGAGTCCCCGACGCATCGGATCGTGATCCCGAAGGCCGTGCTCGCGAAACTCGCCGGCGGCGTGCTTGGTGCCGACCCGATCGCGTCGGTGACGCCCGCCCGCAGCATCGTGGCGGCCCTTGCGCTCTCCGCGGCCGTGGCCTTTGGGCTCGTCGCCTTCCGCCGCGGCCGCCCCGGACGGCTGGCGGCCGTGGTGCTCTGTGGCCTGGCGGTGACCGGGGCGGGCGGGCTGCTCACAGGCAACCTCGCATTCGCCGACCTGGCAGCCCCCGGGCAGCCGCGCGGGTCGCGGCCCCGGCCCGCCGCGGAAGCCCCCGCGTCCGTCACGCTCGCCCAGGGCGGCAAGGTGATCCTCGAGATCGGCGAGGCCGGAGGTGACGCCGTCATCCTCGTCGTCGGCACCGAGGCGGCCGATCAGGATCAGAAAGAGCCGCCACGCGAGCCCCGTGGTAGCGTCGCACCTCCGCCGGGCTGACCTGCTGGAGCAGCCTCCGTGGCGACCGTTCTCCACCCCACGACGCGTCCGCAACCCGCGCCGCTCGCCGCCGACCCGGCGGCGGCGTTCGCGGCCGCCGCGCTCGCGGTCGTCGCCACGGCGGCCCTGCTCGCCGGCTGGTTCCCGATCGGCTTCTCGATCGCGATCGTGTTCCTCTTCGCCGGGCCGCACAACTGGCTCGAGGCCCGCTACTTCATGACGCGGATGCCGGCCCGCTGGGGCCGGCTGCGGGGGTTTTTCACGCTCGGGATCGGCGGCGTCGTGGCGCTCGCGGCCACGATGATCGCCATCCCCTCGATCGCCGTGGCCCTCGGCGACGGCCGCGAGACGTGGCTCGTGCTGCTCGCCGCCTGGAACTCGGGGCTCGTGCTCTGGGCGGCCACGCTCGCAGCGATCCGCCGCCGGCAGAACCCGCGCCGGCAGTGGCCGTGGCTCTGGCCGACGGCCTTGACGCTCGTGGCGGCGGCCTGGCTCTGGCCCGTGGGCTGGGGCATCGGCCTCGTCTACCTGCATCCGCTCGTGGCGCTTGCGTTCCTCGACGCCGAGATCGGCCGGCGGCGGCCCGACCTGCGGCCGGCCTACCGCTGCTGCCTGCTGGCCGTGCCCGCGGCGCTCGGCCTCCTCGCCCTGCGTCTCGGCGGCGCGGCCGACCTGCCGGGCGCCGACGTCCTCACCGCCCAGATCACCCGCCACGCGGGAGCCGGCGTCGTGCCCCACGTCTCGACGCACTTCCTCGTCGCCGCCCACACGTTCCTGGAGATGCTGCACTACGCCACGTGGTGCGTCGCGTTGCCGCTGCTCGCGGTGGGCGGCAGGCCGTGGCAGCTCGCGGGCGTGCCGCTGGCGCGGCGTTCAGCCGCCTGGCGAGCGGGCCTGGTGGCCGTGCTCGTCACGGGCGGCCTCGTGGTCGCGGCCTTCTGGGCGGGATTCCTCATCGACTATCCGCTGACCCGCAGCCTGTACTTCACCGTGGCGCTCGTCCACGTGCTCGCCGAGGTGCCATTCCTCCTCCGGGAGGCGTGAAGGCTTGCCTCCCGATACCGCGGCGCTGTGGCGGTTCCTGCCGTGGGGCTACCTGTTCACGGTGGCCGTCGAGCTGCCGGTGCTGCTCGTCGGCCTCTCACCGCGGCACTCCCTCCGCGACCGCCTCGTCGCCGGCCTCGCGCTCACGGCTTTTACATACCCGATCGTGATCTGCGTCTTGCCGCCGCTCGTCTGGGAGCCATGGGGCCGGACGTGGTATCTCGCCGTCGCGGAGACGTTCGCCCCGCTGGCGGAATGCCTGCTCTTCCGCCTCGCCTTCGGCCCGGCTCCCGACCGCCGGTCCGCCGCCCGCGACGCCGCCACGATCGTGCTCGCGAACCTGCTCTCCTTCGGCTTGGGCGAAGCCTGGCACGCGGCGACGCAGAGCATGTGATGCGCCGTGGCGGCCAAGCAGAGCCGGCACCCCCTCCCGCCGCGGTGGCCGGCCGAGGCAGCGATTATAATCGATCATCCCGGCTATCACCCGCCGGCGATCGCATTTCGAGGCGTTCATGTCTCCCCCGTCGTCGCCCGCCGCATGCAGCCTCGTCTTCCCCGATCAGCGCGACGTGATCGCCGCCGACGTACGGCGCTTTCGTGCGCTGGAGGCAGCCGAGCGGTGGCGGGAGATCTTCGCCCTGCGCACGTGGGCAGTGCGGCTGGCCCAGGCAGCCGCACGTCGCGACGTGATTCGCCGGCTCGAGGCCGATGAAGAGACGCGGTGGCAGGCCATTCAAAAGGACCTGTTCGCGCACCATGGGGGATGAAGCCGACCGGCCTGTCGACGCGATCGAAGCCGCCTTGACGGACATCGTCTCGGTGCTGGATCGTGCCGATGTGCCGTACGCGTTGATCGGCGGACTCGCGACCGGGTACCGGTCACGTCCACGGTACACGAAGGACATCGATCTCATCCTCGACGTCCCCCAGATCGCGCTGCCCGCGGTGCTCGATACCCTCGGCGGCCTGGGCTTCGAGTTCGACCAACGGGAAGTCATCGAGGCGTTCACACGACACCACATGGCGGTGCTGTGGCGTGACGGGGTGCGTGTCGACTGGTTGAAACCGCTGCTGCCCGCATACCGACACGTCCTCGAGCGTGCCCGCACGGAACCGGGACCAGGGGGGGCCATTCGCGTGGCCACGGCGGAGGGACTGATCCTCCTGAAACTCCTGGCCTTCCGGCTCCAGGACCAGACCGACGTCGAGGCGCTCGTCGCCGCGAACCAAGCCGTGCTCGACGTCGACTGGATCAAGGCCGAATGGCAGACGATTTTCGAGCCGGAGGACCCGCGGATGCGATGGTTTCTCGGCCTGGTCGCCGCGGACCGATCGTGATTGGCATCGCGGCGACCGGCCGCGATGAGGCTCGCGGACCGCGGGTCGTCACGGTGGGATCACAGCCAGGGCGGGTCGGCCATGAACGTGCTCGGCGTCTCGTCGAGCGCCACCGCGTAGGCCGTGGCGTGCGAGCGGCAGTGCGAGATGCTCACGAGAATACAGGCGATCCCGACGGCCTCGGCGATCTCCTGCGTGCCGCCGGAGAGAAACGCCTGCGGGCGGCCGCCGGGGCCGTTGCGAACCTCGATGTCCCGCCACGAGATCCCCTTCCTCCAGCCCGTGCCCAGGGCTTTGAGCACCGCCTCCTTCGCCGCCCAGCGGCCGGCGAAGTGCTGCGTGGCCATCCGCCGGCTGCGGCAGTATTCGATCTCCAGCGGCGTGTAGACGCGGCCCACGAACAGCTCGCCGTGCCGCTCGATCATCTGCGCGATCCGCAGGCATTCGGTGATGTCGGTGCCGACGCCGAGAACCTTCATCGTTTGCCCTTTCCACCCGCCACGGCCGGCGCCGCGCGGTCCAGCCCGCAGGCCCGGCGGGCCCGGTCGAGCACGGCGCGGGCCTTGGCCCGGGCCTTCGCCGCCCCGGCCGCGAGGATCGCCTCGATCCGCGCCGGGTCGCTCTCCAATTCGGCCCGTCGCGCCCGAGCATCCGCGAAGAAGACCGCGGCCGCCTCGACGAGCGCCTTCTTCACCTCGCCGTAGCCGAAGCCGCCGCGCCGGTAGAGGTCGGCCATCCGCAACCGATCGGGCTCCGGAGCCATCAGCGCGTAGAGCTCGAAGAGGTGGTCGCCGGCGGGATCCTTCGGCTCTTCCATGGGCCGCGAGTCGGTCGTGATCCGCATGATCTTCTTCTTCTGGGTGGCCGGGTCCTCGAAGACGTCGATCGTGTTCTCGTAGCTCTTGCTCATCTTCTGGCCGTCGGTGCCCGGCACCTTCGCGCCCCCCTCGACGAGCCTGGACTTTGGCAGCGTGAACACCTCGCCGTAGAGGTGGTTGAACGTGCCGGCGAGGTCGCGGCAGACCTCGATGTGCTGCACCTGGTCTTCGCCGACAGGCACCACCGTGGCGTCGTAGGCAAGGATGTCGGCGGCCATGAGGACGGGATAGGTGAACAGTCCCGCGTCGGCCGGCAGCCCGCGGGTCTTCTTGTCCTTGTAGGCGTGGCAGCGCTCGAGGAGCCCCATCGGGCAGACGGTCATCAACAGCCACGTGAGCTCCGTCACCTCGGGCACGTCCGACTGCACGAAGAGCACGGCCCGCTCGGGGTCGAGGCCCAGGGCCACGAGATCCACGGCCGCCGCGTGCACGAGCGACCGCAGCCGGGCGGGATCGCGGACGGTGGTCAGGGCGTGCAGGTCGGCGATGAAGTAGTAGGCCTCGTCGGCCGCCTGGTGGCCGCCGCCGGGCTGCAGGTCGATGTACTGGCGGATGGCGCCGAAATAGTTGCCCCAGTGAAACCGGCCGGTGGGCTGGATGCCGGACAGGGCCCGGGTGGGCTGCGGCGGCGTGGCGGGCTGCGGAGACGTCGTCATGCGTGGCTTCCTGCGGGGGCGGCCGTCGCGGGTGGACAGGCGGAGCGATCGGGCACGGCGAGCGTGCCTACGACGTCGGCGACCCGCGTGGCGCCGAGTTCGCGGACCGCGGCGGGCAGCGCGTCGAGGAACCGCGTGGAGACGACTGGCTCCGCGAAGTTGGCGGTGCCCACCTGCACGGCGGAGGCCCCGGTCACCAGGAACTCCATGCAGTCGTCGATCGTCATGATGCCGCCGACGCCGATGATCGGGATGCCGACCGCCCGCCGCACCTGATGCACGCACCGCAACGCGATCGGCTTGATCGCCGGCCCGCTCAAGCCCCCGATGACGTTGCCCAGCAGCGGTCGCCGGCGCCGCCAATCGACGGCCATGCCCTGGCAGGTGTTGATGAGCGTCACGGCGTCGGCGCCGCCGTCGCGGGCCGCCCGGGCGATGGCCACGATGTCGGTCACGTTCGGCGTCAGCTTGGCGATCACCGGCAGGGCCGTCGCCTCCCGCACTCCGGCCACGACGCCGCGGCAGGCGGCCGGATCCGAGCCGAGGTCGACGCCGTGGCTGACGTTCGGGCAGGAGACGTTCAGTTCCAGCGCCGCGATGCCCGGCACCGCATCGAGCCGGCGGGCGAGGGCGACGAACTCCGCCGCATCGGCCCCGGCGATGCTCACGATCACGGGCGCCCCGCAGCCCACGAGCCAGGGAAGTTGCTTGGCGAGAAAGGCATCGACGCCGTCGTTGTCGAGGCCGATCGAGTTGAGCAGGCCCGCCGCCGTCTCCACGGTCCGCCACGGCGGGTTCCCCTGCCGTGGCAGCGGCGTGATCGTCTTGGGGACGATGCCGCCGAGCCGGGCGAGGTCCACGAACCCGGTCATCTCGCGGCCGTAGCCGAACGTCCCCGAGGCCACCAGGATCGGGTTCGGCAGCGTGAGCCGGCCCAGCGAAACCGCCAACTCCACCCCGGACTGCGGGCCTTGGGGGGGCGGGGGTGTCCTATCGGACTGGGGCATGGGCACGGAACTCCGAAAAACGACCGGTTGTATCAAGTTTGGCGGATGTGCCGCCGATACCACCTGTGCCGGTATTCCCGCGCCCCTGCAACGCGGCCCCGGGAAAGTTGACAGTAGTGGTTGTCGCACCTAGGCTTCGGACGAATTTAGCACCTCCCATGCATTGCTCCATCCCGGATCATTCGTGGCGGTGGCGGCTGGAGCCGTGCGATCGTGTCGCAGCCGAACGACAAGCTGAAGTCCAAGACCAAGAAGGACTTGGTGAAGACGATCGCGGAGCGGATCGATCTTCCCCAGCTTCGCACCCGGCAGATCGTCCAGCAGACGTTCGACGCTCTGATCGACGCCCTGGTCGAAGAGGGCCGGGTGGAACTGCGAAACTTCGGCATTTTTCAGATCAAGCGGCGGGAGGCGAGGATGGCCCGCAACCCGCGGACGGGCCAGGCCGTGCCGGTGCTCGCCAAGACGATCGTCACGTTCAAGCCGGGCAAGGAGATGGAGGCCCGCGTGCGGTCGCTGGACCAGCGGACCCGCACTCCACAGCCCCCCACGCCGCAGGGCTCCGGGGACACAGCCAGTCAACCGCCGCCACCCGGGTAGACCGGGCAGGCTGGGCGGATCGCCAAGCGGGCTTCTCCGCGCGGCCACGAACCGTTACATCCCCGCTCCCGCTCGGCCAGGACGGCCGCGGGGGCAGCGGCACGGTCAGGAGGACCATGCGATGAGGAAGGCGATCTTGATGGTGTGCGCGGCCGCCATGCTGGCGACGAGCACCGGCTGTCTGATCCCGATCTACTCCGGCGATCCCGTCCGTCGGGCCCAGCAGCTCATCTACACGTCCGAGGATCTCCGCGCGATCACCGACGAGTGGGAGCGGATCTGGTTCCTCGACCAGCCGTCGCACATGACGCCCTGGCGGACGCACGGCGGGATACTGTGATTCGCGCCTGCCGGGCCATCCATGGCCCCGGCAGGCTTACGCAGCCGCGGACGAAGCCGAGGTTCGTCCGGGCTGCGAGCGGCCGCCCTCCCGGCGGCCGTGGCCGCCGCCCTGTAGCGGCGGTCTCTGACCGTCGTGCCCGAGGCACGCGGCGCCGCCTGCGGCGGCTGCGTGCCGATCCGTTTCCTGTAGCGGCGGTCTCTGACCGTCGTGCCCGAGGCACGCGGCGCCGCCTGCGGCGGCTGCGTGCCAGGGCGGTGCGATGCAGCGTGCACGCGGCGCGGCCTTCGGCCGCTGCGTGCGGATCCAACAGTGGCAGAAGCCCCGGGCGGAAGCCCGGGGACACCGGGTGCAAAAACCACCCCGCCATCCATGCCGCACGACGGCACGCATCTCCCCGGTTCAACCCCGCACCGCATGGCACCCGGGAAGAGATGCCACCCGGAGTCCCCCGGCTTCCGCCGGGGGCTTTTTGTGTGAGCGTTAGGCCCGGAGGGCCGGGTTGAGGGTCAGCGGGCGGAGGCCCGCCAAGCGAAACTGCGGCACGATGCCGCAGGTTCGCGTGTAGTCAGATCCGGATCCGGCTGGCCTGCTCCACGATCGACTCGAGCGGCACGATCTGGCCCTTGTTGCACCCAGGGCAGGCCTCCGCCGCCTCGGCCCAGTCTTCCGGCGACCGGAGGTTCGAGTCCCAGAAGGGCCACGTCTTGCACTGCCGCGGCCGATCATCGTAGGCCGTGCACTTCCGGGTCTTCGCGTCGAGCAGCACGCAGTCACCGCCCGGCCGCTCCTTCAGCGACCGCCGCATGCCCACCCGCTTCACGTAGGCCGCCTCGAAGTCGGCCGCGGTCATCCCCGTCCGCGCGGCCATGGCGTCGATCTCCGCCTGGTTCACCCACACGTAGCCCTCGGCCCCCGAGCAGCAGTCGCCGCACTGCGTGCACTGAAACCGCAGCCCGTTCGCGTACCACACGTCCTTGGGAATGCCGGCCATGTCCGTTCCTTGTCAGCCCCTGATCGTCTCGACCACACGCAGGACCGCGTCCACGTCGTCGCGGTCGTTGCCGGGCCCGAAACTCGCCCGCACCGTGCCCGCGGTCGCCGTGCCCAGATGCTCGTGCACGGCCGCCGCACAGTGGAAGCCCGACCGCACCTCGACGCCTGCGGCCTGCTCGAGGATGGCCGCCACTTCCGCGGGATCATAGCCCTCGACCATGAAACTCACAATCGGCGCACCCTCCGCCGCAAACACACGCACGCCCTGCTGAACTCGTAGCCGCGCGGCACACTCGGCGGCAAGTTCCCGGCATGCGGCCCCCGTCGCCGCCACGCCACGCTCCTGCAGCCATTCGCTCGCCGCGACGAACGCGGCCAGCGCCGGCACGTCGGGCGTGCCCGGCTCCAGACGGTCGGTGAACGCCTCCGGCATGTCGAGCGACTCGCTCCGCGACCCCGTGCCGCCCTGCACGAGCGACTCGGGCTCGATGCCCGCCCGCGCCCACAGCAGCCCCACCCCCGCGGTGCCGTGCAGCCACTTGTGGGCCGGCGCGGCCACGAGATCGGCCCCGAGGGCCACCACGTCGATCGGCAGCTGGCCCAGCGTCTGCGCGGCGTCCACGAGCAGGAGGCCGCCGCGGCCGTGCACGACCGCCGCGATCGCCGCCACGTCCTGCACCGCCCCGGTGACGTTCGAGGCGTGCGGACAGGCCACGAGCCGCGTGGCGGGCCGCCAGGCCGCGGCCACCGCGGCGGGATCGACTCGCCCCACGCCGTCGCAGGGCACGATCGTGAGGTCGGCGATCCCGCGGCGGGCGAGCGCGTGCAGCGGCCGGAGCACGGCGTTGTGGTCGGCCGCGGTGGCGATCACGTGGTCGCCGGGCCGCACGAGGCCGTGGATCGCCAGGTTGAGGGCGAGCGTACAGCCGCCAGGCAGGGCTACCCGCTCTGGCTCCACGCCGCCAAGCAGCCGGGCTGCGGCGGCCCGGGCCCGCTGCCGGATCGCGTCGGCCTCGACCGCGGAACGATACGCGGCCCGCCCCGCCGCCGCGCCCACGTCGCGGGCCGCGCGGGTCCAGGCCGCGAGCACGGGCTCGGGCTTCGGCCACGACGTGGCCGCGTTGTCGAGGTAGCGGCGAATGGGTACGGGCGTCACGTCAGCCCCCGATCTGATACATCGCCCGCGCCGGCCGGGCGAACTCGGGCGTGTCGATCCCGTGTGCGGCCTTCTTGGCGGCCACGCACGCCCGCAGGAGGGCCGCGATCTCCTCGTCGCTGCCGCCGCCGCGGAGCAGCGCTTTGACGTCCCACTCGGTCGTCGAGAACAGGCAGTTGCGGAACTGCCCGTCGGCCGTGAGCCGGAGCCGGTCGCAGCGGTCGCAGAACGGCCGCGTCACGGGGTTGATGAATCCCACACGGCCGCCGTCCGCCCAGCGATAGTCGAGCGCCGGCTGGCCCGGATCGCCGGCCGTCTCGGCCACGAGCGGCCCGATCTCCCGCTCGAGGATCGCCCGCACGTCGGCCCCGGAGAGAACCCGCGACCGGTCCCAGGCTTCCTCGGCATCGAGCGGCATGAACTCGATGAACCGCAGGTGAAAACCCTCGCGGCGGCAGAATCTGGCCAGCGGCACGACCTCGTCCTCGGTGAGGTCGCGGATCGAGACGGCGTTGATGCGGATCTCCTCGAAGCCCGCCCGGCGGGCGGCCGCCAGCCCTGCCAGCACGCGGTCGAGCCCCCGGCGCCGGGCGATCCGCTCGAAGACGTCCTCGCGCAGGCTGTCGAGGCTGACGTTGAGACGCCGCAGGCCGGCGGCGGCCAGGGCGTCGGCCTGCTCCGCGAGCAGCAGCCCGTTGGTCGTCAGAGCCACCTCGTCGATCCCGGGCGCGGCGACGAGCAATGCCACGAGGGCCGCGAGATCCCGCCGCAAGAGCGGTTCGCCGCCGGTGAGCCGGATCGTCCGCACGCCGAGCCCGGCGGCGACCGCGGCCACGCGGGCGATTTCCTCGTAGGCGAGCAGTTCCTCGCGGGGCCGGAAGATCGCCTCCGCCGGCATGCAGTAGGTGCAGCGGAGGTTGCAGCGGTCGGTGACGCTGATCCGCAGGTCGGTGTGCCGCCGGCCGAACGTGTCGACCAGCACGGCCGGCCCGCTCACCGGCGCCTTCCGCGCGGCCGCTCACCGGCCCGCGGGCCGCGGCCCGCGGCCTCCGGCTGCGCATGACCGCCGCCCGGATGGATCCAATCGCGGCGGCCGTCGGCCCGCTCCTCGCACTTCCAGATCGGCACCTCGCGCTTGATCCGTTCCATGAGCCACTCGGCCGCGGCGAAGGCCTCGCGGCGATGCGGCGCACTGGCGGCGGCCGCCACGCTCGCCTCGCCCACGGCCACCCGGCCGAGGCGATGCTCGACCGCACAGGCCACGAGGCCGAACTTCTCGACAGCGGCCTTGCAGAGCCGCTCGAGCTCGGGCCCCGCCATCGGTTCATGGGCCTCGAACTCCAGGGCCACGGCCGGCCGGCCGTTGGTCACGGACCGGGCGGTGCCCACGAAGAGCACGTTGGCGCCCGCCTCGTGGTCGGCCACCGCGGCCAGGAGCCGCTGCGGATCGACGGGCCGACGCACCAGCGCGCCGCCTTCGCCGTCCGATCCGCTCGCCCCGTCACGTCGTCCTTCGTCTCGCCGCATTGCTAGCCCCCGCTCACTGGAGGAATGATCGCCACGTCCACCGCCGCCGGCACCTCCGCGTCGTCGGCCGCGTAGCGATTGCCGATCGCCACGGCACTGCGGGCCAGCAGGCTCCCGATCGCCGGATACTCGGCCTCGAGCGCCGCCCGCAGGTCGGCGACCGATCCGCCCCGCCAGCGCAACTCGGCGTGCCGCGTACCGGCGGCGTCCGCCATGCCGGCGAAGAGCGCGACCCGCAGCGTGCCCTCGTGGGTCGCGCGGCCGCCGCGCGGCTCGTCGTCGAACGCGGCGTCGTGATGGGGTCGCTGCATGCGGGCCTCGTGTCGTGGAAGGTGTGGTGGCAGGGTCAGGTCGTCGTCAGCGGACCGCTGGTCGCGGTCAGCAGCCCGTCGAGCCCGTGGGGGGCACGGCCCTCGAGCAGGCCGTAGGCCTTGGCGAGGAGCTTGACGGGGTGCACGGCCGGCTTGGTCGTGCCCTGCTCCATTTGTATCCGGCAGGCGCTGCACTCGGTAGCGCCCGCGTCCACGCCGCCGTCCCGCATCGCCGAGACCAGCCCCAGGCCCACCCGGAGGCTGGCACGGTAGTGCTCGCGGGCCAGGCCGAAGGTGCCCGCCATGCCCGAGCAGCCCCGGTCGGCCGCCTGCACCGCCAGCCCCGGGATCAGCCGCAGCAGGTGCTCGGCGGGCGTCGCCGCCGCGGGGGTGCGAGCGTGGCAGGGGGCGTGATAGAGCACCCGGGTCGCCAGCGGTTGGAAGTCGAGCCGCAGGCCGCCTTCCCGGTGCAGTTCCCAGAGGAAGGTCGTCGCGTCGCAGGTCGCCGCGGTGACGCGGTCCATGTCGTCGTCGTCGAGCAGCAGCGGGTAGTCGTGCCGCAGGCACGTCACCGCCGCCGGCTCCGTGCACACGATCCGGTAGCCGAGCCGCACCGCCTCCGCGAGCACCCGCATGTTCGTCCTCGCCAAACGCCGCGCGCCGTCGAGATCCCCTTCGGAAACCAGCGGCATGCCGGCCGCGACCTGCCGCGGATCGACGAACACGCCGATGCCGTTGCGCTCCAGCACCGTGACGAAGGCCTGCGCGAGCAGCGGATCGTGCCGCCGCGCGTAGGTGTCGAGGAAGTAGAGCACCCGCGGCCCGCTGCGCCGCGAGGGGCGGGTGATGCCGCGCCGCGCCGCCCAACGCAGAAACTGGTTGCCGCTGAAGGCGGGGAGCTTGCGGCCCTGGGCGATTCCCACGACCTTCTCCAGGAGCCAGCGCGATTGCGGGTTCGCCAGGGCCCAGTTCGCCACGGGCCGCACGGCGCCGCCGTAGGCCGAAAGCGCGTCCACCCGCGACAACAGCCAGCGGTGCAAGGGCGCGCTGTTGGCGGCGAAGTGGGCGCCCTTGAGTTCCATGACCAACGCGGGAATGTCGACGCCTGCCGAGCACTCGCTGCGACACTGGTGGCAGTTGAAGCAGGTGTCGGCGATGGCGCGGACGGCGTCGGTCGCCAGCCCCCGGGCGTCCATCCCGCCCGCGAGCACCGCGGCCAGCAGGTTGGCCTTCGCCCGCGGCGCCGCCTCCTCGGCCGGATTGCCCCGATACATCGGGCACATGCGTCCGCCCGCCGCCGTCGTCCGGCAGGTGCCGCAGCCGTTGCACGCATCGAGCTCCGCATCGCGGCGTTCGGCCGACCAGGTGAGCACGGGCAACAATGCCGCCGGGCCGGCCGCGACCGCGTCGCCGGCGGGCGCCGCGGCCCGCCCCACCGGCGTGCGAAACGCCGCGGGCACCGCCGCGTCCCCCGTCACCCGACCGGGATTGAGCGCGCCCGCCGGATCGAAGAGCCGCTTCACTTCGGCGTTCAGGGTCGCCAGTTCGGGAAACATCCGCACGAAGAAAGGCGTGCGCGACAGGCCCAGTCCCTGCTCGCCGCCGAACGTGCCACCGACCGCGACCGCTTCCGCATACAGCGCCTCGGCCAGCGCCGCGAGCCGCTGCCGGTCGGCTTGCTCACGGGGATCGACGTAGGGCCGGACGTGCAGCTGCCCATGCGCGGCGTGGCCGAACACCATCGCCGTCACCTGCTGCCGCTTGAGCACCTCCTGCAGCCGACGCACATAATCCGGCAGGGCCGTGGGCGGCACGACGATGTCCTCGACGAACGGCACGGGCCGGACCGCGGAACGAACACCGTGGAGCGTGGAGACGACGTTGCGCGATAACTCCCAAAAGAAGGCGGCGTCGATCGCATCCTCGGCCCGCCGCACGTCGAGGCACCCCCGTCGCCCCTGCCGCATCAGTTTCAGGGCATCGTCGAGCCGGCCGTTGCACCGGGCCTGGTCGTCGCCGGCGAACTCCACGAGCAGCCCGGCCTCGGCCACGGGCGGAATGAGCAGTTCGAAGGCCGGCTTGGTGCCGCGGGCGAGCGCGAGGTGGCGCCGGTCGAACAGGTCGCAGGCGCTCGGCCCCAGTCCGCGGAGGCGGACGGCGGCCTCCGCGGCCTTCTCCAACGAGTCGAAGAGCACGAGCCCGACCGCCGCGGCCGTGTCGGCCGGCACTGTCCGGAACGTCACCTCCGTGACGATCCCGAGCGTTCCCTCGGAGCCGCAGAGGATGCGGGGCAGGTCCACCGTGCCGTCGGGCCGCACGAGATCGTCGAACCGGTAGCCGGCATGCGTCGGCCGCGTCGCCGGCTGGAAGCTGGCGATCGTCGCCCGACCCCGCTCCACGATGTCCGCGACGCCGGCGGCCAGGACCGAGGCCCGGTCACGGGCGCCGGGATCCCCGGCGATTGCCGACGACGGCGGCACGGGCTCGAGAGCGACGATCGTTCCGTCCCCGAGCACCACCTCGGCCGCGAGCATCCGGCCGCGAACGGCCCCGTGGCGCGGGAAGCGGCTCCCCGAGGAGTTCCGGCCGATCATGCCGCCGACGGTCGTGGCCGTCGCGTTGGCCGGATCGGGACCGAAGGTCCGGCCGAGCCCGGCGAGGTGCGTCTCGAGGCTCGCCGCCACGACGCCTGGTTGCACCCGCACCGTCTCCTCGTCGGTGGACAGGATGCGGCGCATGGAGCGCGAGCAGTCGATGACGACCCCGGGCCCGAGGCTGCCACCGCAGACGCTCGATCCGCCGCCCCGCGCATGCACCGGCACGCCCCGTTCGGCCGCCCATGCCACCGCGGCGGCGACGTCCTCGGTCGTCCGGGGCCGCACCACCACCAGCGGCCGGGATTCGAACAGGCTGGCATCGGTGGCGTAGAGCCACCGGTCGGCGTCGGCGCAGAGCACTTCTCCGGCGACGATCCCGCGCAGGTCCTCCTCGATCCGCTTCTGATCCGGATCCATCGGCTCACGCTCGCGGAGTGGTTATTGCGGCCGGCTCGCCGCCCCGGCGGCGAGTTCGCGGCTTCGCGCCCGCTGCTGGCGGTGCTTCTCGTGCGTCTCCAGGTCGAAGCCGCCGACGTCGTCGGCCACGCCGTCGCCCCGGTAGCGGGCCGCACAGCGATAGCACGTCAGGCACTCGGGCATCAGCAGGTAGAGGATCACGTCGAGCAGGGCCGTCGCGAACAGGATCGCGAACGTGGGCACGAGCAGCCGCCACGCCCAGGTCACGCAGCTCGCCGCGAACCCCGCGACGACGATCCCCACGCCGAGCCGCTGCGGAAAATCCTTGCGGGCGAAGAGCTCGGTACCCGGGCAGACGAGGCAGCGTCGCAGCCGGAGGCGGCCCTCGCCCGGCTCACCGCGGCCGCCATCCGCGGCGATCCAGGCGATCGCGTCGGCCGGCACGTCGATCGCGGCCTGGCACTGCGGGCAGACGAGCGTGCGTGCAGACTCGGCGCCGTCGTGCATGACGGTGGCGTCGCAGGCAGGGCAG
>JBIKND010000235.1:0-4746 GCA_044358905.1 Pirellulales bacterium | reverse complement strand
AATTCTCCGGGCATCCTCACGGCGGGGAGCCTCGATCCGGGGGCCGGCACCGACTTCATCTTCGAGATCACCGGCGCGGCGCCGGACTTCACGAACCGCAACGCCAGCGTCAACGACGTGCTGCGGCTTACGGATTTGAGCACCCCCTTCGCGTCGGCCCTCGGAACGGGCAACGTGGTGAACGTGCTCTTCAATCTGTCGTCGGGCACGGCGCCGGTCACGCAGGGAACCTACACGGGCGGCTTCTTCACCGACAGCAACGTAAACTTTTTCTCGAGCATCTCGAGCGGCTCGTTCGCCTACTGGGTGTCGGGCACCTACGGCACCGGCGCTGACCAGCAGCAGTTCGCAGTCGGCCCCGACGGTTCGCTGGTGACGTATTCCCGGCTCGGGGCGTTCGACCCGGCGCTGTCGGTGCAGCGGAGCGTGGTGCCGCAGACGCAGACGGTGACCGGGCAGATCACGCAGTTCGTGGTCGTGCCCGAGCCCACGACCCTGGCCCTGGCGGGCATCGGCACGGCACTGGTCGGCTGGCAGATCCTCCGGCGGCGGCGACAGACCGACAGCCCCAAATCCTGACCCGCCTCCGTTCATTCACGAGGGCGGCGTCAGTAGATCCAGTTACCCTCGTGCATCCTCGCCGCAGCCTCGGTTTGAAATCCCCCGACCGATCACCAGAGAGTTGATCCATACGATTCCATGCTTTCCGCCACATCCTCGCCGTCTTCCTCGGCCTGGCGCTCCGCGGCGACGTGGGCGTGATCTACGGCAACAAGGGCGGCACGAAGAACGCCATCCGCTACCTGTGGAGCGACAAGAGCCCGGGGGTGTCGATCATCAACGACATCCCTTCCGAGATCCCTATCCATCCCCACCAATGGGGCGGGTGGGTGTCAGAGTGAGGGAGCCGGGCGACGGTCCGCCCGAACTTCGGAGCCCACCGTACCGTTCACCGAAGTCGCGCCCGGCGTGCTCGTCTGGCCGAACACCTGCAACACCTACGTGGTGCGACAGGGCGACTTCGCCCTGATCGTCGATCTCGGTGACGGCTCGGTGCTCGACGCCCTCGCCGGAATCGGCGTCACGACGGTCGAGTGGGTGCTCTACACCCACCACCATCGCGAGCAGTGTCAGGGGCACGGCCTGCTGGCGACGCATGCGACCGGCCGGGGCGTGCGGGTGGCGGGGCCGGCCGCCGAACGGGAGCTCTTCGAGACGCCGCTCGCATTCCGTCAGGCCGGGCCGAAACTCTCCGACCGGTTCACCGTGCACGGGGCGAGCGACGTGCGTCCGCCGATCCGGCCCGTCCGGCTCGACCGGGCGTTCGAGAAGATGGACACGTTCGCCTGGCGGGGCCGCGAGTTCTGGTGCGCCGAGACCGCCGGCAACAGCTCGGGTGGGATGAGCTACCTGCTCCGTGACGGGAATCGCTGGCTCGGCTTCATGCTGAAAGTGCCATGCGGCGGTAACCGACAAGGCCTTGGGCAAGGGGCCCAATTCCATCCCCCCCTGGTCACGGCTAAAAACAGCCGCAGGGACGGCCTTGCGGGGGCGGAAGGGATCCTTCTATAGTCCCGCCCCCCAGCAAGCTCCCGGACTGCGTCGCGCCGTGAAATCCTTGCCTCTCCACCGCCGCCCCCTGCTGCTCGTCGGCTGTCTCCTTGCGGTCTGCCAAGGACTGGCGGCGGCGCAGACCGTTGCCGATCCCGATCCGCTCGCCGCCTCCCCCTCGGCATCCGATGCCGCCAGCCCCCGGGCGACGGTCGGTCCGGCGCTCGTGCCCCACGTGCCCAAGGCCGTGTCGCGGCCCGCCGGCTGGCCGACCTCCAAGCCGAAGGGCGTCGACAACCACGTGCTCTCGAGCATCCGGGAAAACCCCGGGGCGCCGCTCGAGCCGGTCCGCGAACTGATCGCGGCGGAGGTGGCCAAGGCCGTGGCGCCGGGCGCCAGCGGGGACGTGGGCGTCGTGCCCGCCGCCTTCGAACAGCCGGCGGCCGGCGCGGCCACCGTGCCGCCTGCGGCGCAATCCCTGGAAATGGCGATGGTCGTGGCCCGCGTCGGGCCCGAGGTCGTGCTGGAGGGCGACCTGCTCACGCCCAAGGCCTTCGAGTACATCGAACAGGTGGGGCCCAGCATGTCGCCGGAGGACCTCCGCAAGCTCAAGTTGCAGATCTGCCAGCAGGTGCTGCCCCAGCACGTGGAGATGCTCCTCATCTACGTCGACGCCCTGCGCGAGATTCCCGAGGACAAGATCCCCGAGATCCGCAAGAACGTCGACAAGGCGTTCGACGAGCAGTTTCTCCCCAAGATGATGCAGGAGGCCGGCGCGGCCAACTCGCTGGAGTACGAGCAGCAACTGCGGGCCAAGGGCCAGTCGCTCGACCGGATGCGGAAGATGTTCTTCGAGCGCGGGCTGTCGCAGGAATGGATGCGCAAGAACGTCAAGAATGACGACGAGATTCCCCACGCCGACATGATCGCCTACTACCAGAACCACCTCGCCGACTACGACTTCCCGGCCCAGGCCCGGTTCGAGGCGCTGACGATCAAGATCGGTGCCAAGCGGTCGCGGAAGCAGGCCTGGGACGTCCTCGCTTCGATGGGCAACGAAGTCCTCGCCGGCAAGCCAATGGCCGACGTGGCCCGGGCCCGATCCGAGGGGCCGACGGCCTCCCAGGGCGGCCTCTTCGACTGGACGAACGAGGGCAGCCTGGCCTCGAAGCGGCTCGACGAGGCGGTCTTCTCGCTGCCGGTGGGGCAGTTGAGCGCCATCATCGAGGACGAGCCGTCGCCGAACCTCGCCGACCAGGGCGCCCTGCACATCGTCCGCGTGGTGGAGCGGAAGGACGCCGGCCGCACCCCCTTCCTCGAGGCCCAGGTCGGCATCCGCGAGACCCTGGTCGCGGAGCGGAAGCGGAAGGCCACCG
Source organism: Pirellulales bacterium (assembly GCA_044358905.1). GTDB lineage: Bacteria > Planctomycetota > Planctomycetia > Pirellulales > UBA1268 > QWPN01. Next base: position 1,819 of record JBIKND010000235.1, on the reverse strand, counting down.
ACGACTATCTGCGGAAGCTCCGCGAGCGGACGCCCGTGTGGAGCGTGTTCGACGGCGACCCGACGGGCGCGGCCCGTCCCATGACCGCCAGCCGCCCCACGACGACCCGCTGATTCGAGGCGGCTGCGACGCAGTCTGCCATGGAGCGACGCGAACCGTGCGGCCTCGTTGCCGCCCTCGGACGCCAGGGCTACACTGCGGCCCTTCGCTTTGCCGTTCGGCTCGCGCGGTGTCCGCCCCCCGCCTCGGCCGAGCATCTGATCGAGCGGAAATGCCCACGGAGATCACGCCATGACCGCCGCCTCCAAGCCCGCCGCTCCGACCGCTGCCCCCGGGACGCCGCCGTGGCCGGGCACCCGGGCCGACGGCACGGCCCGGGTCGAGATCGCGGGCAAGGCCTACGAAATCCCCATGATCGTGGGCACCGAGGGGGAACGAGCCCTCGACATCGCCAAACTCCGCGCCCAGACCGGCTGCATCACGCTGGACGAGGGCTTCGTCAACACCGGCTCCACGACCAGCGCGATCACGTTCCTCGACGGCGAGCAGGGGATCCTGCGATACCGCGGCTACCCCATCGAGGTGCTCGCGGAACGGTGCGATTTCGTCGAGGTGGCCTACCTGCTGATCTACGGCACGCTGCCGACGGTCGCCGAACTCGACGCCTTCCGCACATCGCTCTCGCGGCACACGATGATCCACGAGGACATGCGGAGCTTCTACGGCGGCTTCCCGCGCGAGGCTCATCCGATGGCGATCGTGGGCAGCGTCGTCGGCGCGCTCTCGACTTTCTACCAGGACTCGCTCGACGTCCGCGATCCGCGGCAGGTCGAGGTCAGCGTGCACCGCCTGATGGCGAAGCTGCCCACGATCGCCGCCTACAGCCACAAGAAGTCGTGCGGCCAACCGCTCATGTATCCACGGAACGACCTCGGATACTGCGAGAACTTCCTCCACATGATGTTCGCGGTGCCGTGCGAGGAATACCACGTCGACCCCGATTTCGCCGACGCCCTCGACACGCTGCTCATCGTCCATGCCGACCACGAGCAGAACTGCTCCACCTCCACCGTCCGCATGGTGGGCTCGAGCGACGCCAACCTCTTCGCCAGCATTTCGGCCGGCATCTCCGCCCTCTGGGGCCCGCTCCACGGCGGCGCGAACCAGGCCTGCGTGGAGATGCTCGAAAAGATCGTGGCCGACGGCGGCGACGTGAAGAAGTACGTCGACCTCGCCAAGAAGAAGGACTCCGGCTTCCGGCTCATGGGCTTCGGCCACCGGGTCTACAAGAACTACGACCCGCGGGCGAAACTCATCAAGGCGATCTGCGACAAGCTCCTCGCCAAGATCGCCCGCCACGACCCGGTCTTCGACATCGCCCAGCAACTGGAGGAAGTGGCGCTGGCCGACGAATACTTCATCGAGCGGAAGCTCTACCCGAACGTCGACTTCTATTCCGGCGTCATCTACCGGGCGATGGGCATTCCGGTGCAGATGTTCACGGTGCTGTTCGCGATGGGCCGCCTCCCCGGCTGGATCGCCCACTGGATCGAGATGCACCACTCGCCCACGAAGAAGATCTGCCGCCCGCGGCAGGTCTACTCCGGCGAGACGCTCCGCGAATTCGTGCCCATCGACCGCCGCGGTTAGCGATAGATCAGCGGATGAAAATAGCACCGGGAGGGGCTGCCCACGCCCCATCGCCGGACGTTCGCTGCGGCCCTCCGGGGCCTTCGCTCTCTCGGAGGCGTCTGCGCTCCGGCATCCATGCCTCCGCTGGCCGCCTACGCCGGCTCCTGGGGCATGGGCAACCCCTCCC
>JBIKND010000234.1:0-4765 GCA_044358905.1 Pirellulales bacterium | reverse complement strand
CAGCCTCAACCTCGTGCAGCTGCCTCCGGCTTCTGGTTGCCTCCAACGGGCCCCATAAAGGACTCTCACCTTCGATCATTCATCCATGCCCAACGCACCCTCGGCTACGCCTCGGCAACCGCACAGGGCTGGTCTGCTGGAGAGCAAAACCCTAACTTAAAAAACTGGCGTCATTCATGGGGGCAGGTCGCGCATGGCCCAGAAAATGCCGGGGAAAGTCAGTTGACAGGGCTCTACCCTTCCCGTAATTTTTTTTCCGAAAGGCGGTGGTGGTTTCATCGGTTGAGTCTTCTGCATCGTCTACCGCAGTAAATCGTTCGTCAACATTCTACGCGGCATCATCTCAGAAAAGGGTTCGTCATGGTTGTCCTTCGTCATCGTCGTCCCGATGGTCGCCCGGGCTCGCGATCAACTTCCGTGCGTTCGATTCTCGCCTTGGCCGGCGGCGCTGCCGCTGTGCCCCTGGTCGAAGCGCCCGCCGATGCCGAAATCATTTCCAGCAGCAGCCTCAGTGGTACGGTGATCAGCTGGAATCAAACGCCGTCCGTCACCGTGAGTTCGCTTCCTGGAAGCGGCGGCTTCAAGATCAGCACGCGGGCGACCGCGAATGGCGGTCCCGAAGGTGGTGGCAGTTCCGGTTTTATGGGTGTGGTCATCGCATGGGAGGGGGCCGGAAATGGAAAATTTCAGCGCGGTGGAAGCGGTATCTATCCGGCCTACCTCGCACCCAAGGACTTCCCGGTGAACGCAGGTGCGTTCACGCGACCGGCAGCATTTGCCAACGTGAATCTTGGGAATCTTAGTTCTGGAGGCTTTTCCAATTCCGGCAACGCTGCGTTCTCGGGTTCCTCCAAGTACCTTCTCTTTCAGTTCACGAACCTCAGCACCACCAACTTCGGGTGGATTGAGTTGACCAACGCAACCACGGGCGTCACAGGTGCGCTAAAAAGCGCCTACTCGGTAACGCTTGGTCAATGGGCCTACGACGACTCGGGCGCCCAGATTCTGGCGGGCCAAGTGGCTGTTCCTGAGCCAGCAACGGCGACGCTGGCGATGGGTGGAGCGCTCGTGGCCGGTGCGGCCGGACTCCGGCGGTGGCGGAAGCAACGGGCCGCAGGCCTGCCTGCGGATGGCGAGCAGGCGTGACGCCCCGTTTCCCTGTAAGTGCGACACGACGGTGAGCCTCGGCATGGCTTCCGGTGTTGCTCGCAAAGTGCTCGTGATCGGCTGGGATGCCGCCGACTGGAGGGTCATCCGCCCGCTCCTGTCCGCCGGTCGCATGCCTCACTTGGCCGGCCTCATGGCCCGCGGGGTCTCGGGCAACATGGCCACGCTGTATCCCGTGCTGTCTCCGACGCTCTGGACCAGCATCGCCACCGGAAAGCGGCCGCCCAAGCACGGCGTGCTCGGATTCTCTGAGCCCACGCACGACGGCATGGCCGTCAGACCCTGCAGCGTGCTGTCCCGCACCACCAAGGCCCTCTGGAATATCCTCGCCCAATCCGGCAGGCGATCGATCGTGGTGGGCTGGTGGCCGTCATATCCAGCCGAGCCGATCCCGGGCGCGATGGTTTCCAACCACTTTCAGAAGGTGCCTGACGATCCCGAGTCGCCGCTGCCGCCGCTTGCCCCTGGGATCGTATCGCCGCGGCATCTGGCGGAAGAGATCTCCGACCTCCGCCTCAAGCCCGCGGAAATCCCCCTCGACGTGCTGCGGATGTTTGTGCCGGGATGCGACGACGTGGACCAGGGCAGCGACAAGTCGCTCCATGACCTGGCGAGAATCCTCGCCGAGACCCTGTCGATTCATGCCGCCGCCACGGATCTCCTCGAGCGGGAGCCGTGGGACTTCGCCGCGGTCTACTTCGACACGATCGATCATGCGTGCCATCGCTTCATGCGGTTTCATCCGCCGCGGCAGCCGTGGGTTCCCGAGCGCGAGTTCGACCTCTACCGGGACGTCGTAGCCAACGTCTATCGGCACCACGATGCGATGCTCGGCCGGTATCTGGAACTGGCGGGCCCCGACGCCCATGTGATCGTGCTCTCCGACCATGGCTTCCATTCCGACGAACGGCGGCTCGCCTGGATTCCCGCCGAGCCGGCCGGGCCCGCCGATGAGCATCGCCATTTCGGGATCCTCGTGATGGCCGGGCACGGGTTGCGGTGCGGCGAGAAGATTCACGGGACGTCGGTGCTCGACCTCACGCCCACCGTGCTGACGCTCTTCGGTCTGCCGGTCGGGGACGACATGGACGGCGCCGCGCAGATCCAGGCGTGGGTCGATCCTCCCGCGATCGAGCGGATCCCCTCGTGGGACGCCGTGGCCGGCGACGACGGCCGGCATCCGGCCGAAAGCCTCCACGACACGCGGGCGGCGGCCGCCCAGCTCGATCAACTCGTCGCGCTGGGCTACATCTCGCCGCTGCCGGACGACCGGGCCCGGGCCGTCCGGGAAACGGTCTGCGAGCTCGACTACAACCTCGCCCGCGCGCTCGACGACGGCGGCAGTCCGCAGCTGGGCATTCCGATTCTGGAGCGACTGTGGGAGGAGTGGCCGGATCAGCACCGCTTCGGCATCCACCTGCTGGGCATGTATTCCCGAGCCGGCCGGATCGCCGAGCGTCGCCAGGCGCTCGAGACGCTCCGGGAGCGGGCGGCCCGCCTGGCCGTGGAGGCGCGGGAAAAACTGGCGGCGCTCCCCGCGGAAGATGCCGACGCCGATGATCCGGTCGCCCGGGAATCGCCCGCGGCCCGGCGGTGGCGGTTCGAGCGACGCAAGCTCGCGGAGCTTGCCGTGGGGCTGCGGCTCGAGCGAGCCGAGGCCGAGCAGGCGTTTTTGGAAGGGGATCATGCCGCCTGTGCGGCGGCGATCGCCCCGCTGGTGGCGAAAGAGGCCTCGAGCGACAAGCTGGGCTTCGCCGACGCCACCTTTCTGGCGTCGCGGCTGATCGACCTGGGGCGACACGGCGAGGCGCTGCCGATCGTCGAACGATTGCTCAAAGCCGATCCGGAGACGTCGCTGCTGCCGGTGCTCAAGGCGGAAATCCTGTTTCGCCGCCGCGACTGGGACGGCGTGGTGGCCGCCGCCTCCGAGGGGCTCGGGCTCGTCTATTTCAATCCGCGGCTCCACCTGATCCTCGGCTTGGCGCTGGCCCGACTCGGCGAACGCACCGACGCGATCAACGAGCTTCACGTGGCCCTGCGGCAGAACCCCGCGCTCGTGCCCGCCTATGCGGCGCTCGAGCGACTCCACCAGCACGACCCGCTGCGGGCGCTCGAGTACCGACGCCAGGCCCAAAGCCTCCGCGAGCGGCTGCGTCGGCAGCGCCAGGAACGTGCGGTCGCGGCGCCGGCGGAGGCGGCGAGCGAATACGACTTCTCCGCACGGTGCCAGGCGTTGCCGCAGGCCCCTGCCCGGACGGCGGAGGCCGTGGTGGTGGTGTCGGGCCAGCCGCGTAGCGGCACCTCGATGCTGATGCGGGTGCTCGAGGCGGGCGGCCTGCCGATCCTCGCGGATGGGCTGCGGCCAGCCGACGAGAACAACCGGCTCGGCTACTACGAGTATCAGCCCGTCAAGGACATAGCCCGAGGCAAGCCGGCTGCCGCCTGGATCGGCGCCGCCGCCGGGAAGGCGGTGAAGGTCGTGGCCCCGCTGGTGCCCTATCTTCCGGCCGGTGTGCCCATGCGGCTGCTCGTGCTCCATCGGCCGGTGAGCCAGTTGCTCGCCTCGCAGGAGGCGATGAAGGGTCGGCTGGGCACGACGGCCCGGGTGTCGGCATCCGCCCTCTCCAGGCGGTTCATCGCCGAGCTCGACGCCGTGGATGCGATCGTGGCGTCCCGTCCCGGCTGGCACGTCTTGCACGTGTCGTACGAGCGGGTGCTGGCCGACCCTGTCGGCGAGTGCCGCCGGATCGCCGCATTTCTCGGCGCGGGGTTCGACGTCGCCGCGGCGGCTGCGGCCGTCGATCCGTCACAGCGGCGATATGCGTGAACGGCCAAGGCCAAGGCGAGCCCGAGATCGACATCCACAGCCCCTGACAGCAATCGATGCCGCGGTGCGGACGGTCCGCGAGAAGAGCGGTTTCACGGGCTCCGCGCGATGGTCGCCCGGGACTTCGAGCAGATTCAGGCCAGCGTCGGTGAACTCCTCGTCGACAGGCCGCGGCGGAACATTCTCAGGCGTAGTTCCGGAGGTGTCGTATGACCAGCAAGATGGAGTTGGTCGTGGATGCTGGGGGTGGCTTGCAGTGAGGATGCCGTAAGCGCCAGCGGTCAATGGCTGGCGGACGCCGTTCCTGACCCGTCAGTCTTCGATGCGGCCTTTGATGCCAGACGCTGCAAGAAAGGGCTCGTGTACCGATGCCCGTGGACACGATCGAGCAACGCCTTGCCGGTTGGTGCGAAGAACACAATTACGGCGGCCACGTAGCGTCGCACGGTCTCGTGTAACGCACGATAGGCGTCGAGGCACTTGCCGGAGCCGTCCGCTGATTTCTCTCGCCACATGCCCGGCCACAAGATCTCTGACACGCCCTGCTTGCCGCAAGGATAGCCCGGTCAATGGCACCTCCGCACCGGTCTTCCGGCTGATGAGCGACTCGTGAGCCTCGGGAGGAGCGGCCCGGGCGACGGGAACGGGTTTCTCGAAACGCCCCGCGCCCGCTTCGGCGGCGTTTTTCTGGCGTCTGCGCAGACCGCGTCCCAGTCGGCCGTTCCCGGGGCTTCGACGCCTCGCGTCCGAAGCCTCTGACGGCATTCCATG
>JBIKND010000233.1:0-4826 GCA_044358905.1 Pirellulales bacterium | reverse complement strand
CCGAACACGTTGAGGTGCACCTCCAGCGTCTCGCGGTCGTTCATATTGGGCAGGTAGCGGCCCCGCCAGCGAAAGGTCTTGCCGCCGGCGATCGTCTCGATGCCCGAGGTGTCGATCCCGCGCGCCTCGAGAAACCGCGTGTGCTCCGTGGGCCAGTCCTCGCCGACCGTGCCGATCATCTTGACGGGCGAGAAGAAGCTCGCCGCATAGGAGAAGAACACGGCCGAGCCGCCGAGCACGTCGTCGCGCTTCGCGGTGGGGGTCTCGACGCAATCCAGGGCGACGCTTCCGACGACGAGCAGGGGCATGGGGTCACGGCCTCCTTGACAGTGGGTTCACAGAGCCCGGAATGTACGGGTATCACCGGATGCCGTCCACGAGCAGCCACAATGCCGCCCCGGCGGTGGCGATCCCGTCAGCGACGCCGTCGGCGGATGGCCACGAAGGCGCACATCGCCCCGCCCACCGCGAGCATCGCCGCGGACGGCTCCGGCACGGCCGTCATCGTCCACGAGAGGCCGTAGGTCTCCGTCGTCACGGGCGTCGCGCCGATGTCATACACCATCTCCGGCAGCGAAACCCGCAGACCGTAGAGCCCCGTGGGCAGGGTGAACCGGAGCAGTTCGGCATTGTTGTAGACGCTGGCCGACTCGGCCACGAGCGATGCAAAGCCGCCCTCCACGATGCTCCACACCTGCAGGTCGAGGTTCGCGAAGGAGGTGCGGGTGCCGGTATTGCCTCCGGCGTCGAACACGCCCCCGGTGAACCAGTTGAGCGAGACGTCGAGTTCCGTCGGGCCGGAGAGCGTCGAGTCAAACACGTAGTCCGTCGCCCCGCCCACCGCCACCGCGCCGAGATCCCAGCCGCTCGCGCCGATCGTCCCACCAGACGTGCCAGCGAGATCCTCGGTGGCGCCACCCACGTACGTCAGCCCCGCCGCCTGGAGATCCAGGGCCCCGGCCCCGGTGAGTTCGTCGAGGGCCTGGGTGGTTCGCACCACGCCGCCGACGATCGTCTGGCCGTTGTCCCAGCCGTCGGTCTCGGCGGCCGTCGTCATCAGCACCGCCTTGACCACCCGGGAGTCGAGGGCGGTGGCGGGCATCCCGAAATACTTCGCCGCGTCCTTCATGAGCGCGACGCCGCCGGCCACCACGGGCGATGAAAAACTGGTCCCGTCCATGTTCACGAAATACCGGTCGGTGGGGGACGGGTCCTGGGTGACATCCGTCGCCGGTTCCAGCCCGCCCGTCGGCCCCAGATACGCGGCCAGGAATTGCTGCTCGCCCGGAGCGGCGATGTCGACCCCGATCCGCACGCCCTCGTGCAGCACGGCGGTCTGCGGGTTGTAGAAATCCACCAGACCGTGCGACGAGAACGACGACGGTTCGCGAAAGCCCGTGCCGCCGACGCTGCCCACGGTGATCCCGTTGTAGCCGGCCCCCGGCGCGCCGACCGGCGCGGCGGCGTCGTTGCCCGCGGAGGCGACGAACGTGGCGGTCGGATTCTCCCAGGCGAGGGCGTCGATCGCGAGCATCTCCGGGGAGCGCGCCGCCGGATCATCGTAGCCGTAGCTGCTGTTGATCACGTCGGCCCGGGTGCCGCTGATACCCTGGAAGAGCTGCCGGTAGACGGGCACCGTCGAGGCGGGCGTGGTGTCGAAGGACCCGATGCTGGTGGTGCTCGTCGAGTAGGCCGTGGCGATGGCCCCCGACCAGAGCGTGCCAAACGGGGCGATGCCGGCGGCGACGGCCGAAAGATCGGCCGGCGTGCTTCCCGTGGCGGCTATGTAGCCGGTGCCGGCGAGCACGTGGCCAACCATCGTGGCGTGAAAGTCGAGTTCACCCGAGATGCCCGGAGCCGTGATCGTGCGCCCCACGGCGGGTCCGAGCCCCGAGCCGGTGCGATCGAACACCTCGTGGCCGCCCCATACGAAACCGGCCTCGACCGTGCCGATCACGGACCGCGAGCCGAACAGCCCGGTGTTGTAAAAGATGCGGGCACCGACCGCATCGTTGATGAACGTGAACGGCCCACCGGGAACCGGACCGGCGAAGAAATCCCCGCGGGCGAAACTCGTCGGCGGAGACGCGTGGGCCGCGTTCACGGTGACGGTGACGGTGACGGCGAAGACCACGCCAATGGCTGCCAACACGATTGCCACGCGTCGTGGCGCGACGCGCGCACCGCCGTCGAGCGGCTGACGGCGACGTGACTGGCGGGGATGAAGCATGGATGGCGGCCGCAGCCGCCTCGTTGGGTGTCACCGCGAGTGTCCACCCATTCCGCCGCTTCGACAAGCCGCGGGGCGAGATTTTCCATCGTCGCCCCGCGACCTTGCCGATTCGTCCCTGCTCGTACCGGATTCGTCCCTGTTCGTGGCCAGAGCCATTGGAGCCACGGGCCAGCCAATCGGCCACCGTCATGGTCCGCCGGCGGGTGCCTCCCATATCATTCCCCGCCGCATGCCTCCGCGGCAGCAGCGACCCGAGGGCATGACGCCGGCCCCCACCACCGGCGTTCCCATGCTCAATCGCAGTGCCGTCGTGATCGGCCATGAGCCCGCGTTCTACGGCTGGCTCAAAACCACGGGGATCGCCGCCGCGGCCATCGAGCAGCGTCGCGAGATCGCGGACCGCGTCGTATACCTGATCGCCGCCTGCCACTTCCCCGAGGAGATCGAGGAAGTCGTGGCCGACGTCTTCGAGGCCATCTTTCGACGGGAACTCGCGGCCTGGCAACCCGACGAGAAGGCGTGGCCCGACACGGCCGACTTCGGCCTCTTCACCCGCTGGTTCACGGTGGACGGCCTGCCGATGGTCGACGACTGCGGCCGGGGTCGAATCGAGCCCGAGGAGGGGTGACTCGCTCGCCCCGCCGACTTCGACCCATGATCGGCTACACTCCGGCCATGCCGGCGTATCGCGAAGACGACGAAGACTGGGACGACGACGCCGAAGACAGCGTCGATGCAGACGACGAGCCGACCGTCCCCTGCCCGTACTGCCGCCGCGAAATCCTGGAAGACTCGCCGCGCTGCCCCTTCTGCGAACGCTTCATTTCTGCCGAAGATCATGCCCGACCACAGCAGCCCGCCTGGGTGATCATCACGGCCGTGGTCTGCCTCGCGGCCGCCGTATGGTGGGCGTTCACGGGTTTCTGACTCCGCCGCGAAAAGGCCAGCCACGAAGCCGACCACGATGAACCAGACGAATCCCAGGGCACTCTCCTCTTACGTCGCGTTGCGCCGAGGCCGAGACGGTTGCCAGCCTGTTCGTGTCACCCCACCGTCTGCCTGAATTGCTTGCGGTACTTCGCCGGCGTCATGCCGGTCAGGCCGCTGAACAGCCGGGTCAGGTGGCTCTGGGACGAGAAGCCGAGGTCAAGGGCAAGTCCCGCCAAAGCTACTTCGTCGCGCCGCAGGATCACCATCGCCGCCGCCACCCGCCGCCGATTGATGAACCGACCGAGACTCAGCCCTTCTGTAGATCGGAACTTTTTTGCACAGTGGCTCGGCGAGAGACCGGCGAGAGCAGAGATTTCCGTCAGGCAGATGCGGCGCCGCAGGCGAGCGTCGATGTAATCGACGATCGTCTTCATGGCATACGGGGTAAAGGCGCTGGCGTCCGTGTGCCAATCCGGCAATCTGCCTCCGCGTAATTCCGAGATCCGCAAGACAAGTCGGCGAGCAGTGATCTCGGAGCCAAGGCCGTGTGCGAGGCCTTGCATGCCCACACCGGCGATTCGAGTCATGCATTTCTGCAATACGGAATCTTCGCGAGGAAGAAAGCCTTGCCACTCACTCGGCGCTAACGCTTCATCCGACTCAATACATCGGAGCAGATGCAGGTCGGGAATTTTAAGAACATAACCACTCGATAGCGGGACTGCGGACTGATGGACGTAGACGTGCGTCTTGTCGTCGCGAGGGAAGAAGGCGACCTGTCCGACTGCATGACGATAGGACGTCTCGAGTTCCCCACGAGTCCACCTGATGTCAACTGCCCCGGCATGCGTCAGCACGAGCGTGTGACTTGTCGCCTGCTGCACAACGACGACGGGTGATGCTTCCGTCACATCGACAGAAAACCCGAACCACGAGTGATGCGGAAACTGGGAAATCGCAGCGTTGTCCATGAACCCTCCTTGAGACCGCGCGACTCCCCGTTCAGAGGCGAGTGTGGGGCGCACGCTGCAATACCGTCAAACGGCGACTCGGCACCGTTGGGCACTGCACGACTCGCCCGCACCGGGATTGAAGCAGGAAACTCAAAACCCATGATCGTGTGGTGAAACCCTTTTCTGATCGCGTGGGGAAAGATCGCAGCGACGGCACTCGCTCGAATACTGCCGTAGCCGAGCAGGAAGACTCGGCTTTACCCAGAGACAAGGAGGGCGACATGAAGAAAACCGATACGATTTCGCTTGCGAAGGCCGTCATTCTCACGCTGGCCGAGATCAAGGCAGCTGTGGAAGCCTTCGACCGAGGAGAGACGAACGCGTTCGATGCGCTGGACGCAATCGTCGTGGAAGTCGAGGCGTATCGCACGACAGCCACGCCCCACCGAGAGGCTGCGTAGACCGCACGAGCGTCCGGCGGCAGGGCGATGCGGGAGCCCGGCGGTTCTTTGACCGGCCGAAAAACACGCGGCGGTTGCGTGCATGCGAGGTGCTAGGCAAATCGTCTTCGGGCTGCTCGGCCCGGTGTTCGGCAACGATAGGCCGTTATAGAATTGGTTAGAAAATTTTGATTCCGCCGGTGGAGGCGATGCAGTACCCCGCCGCGCCACGACAGCGGCGCCTCCTGCGTGATCCACCTCGCCGCCCAG
>JBIKND010000071.1:0-17024 GCA_044358905.1 Pirellulales bacterium | reverse complement strand
CCGCCGCTACAACGCGAGCCATCGCGTACGCCGGCACGCAGCGGCCGAAGGCCGCGCCGCGTGCCTCCGCCAGCAGGCGCGCCGCGGATCGACGCCTCGTCGAGCCGCCGCGCCGCCGCAGCCCCGCTGCGGCCACGGCCGCCCGGAAGGCGGCCGCACGCCCGGCTGGTCGCACCTCCGGCTGCGACCACGCCGGGCCAAGCCTGCGGGGGCCATGGATGGCCCCGCAGGCGCCAAACTGGATGGCCCCGCAGGCGTCAAACTGGATGGCCCCGCAGGCGTGAAATTCAGTGCCGGAAGTGGCGGCGATCCGTGAACACCATGGGGATCCCGGCCGCGTCGGCCGCCGCGATCACCTCGGCGTCGCGCTTCGAGCCCCCCGGCTGCACCACCGCGGCGATCCCAGCCTTCGCGATCAGGTCGATCGAGTCGGGGAACGGGAAGAAGGCGTCGGACGCGAGCACGCCCCCGCGGGCCTTCGCCCCCGCCTTCTCCAGCGCGATCCGCACCGAATCGACGCGGCTCGTCTGGCCGATGCCGGCGCCGGCGAGGCTCGTGCCCTGGCAGACGGCGATCGCGTTGCTCGTCAGCCGGCGGACGATCGTGAAGGCGAAGTCGAGCGCCTGCGTGAGTTCGGCCGCAGGCGCCGCCTTCGTCACCACCCGCCAGGACGCCGGATCGTCGCAGGTGTCGTCGGGACGCTGGGCGAGCAGGCCGCCGGCGATGCTGCGAAACTCGAGCCCCGCCGTCGCTTCCCAGGGATCGCCTGCAGGCACCTCGACCAGCCGCACGCTCGCCTTCCAGGTCGGCTTCGTGGTCAAAAGCTCGACGGCATCCCGCTCGAAGGCCGGGGCGGCGATCACCTCCACGAACAGCCCCGGCGCGAGCAGCACCTCGGCGCAGGCCCGGTCGAACGTGCGGTTCACCGCGACGATCGAGCCAAAGGCGCTCGTGGGGTCGGCCGCCATCGCGGTGGCCAGTGCCGCGGCGACGGTGTCGGCGGAGGCGGCGCCACAGGGATTGGTGTGCTTGATGACGACGGCGGCGGGATCCTGAAGCAGACCCGCGAGTCGCGTCGCGGCGTCGAGATCGAGCAGGTTGTTGTAGGAGAGTTCCTTGCCGCAGAGCTGCTTCGCGCCGGCGAGCCCGGCGTGGGTGCCGACGGGGGCGAAGAGAGCCGCCGACTGATGGGGATTCTCACCGTAGCGAAGCGGCAGCCGCCGCTCGAGTTCGAGCGTCACCCGCGCCGGCAGCGGCGGGTCGTCCGTCGCGGCCGCATCGTCGGCCGCCGCGGCTCCGGCGACGAGCCCGGCGTGGCGGGCCATCCAGCGGGCGATCACGGCGTCGTAGTTGGCGGTGTGCTCGAAGGCCCGGGCCGCGAACAGACGGCGGTCGGCGAGCGTCGTGCCGCCGCGGGCGATGGCCGCGAGGAAGTCGTCGTATTGCTCCGGGCTCGTGACCACCGCCGTGAAGGCATGGTTCTTGGCCGCCGCGCGGACGAGGCTCGGGCCGCCGATATCGATCAGTTCGATGGCGTCGGCCGGCCGGCAGTCGGGCTTGGCGATCACCCGCTCGAAGGCGTAGAGGTTGACGATCACGGCGTCGAAGCGGTCGATGCCGTGGGCGGCGAGCACCTCGAGGTCGTCGGACCGGTCGCCGCGGGCGAGGATGCCGGCGAAGACGTGCGGGTGGAGCGTCTTCACGCGGCCGTCGAGCACTTCCGGGAAGCCGGTCACGGCGGAGATGTCCTCGACCTCGAGCCCCTGGCTGGCGAGCGCCGCCTTCGTGCCGCCGGTGCTGACCACATGGACGCCGGCCGCCTTGAGCCCGGCCGCGAGCCGGTCGATGCCCGCCTTGTCGAACAGGCTCACGAGCACGCGGCGGATGGGAACGACGTCGATGGCGGGCAGGTCGGCGGCGCGGGCGGCGTGGGCATGCATGGCGAATGATTCCTCGTGCACGGGGAGCATCAACGTAGGCGACCGGCGCCGTCTGTCCACGGCGCCGCGCGGCGCGGCCGCACGAGGAACAGGCCCAGCCCGGTGCCCAGAGGCGAAGGGGCTTTCCGCGATCGAGGCGCTGGCCGCGGGCGTGCCGGTGCTGACCGCCGGTCACGGTGCGTTTCCGGAGATACTCGATGGCGAGCGGGCCGGCCTGCTGACCGACGAGGACATGGCCGGCCTTCCGGCCGGCACGGCCATTCCCTAGCCCGTCTCAAGCACTCCTCAGCGGGCATGGCGGCTGCCCACGAGGCCCTCTACGTGATCTGAGTTCCCGGGATCAGTTTTCCACGGTCCTTCGTGACCGCCTGCGCCACGCCAGCAGGACTGACACAGCCGCCGTGCCCACGAGCACCGTCATCGACGGCTCCGGTACCGCCCGCACCTGGAGGGCGTTGATCAAGGGATTGAATCCACCGCTCGTCTCCGAGAGCAGAAATGTCTGCGACGTCCCCGATGCCGTGAACGTGCCGATGGCGAACTGGCCGAGTCCACCGACGGCGTTCGTCGTGTTCGCATCGAGCGTCACCGAGTTGATGGCGGTCGCTGTCGTGTTCGTAAACCCGGCGCCCAAGATCGCGGCGTTCGAAGCATTGTTCGTCCACCACTGGACCAGGTAATCCTGGCCCGACGTCAGGCCGCCGAGCGTGACCGTGATGCTCGCGGGGAGGTCGGCGTAGGCCCCTGACCCAAGGATCGCCTTGTAGTCGGTACTCAGGCCTGAGTACGGTGCCGACGAGGAACCAAAGGCGTTGCTCGCGAACAGTTTGCCCGGGCTTTCCGAGATCGTGACGCTGCCGACGGTGGCCGATGTGATGATGCCGCCGGGAACCCTGAAGGGCGAGAACGTCACTCCGTTGACCGTCGCCGACGGCGGAGCTGCCGTGCCGCCGAACGTGAACGCGTAGACGAGCGACCCGGTCGTGCTCACATCGCTGTCGCCGCTCACGGTCTGCGGTGAGCCCCAGGTGATCGGCGCTGCCTGAGAAGTCGCTGACACGGCGAGGGATGCGGCCAGGATGACGGCGCACGACCACCGACGAAGCAAGGAACGAAGGATCGCGTTCATGCGAAGAGTTTCCTCAAGATGGGCACAGTCCTCGGGACCCGCGGGGAGAATGGGTGGCGAGAATATACACGCGCACTGGCCCGTGGAAATCGCAAAACACGGACAGGGACGAATCGGGCACGGAGCCTTCTCGCTGTGCGGCTCGCGTGGCTCGGAGGTGGACTGCCCGGCGCTCGAGAGGTTCGTCTCTTTCGAGCCCCTCACGCTCGGCTCACGCAGACACACAACGAACACGACATCCATGACGGGGCCATTGGAAGGGCAGGGCAACTCCTGCCCCGCAGCCTTCGGTAACGCGAAAGGCCCGGGACTGCACTCCCTCGACCGCGCGTCACCGGTCGAGCGCTTGTGGAAGTGCCGTTGACCGTCCTATTCCTTCCCGTCAGCCCGCGGCGGGCAGTTCGACCTCGAACACCGTGCCCGGGGGCGGCAGCCGGCCCTGCACCATGACGCGGCCCCGCATCTGCCGCACGAGCGACCGCACGAGGAACAAGCCCAGCCCGGTGCCCGGCGTCGATCGCTCCAACTCGCTGCCCAGCCGCACGAACCGGCGAAACACGTCGTGCCGCCGCGACACGGGGATGCCGGGCCCGCGATCGGCGATCCGCACGGCCAGCCGGCCTTTCGCCACGGACGTCACGCTCACCTCCACCCGCGACTCGGGCAGCGAGTATTTGACGGCGTTGTCGATCAGGTTGCGAAATACGATCTCGAGATCGGCGTCGCGGGCCACGGCCCGCAGGCCCGGCGGCTCGCAGGCGAGCGTGATCGCCGCCGTGGGCAGGCCGTAGCGTTGGGCGACGGCGTCGCACACCTGCCGCAGCACCGGCTCGACCGCCGTGGCGTCGGCGGCCCGCGGCCGCCGCTGCAGCGTCTTGGCGGCGTCGAGCAGATGGTCGATGAGGCCGTCGAGTCGCTCCACGTCCTGGAGCATGATGCGGTGGAAGTCGGCCTGCTGCTCCGGCGGCAGCGGCCGGCGGCCGAGCGTCTGCAGCGAGAGTTTGAGCGAGGCCAGCGGGCTCTTCAGTTCGTGGGTCACGCTGTCGATGAAGTTGCTCTGCCGCTGCGAGAGGGCGATCGCCTTGATGGTCAGCGCCAGGTAGACGATCACGCCCGCGAGCACGACCACGAGCAACGCCACGCCGACGCCGAGCACGGCCCAGTAGAAGGCGGCGCTTTCGTTGCGTTCGGTCGATCCCAGGGCGGCCGCGATGCTCACGAGCACCCAGCCAACGCCGAGCGTGATGATCGAACCGATGAGCACCACGCCCAGGAGAATCGGCCAGCCGAGCGAGCGACGCGGTTCCATCGAGGCGAGGGCTCCTGGGCGACCGGTACCGATCCGGCTCCATGTTAGACGGCGGCGGGCTACAATCGCAGCCGCCGTGAGACGCGGCCCGTCGCCTGACCCTCGGAAACCCTCGGCCGTGCACGGAACTGCCTTCCTTCGCCTCGTCGCGGTGAGCGTCGTGCTGCTGGCAGCTTCCGGCTGTTACCGAGGATACGTCATCGACAAGAAGAACAACCGCGTCGTGTACCAGACCTGGGACGAGGGAAACGGCACGAAACGCTTCCCGGTGCTCGGGGCCGATGCGGCCACGTTCGAGGCCTTCAAGATTCCGGGCGTGGGCGGGGATTTCGGCCGTGACGCCCGGAAGGTGTTCGAGGGGCCGAAGAAGATCGAATGGGCCGACCCAAAGTCGTTCCGATCCTTCGGATCGAACTTTCGCGACGATCGGGCGGTGTTTCGCGACGACCGGGCGATCTTCATGCGGTACGGCATCAGCGGGAACATCGTCCGGGTGGAAGGCGCCGATCCCGATACGTTCACCCGGATCACGCCCGGCGTGTGGCGGGATCGGGAACGGGTGTTCTACGGACTGCAGGGCTTCGTGCCGCGGGACATCGCGTCGTTTCGGCTCCTCGATCGCGACGGCTGGGCGCGGGATGACGAGGCGTTTTATTGGTACGGCCGCGAGCTTCCGGGGGTCGATGCGGACTCGTTCGCGATCTGCGCCGCAGACAACACATTCGCCCGCGACGCGACTGCGGTGTATTGGAAGGGCTGGCCGGTGCCCGGGTGCGATCCGGTCACGTTTCAGCCGGTCCGGCCTCCGGGCCAGTCGCGGGCCTGGCAGGACGGCGGCCGCCTCTGGGATCACGGCGGCCGGACGGATCGCGAGGAGTGGATCTTCCGCGTGGTCGATGAAAGCAGTGGAGACGATCACCGCGGCCCGCCCCGGATGGCCTTCCGCAGGCGTCCGCTTCCGGTGGCCAGGCAATGAGCGAACGAGCAACGACGAAGCAGACCGCGGTCCGGCTCCGCGCGGGTGCGACCGAAATTGTCTTCCTCCGCGAGCACGATCGGTGGCGACACGTCGTGGCCTTGGCGGACGGTTCACGGCTCGAGTCCGTCGAGGGGCCCCAAAACACTGCCGCCGACCCGCGCTGGCCCGCGTCGCCGGCACTCACGGAAGTCTCACTCGTCGGTGCGGCCGGGCGGCCCGCCATCGTCGGCCTCGGGCTGGCGGGCCGGTCCCACTTCTCCGTGAGCGTCGCGGCCCACCCCGACCGTCCCGACACGCTCCTCTTCGAGGTCGCCTGCCGGATCCAGGAGCCGCCGGCCTGGCTCGGCTCGACCTACCGGGCGGCTGATGGAGGCTCCATGCAGGCCACGCCGCAGGCCGCCGGCACCGACCTGCCCCGGACGGTGCAGTGGTCGTACGCGGTGGGGCCGGACGGAGTGGTGCCGCTCCCGCCGGCGGCCGTCCAGCCGCGGCGGCCCTGACCGGACCTTGCGACGGCCCGGGCGATCGATCACATTCGAAGGGTTCCGCGACCGGCGATCGCCCGGTCCCATCCCGCCGGGAATCCAGGCATGTTCGACGTCATCGAGCGACTGAAGGCCGAGTGGACCGACAAGTACGTGGTCGTCGAGTCTCCCGCCCCGGAACTGGCGCGGTTCGCCCAGGCCACGGGCTTCGTGAAGACGGTCAACATGAACGGCCGCTGCCTGGTCGAGTTCGACCAGTTCAACAACATCGGCTGGTACGACATCGATCCCTCGGCCTTGAAGATCGTCCCCAAGCCGCTGCCCAAGCCGGCCGAGCCCAAGGAGAAGGCCGCCAAGCCGGCTGCCAAGGAAGCGGCGAAGCCCGCGGCCAAGCCGGCCGCCGGCGGCGCGAAGAAGCCGTCCACGGCCGACATCCTCGCCGCCGCGCGGGCCAAGGGGGGCGCCGCCCCGGCCGCGAAGGAGCCAGCCGCCAAGCCGGCCGCTAGCGGTGGCAAACTCTCGACCGCCGAGATCCTGGCGCGGGCCAGGGCCGCGAAGGCCCCGACGGCCGAACCCGCCGCGGAGCCGGCGGCGGAGGCTGCTCCCGAGGAAGAGGCACCGGCTCCCGCGCCGGTGAAGAAGGCTCCCGCCAAAGCCGCTGCCGGCGGCAAGCCCACGACTACGGCCGAGAAGATCGCCTGGTGCCGGCAGAACGACGCCAAGGGCTGATGCGGCGCCGCCCTTCGGCCATGCCCTTCCCTTTCGGAGTCCCGCTCGTGTCTCTCGCGCTTCGCATCTCGGCCTGTCTCGTCGTGTTCGTCGGCGTCGGCTGCGGCCGCCTCGCCAGCCATCCGCTCGTGAAGGAGGCCGCCGAGGAAGTGCGGGCCAACGCCCGCGTCGCGGCGGCGCTCGGCACGCCCGTCGAGTGCGCCACGGCGGTCCGGGGCACGGCCAACGAAACCGACGGGATCGCGACACTGCAGTTCGACGTCAAGGGCCCCAAGGCCGCGGGCGTGGTCGTGGTCGAGGGCAAGAAGACGAAGAACGAGTGGGGCGTGACGATGCTGGAACTGCGGCCGGCCGGCGCCGATAAGCTTTCGCTGACCGCCGACCTCGAGGCCCGCACCGGCACCGACACGCCGAAGTTCGACCCGACGGCCACGCCGGGCACGAAGTCATCGGCCCCGCCCCCGGGCGACATCGAGATCGCCCTCCCCCCGGGCGTCCCCGGCCAGCCGTAGGGCGTCGTCTGTCGTCAGCCACACGGCGGCATTGCCCCGCTGCCCGGGCATGCGTGCCCTGCTCACCGCGCACATCAGAGTTGGGACTTGCGTGCCGGCGGGTTCCATTCCCAATGTGATTCGTGGATCAAGGCGAACCCGGAAGCCACCGGCGAACAGATCCTCGCTAAGTTGGAGGATTGCGGGGAGCGTTTCCCGCCGGCGGCATCCCGAAAACTCGTTGACGAACAATCCCGACCATGGCATCGATGCTGTTTCCTATCCACGATCGCGAAGGGCGTCGCGGCTACATCGATGCCGAAGGCAGTGTCGTCGTACCTCTCATCTACGATGCAGACGGGATCATGGGGTATTTCTGGACCGATCGGGCCCGTATCTATGATTGGGACAAGAAGCGCTATGGCTATCTGGATCTCGACGGAAACGCGGTGATCCCGCCGCAGTATCGCCAGTGCGAAGAGTTCAGCGGGGCCCGGGCTTGGGTAATGAACGACGACGGTCGATGGGGCGTCATCGACAAGATGGGCCGCCCCATCACCGAGTGCATCTACCGTGGTGGCGAGACGTACATGTTCCAAGAGGGGCGTTGGCTCTGCAGTGTAGAGCATCCCGAAACGCGGAAGCACGGCCTGATGGACCAAGAAGGAAACATGGTTCTGCCATTTTCCTATGCACATGGCCTGTTATTCAGCGAAGGACTTGCATCCATGCGATTGGGGGAGAACGTTGGATTCATCGACATCGAAGGCAACGTCGTGATTGAACCAATGTTCCTTGGGGCCAAAAATTTCCATGAAGGGTTGGCGGGTGTCGCCTTTGCGCAACCGCCGGCGGACGACGATCCGACGCGGCCCCAGATTCGATTCGAGAAAGCCGGTTTCAAGGTGCCGCAGGTGCAGGCGCCACGGCCGCGATTTATTGACAAGACCGGGGCCACGGTGTTCGAGCATGGCTTCCGGATTGTGTCTTCGTTTCAGCACGGCCTGGCAGTCGCCACGGTGCATCGCCATGAACGCCAAGGCTTCATTGATCGCACGGGGGCGATCGTGATCGAGCCCCGGTTCAAAGATGTCCGGAATTTCGGGTTTCTGTCATCCGGCGTGGCCGTGGTGCAGGAGAAGCGACGTATCTTTCTCATCGACCGCAACGGCGACCGCGTCGGCAATCAGGCCTTCACCCAGATGTATCACGTCAATTCCTGCGACGACACCTTGTTTTGCGTCTTCGATGAAGGGAAATGGGGATTCGTCAACTGCCAGGGAGAGTTCGAGATCCCGCCCCGGTTCACGGCCGGCACGCGATTTCATCACGGGTTGGCCGAAGTCGGCGAAGAGATCAACGGCCGACTCCGCACTGGCTATGTCAACCGGGCCGGCGAGTACGTCTTCAAGCAGGATTGGTAGGGGCCACAAGTTCGCGGCCATCATCCTCGCCGGCGTCCGTCCGGTGGGCTTTTTGTGTGAAACATCGGGACGGCTGCTTCTTTGTCCCCACGCGCGGCTCCGCCGCCTCTCTTGAGAATCATCCGGGACGGGAGCCGATTTACATGCTCCGGCTGTGGACTCGCTTTCCGCCGGATGCCTGTTCGGCGGGTCTGAGCCCGCCACCGGTCACCGCGACCGGCGTGGAGCTGAGATCTGAGCCTCGGGATTCCGACGAAAAAACGCGGGCCGGGAACCGAGTCTGCCGTCATTGAACGCCGCAGCGTGTGCCCAGCTCGCACGAGCCGCTCCCTGCCTCGATCGGCCTCGGCGTTCGGCCGAGGCCTCAAGCCAACTGCGACCATCGTGCGGCGAGTCGCTTGAAGGGCTACCAACCAACAATCAAGCGATTCGTCGGTGATTTGGCGTCGGTGATGTGCCGTGCGAATCCTCATTCGTTTGGATGAGGGCTGGCCGGCGCTCCACCCCAACGCCCACCCTGACCGCCGCGTCACCGCAGCGCTGGGGTTGCTCATCAACTTCTCATCCCGCAGCCCGTTGACGAGAGACCCCCCCGGTAGCGTACGCTCCGCCCCGTCCGCGGCTCCCCATGGCTGCCGACGCGGCGGTGGCTGAGGACGGCGCCACCAACCTGACCTTCACGTTCACACGAACGGGCACCACCGCCGCGCCCTTGACGGTGAAGTACGGCATCGCCGGCACCGCCACGCGGGGCACGGACTACACCGTCGTCGGTGGAACGCCTGGAACGGTCACGTTCGCCGCCGGTGCGGCGCGGGCGACCGTGACCGTCGATCCCACGGCCGACACCGCCGTCGAGCCCCATGAAACCGTCGCCCTGACCCTCGCGGCGGGCAGCGGCTACTCGATCGGGACCGCTCGGGCGGTGACCGGCACGATTACCAACGACGACGCCCCCGCCGCCCTGCCGGCGGCGACGACCGTCTGGGCCTTCAACTCCGGCGGGAACGGCTCCCCGCCCTTCGATGTCACGGCTCTGCCCGGATACGGGGTGGCGACGTCGGCGGTTTTTTACTTCAGCGGGGGCGGTTGGGCGGGGTGGTCGGTGCCCGCCGGCAAGGTCGTGCTGGGGGCGAAGATCATCTCGGCCGGCGATACCCTCGCCGACTTCGCGGTCTTCAAGGCGGCCGGGCCGGGTGAAGTGTTTCCGCATTACGCCTATGGGCCGGCCGAGTCCGGCTGGGTCTTGCAGGCCAAGCAGGCCAACAACGGCGTCCAGATCGAGGTCTACTATGCCGACCCGCCGACCGTCACCGTGCAGGTCGCGCCGTCGAGCGTCGCCAACACCGTGCAGGTCGCGCAGCCGATCGTCGCCGAGGACGGCCCGCAGAAGCTCACCTACACGTTCACCGCGACGGGACCGCTCACGCGAAACATCACCGTCGCCTACGAGATCGGCGGCTCCGCGACGGCGGAAAGCGATTTTACGGGTCTCCCGGCGGGAGCGAGCACGGGGGCGATCACGATCCCCGCCAACTCGAGCGCGCCAGGTTCTGCGGCCACCCTCACGATCACCCCCACGCTCGACACCGTCGTCGAACCCGACGAGACGGTCGTGATCACGCTCCAGCCGGGAATCGGCTACACGTTCGACACCGCCCGACCTCCCGCCACGGGCACGATCAAGAACGACGACTTCGAGGTGGATCTCGACGTGGACAGCGACAATGCCGACACGATCCCCGACCCGGCGAGCGACCCCGTCGATCGCTCGGCCGCCGAGGAGGTCATCGAAGAGGCCACGGATGCAAACGGCGTGATCGTGCGGCCCGGCGTGATCGTGCCGGTGGGGCCAGAGCGCACGAAGATGATCGCGGAGGTGCCGGCGGGGATGACGGCCACGCTGGAGTTCGATCCCGCTGCGGCAAAGAAAGTAAAGGTCTTCTTGCCATCGGGAGCCGTTGCGCTCGACACCGCCACGCTCAAGACGACGGTCGTCGGAGGCGAGCCGCGGACCTTCTGGATCGAGGCCTTCGCGCCGAGCGCGAGCCTGGCCGACATCGCCTTCACGCTCACGCTCGTCGTCAGCGCGAGCAGCGGCAGCGCGGGCTCACCGCCGAGCGACATGATCCGGGCCACGGCGGTGCCTCCTGGTCCGACGGTCGACATTGACGTCGACTCGAACAACAGCGGCGACATCGACGACACCGATGACCCGATCGAGGACATCGATCCCGGCGTCGACGTGCCTGCCGGTGCTCGCGTGTTTCACAACATAGACGACGACAACCGCAACCGTGAGGCGGACAAAGACGATGCCGCCTTCGAGGCCCAATACGAGGATCTCGACCTTGCCGAAGCGCGGCTCAGCACCAGCGACCTGCGCGTGATCAACGATAATCCGCTGAAGAAAGACGGCACATATCGCCTCTGGCTGGGAGTTCCGCAAGGCCTAAACGTCTTCGCCGACCGGCGCCGCACTCCCCTCGCCGCCGACGGAACAGATGGACTTTGGCGTTACTGGAATATCAAACCGGACGGCACATCGACCTTCCCGGCAAAGGTCTTCATCGAAGGGCTGGCGATCGGCCAGCACGAGGTCACTTGGCAACTGTGCGAACCGAGCGAGCCGGGACAAAACGGCCCACCGCAAGTGGCCACACCGCCAGACATCGTGGACCTCAGCGTCGAGGAGATGGTGTTCCCGACGATTGATCAACGACGCAAGGACAACGACGAAGACTGGACTTCCAAGAACACCAGCGGCTGGGACGGCTTTGTGCTCAAGGAGAAGTATCCTTGGATCATCGAAAAGCCGTTGGTAGATTTCATCAAGGCTAAAGCCCCTGTTGGGTGGCTGGAGACTACGCTCAAGCAGCCACAGCCACCCGATAACGCCAACGCTCCCAGCCTGGAGTCCAGGCAAACTGCGAACGGGGGTTCATTCACCATCGAGTTCGCCTACGAGTTTGATCGCAGCCGCGGCGACGAAACGTACGGGTGGGTTGAAGCGAACGGCCAACAAAAACTTTCGTTTGTCGCCAATAGCGGAGTGAAGTTTGGCGAGGAATACAAAACCGAGATCGCCCTGCTCGACGTGAGGGCGATGGTGGACCGGGCAACCATCACCACGAACGACGTTGCCTATACCGGGCTGGATGCCTTCAATCCAAAAATGGGAAAAGGCATCACAGACGCGGGCAAAGTCGTGGTTGATGGACTGAATACGGCTCCCGAACAGGAAGAGATCGCACGACTGTTGACCGCAGTGGCCTACAATCGGGACTTTGCCGGCGTGACAGACGCCCCAAATATGCCCCCGACCCCGGCCGACCGCGACGCCGATGATTACTTCGAGGTCCTTGAGGCCATGTACAATCGAGCCGGCGACGCAGCTGGCGGTACTCTGAAGGCAACCTACACGGCTGCGTTGTCATCGCTGACGATCTGGCTCAATGGGCAACAGACGTACAATCGAGATACATCGGAGTTTGACGACAACAAACAGGTTGGCGCAGTTGACAGCCTCCAGTTGCAGTCGCACTGGGGCAGCGGCGTCAGGTTCAAGAACATCAGGATTTCCAATTGATTCCGTGCCTGGGAGATCAACCATGACAACGTGGCGCATGCCTGCTGGGCGAATGGCAATGTTGTGGGCAATGTGGCTTGCGGCGACCGTCGGCCTGGCCGAAGACCCCGCGACACCGCCACATGCCGCCCCCTCGAAGATCGGGCCTGGCATGAACGCCGTCGGCCGCAACCTGCGGGACCAGCAGTTCTGGGAGGTGGATCTCTCCGGCGCTGACTTCAGTGATGCCGACCTCACGAACGTTACTTTCGAAGGCTGCAACCTCCAAAACGTCCGCTTTTGCCGTGCACGGCTGACTGGCACATGGATCGAAGATTGTGACACCACCGGTGCCGACTTCGCCGGTGCCGTCATCGGCTCTGTGCGGGTAGGAGCCCTTGAGATCGAGCCCGAGCAACTGAAGGCCACGAAGACCTACGCGATCAGGCACAGGGACGTGCCCTGGAAGAATATTTTGATCCCCGGAGGCGATTACGACTTTCGGAACCTTTGTTTTTACGACTGCTCCTTCCGGGGCAGTTTCGAGAAAACCGATTTTACCGGGGCCTATCTCGTTAACGTCAAATTTAATGAAGGCATGCCCACGTTCGACCAGCTCGCCTCAACGGAGAACTATCGATACCACAAAGGATTCCGGGGGTTCCATGGCATTGTCGGTCCGGCCGATTTCACCGGCATTCGCTTCTTCGATTCGAGCCTCTATTTCCGTGACGACGTGGTGCTGGAAAACACCCGTTTCGAAGGTGCCTGTAGCCTCAGAGGCAAGGTCCGCGCAGACCAGATCCGGGCGACCTATAACTACCGGCACGGGGACCTATCGCGGCTGACGCTGTTCGAGCAGAAGGTCGGAGACATTGACTGGTCGGGCCTCGACCTGTCCGCCCAAAATCTCACGGACGTGAATTTTCGGGGCTCGTTCGCCGGCGTTAAGTTCGACGACGCCGTCATCTCCGGCGCCAAGCTCGGCGACGCGAGGGGGCTTACGGCCGACCAGATTCGCACGACGTGGAACTTCAAGCATGGCCGGATGGCCGATATCGAACTGCCGCCGGCGGTGGCGCGGGAACTTGGGCTGGAGCCGAATAAGTAGCCACGGAATTGACGTCCAGCGTATCGTCATGGGATCGTCGGGGGGATCATCCGGGACGGCATCCAAGGTGATTCGCCCGGGCCTCTTCCACCTGTTTCCGCCCCCACGCAGATCGTCACCGGCAGCCCGGACCTTCTCTCCGGCCGCGTGGCCGACCCCGCCGGCGATCGCGTCGATGCGATCCACGTCTACCGCGACCTCGACGGCAACGGCGTCCTCGATCCCGGCAGCGACGGGCTGCTCCACGCCGACACCACGCCCGCCGACGGATACGCCTTCCATGCCGGGTCGCTCCCCAGCGGTAGGCATGTGCTGTACGTGGCCGCGATGAAGGACGGCGCGCTGGCGGGCAGCATCACCACCACGCTCGTGGCGGCACGGTGGTGGAGCGTCTCGATCGGCAGCCGCATCCACGGCGAGGCGGGGTTCGAGACCACTGGCGATCTGCAGGCCGATCCCACCCCCATCGAGCTCGCCCCGGGGCCCGGCGGCGGCACCTGGAAAGACGCGGTCAGGAGCCGGGTGTCAGGCACGCTGACCACCACGAACCCCGGCTCGCAGGAGTCGCACGACTACGGGTTTCCGGAGCCGGGCAGCGATTACACGGTGCCTGCACCGGGAAGTGCGTTCGCGATCGGCACGGCCCGGGAGCTGCGGGCGGCATTCGGCCAGCGGCATAACATCGCCGTGGCCGCCGACACCCGGCTGATCGTGCTCGAGGATCTCGTCACGTTCAAGAGCGCCGTCAACGACAACGATTACGACGACCAATATTTCGTCGTCACCCTGACGCCGGTGCTGGTGGATCTCGACGTGGACAGCGACAACACGGGCAACCTCGACCGCACGCCTCACGAGGACGACATCGAGGAGGCCACGGATGCAAACGGCGCGATCGTGCGGCCCGGCGTGATCGTGCCGGTGGGGCCAGAGCGCACGAAGATGATCGCGGAGGTGCCGGCGGGGATGACGGCCACGCTGGGGTTCGATCCCGCTGCGGCAAAGAAAGTAAAGGTCTTCTCGCCATCGGGTGCCGTTGCGCTCGACACCGCCACGCTCTCGACGACGGTCGTCGGAGGCGAGCCGCAGACCTTCTGGATCGAGGCCTTCGCCCCGAGCGCGAGCATAGCCGACATCGCCTTCACGCTCACGCTCGTCGTCGGTACGGGCAGCGGCAGCGCTGGCGCACCGCCGAGCGACATGATCCGGGCCACGGCGGTGGCGGTGGATCTTGACGTCGATAGCGACAACGACGGCAAGATCGACCCCGACAATGGCCCCGCTGGCACCGACGACCCGATCGAGGACGACCCGGAGTCGCCAGGCGTGCGGGTGCCAGTGCAGGGTCAACGGAGCGAAATGCGTCTGGGATCGCCTGCAACACAGCCCACGGCGTCACGACTGCAGATCGATTCGGGCGCCGGCAACGTCGAGTTGTGGAATGCCCCGACCGGGGGCACGCGGCTCGCGCTCGATGCTGCAGACGGCATCCGCTGGGCCGCTGGACAGCGGCCTGCTGCGGTTTGGATTCAAGCCGTTCGGCCAAGCGATGAAGTCGGCGACATCCGCTTCACGCTCACCGAATCATTCGGCGCATCGAGCAACCAGATCACTCTCTCGGACACCGTCCGGGCGACGGCAATGGCGGAAGTCATTTTGTTCTTCCACTTCGACACACAAACCGCCCTTGACGAGCTTGAAGATAGCCTGCCGCCGCCAACCGCGATCGACCAGACCGGCATGCTCGTCCTGACGCCCGCGGACTCGGCGGCGCTCCAGGCCCGCCGGGCTGCCTGGCTCGCCGGGCATCTGGCCACGCCTACCGTCGCCGGTAGCGTCAATTCCTTCTCCGATCTGCAGAACGCCGTGACGGCCGCCGAAGGGAAACTCGCTTCGGCCCGGACCGCTGCGGCGGCCATGACGAGCATGCGGGGGCAGCCATCACAGCACACCAGCCAGCAGTATCTGTCGGCTGTCGAATCGGCCTTGTACGCGCACGATGAATACCTGCGTGCCGTTCAGGTGGCACAAAAAGTGCAGGCAAACTTTCTCGCGGTCCAGACGTGGGTCTCTGCCGGAGACGAAGCCCTGCTGCAGCGGTTCTTCGCACTGCCAGTGAGGATCGACGGCCTGGAGGCGGACATCACGCCCGAGCAATGGCAAGGGCTGACCGACTCATTCGACGGTGTTCGGGCGAGTCTCGACCGCCTCGACGACAACCTGGCACGGGTGGCAGGCGGCCTCCGGGCCACCAGCCACGTACTCGCGGGTGGCGTCATTGCGGTCGGAGCCGTTTACGTGTTGCCTGTAGGCGCGGTCGTATACGCCGGGGGTACGATCCTGGCCGGTGGAGCGATTCTCTCCGGGGCCAAGCGCTGGGATGCCGGCCAGTCGGAGTTCCAGGTCGTGTTCGGCGCGGCGGCCGACACGGCCGGCGTCACCAGTTTCTCGCTGGGCCTGTGGGGCAGAGATCCCGCGACGGGTCAGCAAGTCGTCCTCACGCCCGAGGACGGCACCTATGAACTGATCGTCGGTGCATCGAGCATCTCGATGCTCGTGGGCATGCCTTTTGCCAACGGCCTCCGCGGCCCGACGACCGGGATTCCGGTGCCCAAACCACAGGTGCGGTTCGTCGATTCATTCTCGGTCGTGGGCGACACAGTCGTTGCCAGCCCGGTCCGCGTTCCGGTCCTCACCTGGACGAAGGGAGCGATCGAGGTCTCCCATCAGGGCGTCGCGATCGGCTCCGCGTACGCCGGCACAACCCGCATCGTGGCTATGATGGCGAGTGGGCCGGGGCCAAGCCCCCAACGGGATGAATCAGAATCAAAGCCCGACAACTGCCCTCCTGGCACTCTTCCCATGAACCAGGCAAAACACCAGAACAATTGGACGACCGATGAAGTGCACGCAATAAAACGCGGTGTCGGTGCTGGTGCAAGAACGTGGACCGGCATTGACCCCGACGGCAATGTGTGGACCGGCGGGCCACGCGGCATTGGCACGAATCATGGGCACTTCAGCACGTATTTACCTTAAGGTTCGCCATGACACAGCCGGAAGAGTCATTCATCGTTTCCCTACGCATACGCCATCCGACCTTCACATCAGAGCCTATCGTTGAATCGATCGGCATGTTGCCTGAGTTTTGTCACTCCGTAGGAACCCCCCGCAAAACACCCACAGGACAGCTCCTTGGTGGCCTGTATGATCAGACTTACTGCACTTTTCCACTCACAAAGAAAAAACTTGGCCGTTTCGATGATGGCGTAAGAGAGTTGATGCCACGTTTGGCTTTTCATGCGGAGTATTTCCGTCAACTGAGAGCGTCTGGTGGATCTGCCGAACTGTATATCGGAGTTTTTTTCGAAGACTGGTCAGGCTTTGAACTTGGCTGCCAAGACATGAAAGCTCTGGCAGACCTAGGCCTTGATCTTGGCGTCGAGCTTTACGGCAATAGCGAAAGCGGCGAAATGTAGGGAGCGGCTCTCATAGGTGTTCGGCGCTACGGTTGACACGACCGGCGTCACCAGTTTCTCGCTGGGACTGCGGGGCACAGACCCCGTGACGGGTCAGCAAGTCGTCCTCACGCTCGAGGACGGCGCCTATGAACTGATCGTCGGTGCATCGAGCATCTCGATGCTCGTGGGCATGCCGTTTGCCAACGGCCTCCGCGGCCCGACGACCGGGATTCCGGTGCCCAAGCCACAGCTGCGGTTCGTCGAGCCATTCTCCGTCGTGGGCGACACAGTGGTTGCCAGTGACCCCTCCCCAGTTTTTGTACCAGTGCTTATGAGAGAGTTGGGGATCAGTCCGCGTGGTGTGTCGGAGGGAGGGGCGTAGCCCCGACCGGAGACAC
>JBIKND010000232.1:0-4845 GCA_044358905.1 Pirellulales bacterium | reverse complement strand
AGAGACCGCCGCTACAGAGGCAAGCGGAACCATGCGGGGAGGCGAGGGGCTGCCCGTGCCCCGGGAGCCGGCGTAGGTGGCTAGCGGAGCCTGGAAGGCGCAGCGCAGACACCTCCGAGTGAGCGGAGGGCAGGATGCCCGGAGCGAACGTCCGGCGATGGCGTACGGACAGGCCTTCGCCGGGGTCGGCTCCAGTCGACGGTCAGAGACCGCCGCTACAAGCTTTGGAAGCCGACGTGCAGCCGGTCGAGCAGGTCACGGGCCGTCATCGACACTTGGCCGAGGTCGGCCGCCGCGGCGTCACCGGCACGACCGTGCACCCACACGCCGAGCCGCGCCGCGTCGAAGGCCCCGAGCCCCTGGCCGAGCAGCGCCGCGATCACGCCGGCGAGCACGTCGCCGGTCCCCGCCGTCCCCATGCCAGGGTTGCCCGTGTCGTTGCGCGCCTGCCGGTCGGGAGCGACCACGAGCGTGCCCGCTCCCTTGAAGACCACGACGGCGTCGAGCTCCGCGGCCAGCGCCGCCGCGGCCTCCTCGAGCGCCGGGCGATCCGCGTCGCGCACGCCCGCCGGGTCACGGCCCAGGAGCCGCGCGAGTTCGCCGGCGTGCGGCGTGAGCACCCGGGGGCCGGCGTGCTCCCGCAACAGGCCGCGGTCGGCGGGCGACAGCGCCCACAGCGCGTCGGCGTCGAAGACGATCGGCACGGGCGCCTCGCGCCACAGCCGCGCGACGATCGTCCGGACTGCGGCCGTCCGACCGATGCCGGGCCCGACGGCGGCGGCGGCTGCCGCCGTCAGCCGGGCGGCGAGGGCGGCACCCGCCGCGGCGTCGAATCCTCCACCAGCCTCTGCCGGCAGGCCGCGTGTCATCACGCAGGGATCGAAGACCGCCGCGATCGGGGCGATCGAGTCGGGCACCATCAGTTCGACGAGGCCGGCGCCGCTTTTGAGCGCCGCCATCGCCGCCAGCGCCGGCGCCCCCACCATGCCCGGGGCGCCACCGGCGACGACCACGCGGCCGTGGTCGCGTTTGCTCGCCCGCGGCTCGCGCGGAGGCAGCCTGACGAGGTCTTCAGGTGGGGCGTCGTGCGGCATGGTTGGCCTTCCGGCCCCGCAAAAAAGGGGAGCGTTCACGAGGGACGCCGGGAGCGACCGCGACCGGCGAGCCACGACGAAACCCGAGTTTACCTTGACTGAAACCGCGCAGTCGGGCTACCTTCCCGCGACTTGGCCGGCTCGCGGCCACGGGTCAGGAGACCAGACTACCGCCATGTGTGCTGCACAGAATCCCGGCGACATCTTCGACGTCAAGAAGGTGCGGCGGCTGATCGAGCTCATGAAGGAGCACGACCTCTCGGAACTCGACCTCAAGCAGGCCGACAACCGGGTCCGGATCCGCCGGGGCGGCGAGGTCGTCGCCTATTCGGCTCCCGCCATGACAGCCCCCCGTCCGGCCGCCGCTGCCGAGGCCGCCCCGGCCAAGGAATCCGCGGCCGACGCCCGGATGCTCGTCATCAAGAGCCCCATGGTGGGAACCTTCTACAAGGCATCCGGCCCCGATTCCTCCCCCTTCGTGAAGGTCGGCGACCGGATCGGCCCGGAGAAGACGGTCTGCATCGTGGAGGCCATGAAGGTGTTCAACGAGATCCCCGCCGGCCTGTCGGGCCAGGTGGTCGCGATCCTCGTCGAGAACGGGGCGCCGGTCGAGTTCGGCCAGCCCCTGATCAAGGTCGATCCCGAAGGCTGACACCGTAGCGGCATCCATGTTCAAACGGATCCTGATCGCCAATCGCGGTGAGATCGCCCTGCGCGTGATCCGCGCCTGCCGCGAGCTCGGCGTGGAGACGGTGGCCATCTTCAGCGAGGCCGACCGCGGCGCCCCCTACCTGGAACTGGCCGACGAGGCGATCTGCGTCGGGCCTGCCAAGGCCGCCGACAGCTACCTGCGGATCGACCGGGTGATCAGCGCGGCCGAGATCGGCAACGTGCAGGCGATCCACCCGGGCTACGGCTTCCTCTCGGAGAACTCCCACTTCGCCGAGGTCTGCCGGTCGTGCGACATCGGCTTCATCGGCCCCACGCCCGAGGCGATGGAGCGGGTGGGCGACAAGAACTCGGCCCGGGCCCTGGCTCGCGAGGCGGGCGTGCCCACGGTGCCCGGCAGCGAGGGCCTGATCGCCAACGAGCAGGAGGCGGTGCGGATCGCCAAGGAGATCGGCTTCCCGGTGCTCCTCAAGGCCACGGCCGGCGGCGGCGGCAAGGGGATGCGGGTGGCGGCCAACGACCTCGCCCTGGCCAGCGCCTGGCAGCAGGCCTCGGCCGAGGCCCAGGCGGCCTTCGGCAACCCCGGCATCTACATCGAGAAATACATCGAGCGGCCGCGGCACGTCGAAATCCAGATCCTCGGCGACCAGCACGGCAACGTCTTCCACCTCTGGGAGCGCGACTGCTCGACCCAGCGGCGGCATCAGAAACTGATCGAGGAGAGCCCCTCGCCCCGGCTCCCCCAGGCGATCCGGCAGAAGATGGCGGACGCCGCGGTCCGGCTCGCCAAGACGGCCAACTATTTCTCCGCCGGCACGGTCGAGTTCATCGTCGATCAGCAGGACAACTTTTACTTCATCGAGGTCAACGCCCGGATTCAGGTCGAACACCCGGTGAGCGAGATGGTCACGGGCATCGACCTGCTCAAGGCGCAGATCCGCGTCGCCGCCGGCGAGAAGCTCGACCTCAAGCAGGCCGACATCGTGCCCCGCGGCCATGCCATCGAGTGCCGGATCAACGCCGAGGATCCGGACGCCAACTTCCGCCCCTGCCCGGGCCGGATCGAGCGGATCATCGCCCCCGGCGGGTTCGGTGTCCGCTGGGACTCCCACGCCACCACCGGCTACGTCGTCCCGCCGCACTACGACTCGCTCATCGGCAAGCTGATCGTCCATCAGCCCACCCGCAAGGACGCGATCGACACGATGATCCGTGCCCTCAAGGAACTGCGGGTCGAGGGCATCAAAACCACCGTCCCGCTGCACCTCAAGGTGCTCTCCAACACCGCCTTCCATGAGGCCCAGGTCGACACCACGTTTGTGGAGAGAATGTTGGCGGGGTGACGTGTGGCATCGCGGATTAACTTCGGTCCCCGCGTTTCCATACGGTGAGGCGAGGGGGTCGGCGAACGCTCGAGGAGCGTGGGGCGTATCCTCGCCCCAGCGACAATCTGCAAGACCGCGAAGCGGCGACTTTTGCCGCCCCCGAGCCGGCGACGAACTGCACGACGTTCAATCACCTTCAATCGTCGAGGAGTCCAATCGACATGTCCGAATCGCTGTCCCGCCCCCCGAAGGCCGCCCACCACTTCCGCCGCGTCGCCATCCTCTTCGCCGGCGGCCCGGCGCCCGGGGCCAACGCGGTGATCTCCACCGCCGCCACGTCGTTCATGCGCGAGGGCACTGAGGTCCTCGGCATGAAGCACGGCTACTCGTCGCTCGCCGACTACTCCCCGGCCAAGCCGCTCGCCGAAGGCCGCGACTACATCAAGATCACGCCCGAGTTTCTCAAGCGGACGCGGAGCGGCCAGGGCATCATGATCGGCACCGCCCGCACCAACCCCGGCAAGCACGTCTCGCACCCCAGCCACTTCGAGGACGCCGAGCGGGTGGGGCCGCTGAAGAACGCCTACGAGGGGCTGCGATCGCTGGGCGTCGAGGCCCTGATCTCGATCGGCGGCGACGATACGCTCAAGACCGCCAACAAGTTCAAGCTCTACCAGGACCGGCTGCCGGCGGGCAGCAAGCGGATCCCGGTCGTCCACCTGCCGAAGACGATCGACAACGACTACATGGGCATCGACTTCACGTTCGGCTACTTCACCGCCGTGGACACGCTCGGCGGCGAGATCCGCAACCTCCTCTACGACGCGGAGGCGAGCCGGGCCTACTTCCTCTGCGAGACGATGGGCCGCAGCGCCGGCTGGCTTTCCTACGGCGCCGCCATCGCCGGCGAGGCGAGCCTGGTGATCAGCGTCGAGGATATCCACGGCAAGTTTCGCGGCGAGGAGACGGTCACCGGGCCGAACGGCGAGACGAAGGTCAAGCCGGTGATGAACATCGACGAGGTTGTGGGCCGGATCGTGAAGACGATGCGGGTCCGCGAGGAGCAGGAGGGGAAGCAGTACGGCGTGATCGTGATGGCCGAGGGGCTCGCCGAATACCTGCCCGCCAAGGCCCTGGAGGGCATACCGCGGGACGACCACGGCCACATCTCGATTTCGCACGTGCAGCTCGGGAAGATGTTCGCCAAGCTCGTGAGCGACGAGTTCAAGAAGCAGACCGGGCGGTCGCGGAAGGTGGTGGGCCTGCAGCTCGGCTACGAGGCCCGCTGTGCCAAGCCGCACGCCTTCGACGTCATGCTCGGCAGCCAGCTCGGCGTGGGCGGCTACCGGGCGCTCGCCGAGCGCGGACTCGACGGCGTGATGGTGAGCGTGTCGGGGCAGCTCGACCTCAACTACGTGCCCTTCGAGGAACTCGTCGATCCCAACACGCTGGTCACGGTGGTGCGGTACGTGGAGCGCGGCAGCGACTTCCACAGCCTGGCCCGGTTCCTCGAGACGTACGTCAACGAGTAGCAGGGGTTTTCGGCGATTCTCGCGTCCCTTGGCCCAACCCGGCCCGGGGTTGTCGGTACCCCATCGCCGGACGCTCACCTCGGCCCTCCCGGCCTCGGCTCGCTCGGATGCCGACGGCGGTCGAGTAGGCCCGGGGGCTTTCGCCCCCAGGCCTCTCACAGAACCGGACTTGTGGGTCACACATCCGGCTCTTTGGGTTTCAGTCTCACAGGTCGAACAACAGCG
>JBIKND010000070.1:0-17129 GCA_044358905.1 Pirellulales bacterium | reverse complement strand
GCCCGTCGCGGCGAGCGCGGTGGCCACGTCACGCGACAGGTCGAGGGCCTCGGCGAGGTCGTCGGCCGGCACGGTGAACGAGATGTCGGCCCGGCCCCCCTGCCCCACGTTCTGCACGATCATGTCCACCGCGATCCCGGAGGCCGCGAGCCGCGAGAACAGCGTGTGGCTCGAGCCCGGCTGGTCGGGGACGTTCTCCAGCGTGATTCGGGCCTCGTCCTTGGCGAGCGCGACGCCGCTGGCCGGCCGCGGTGTGGCCTGGTCGGCGGCCAGGATGAGCGTACCGGGCACGTCCTTGAAGCTCGACCGGACGAGCACCTTGACGCCGAACTTCTTGGCGAACTCGATCGACCGCGAGTGCATCACGCCCGCACCGAGGCTGGCGAGTTCCAGCATCTCGTCGTAGCTGATCGAGGCCAGCCGCCGGGCCTCGGGCAGGAGCCGGGGATCGGTGGTGTAGACCCCGTCCACGTCGGTGTAGATCTCGCACACGTCGGCCTCGAGCACCGCCGCCAGGGCCACGGCGGTGGTGTCGGAGCCGCCGCGGCCGAGGGTCGTGATGTTGCCGTTTTGGTCGATGCCCTGGAAGCCGGCCGCGATGACGATCGCCCCGTCGGCAAGCAGTTTCCGCACGTGGTCGGTGGAGATCGACTTGATCCGCGCCTTGGTGTGGGTGGAGTCGGTGCGGATGCCGATCTGGGCGCCGGTCAGGCTCACCGCCTTGTGGCCCGCCGCCTGGATCGCCATCGCGAACAGAGCCACGCTCACCTGCTCGCCCGTGGAGAGCAGCATGTCCATCTCGCGGGCGCTGGGCCGCTCGGAGATCTGCCGGGCCAGATCGACGAGGATGTCGGTCTGGTGCCCCATGGCGCTGACCACCACCACGACCTGGTCACCGGCCGCGTGCCGGGCGATCGCCTTGGCGGCGGCCGCCTTGATCTTCTGGGCGTCCGCCACGCTCGTGCCACCGAACTTCTGCACAACGAGGGCCATCGACTGCTCTTCTCCCGCGCGTCACGCGCTGTTGGTTCCCCAAAAACTCGCCCATCAACTTCCAGCCGGGCAGGATCGTGTCACCCGCGGCGGCCGCCGTCGGCTCGTCGTAGGCCGCCCGCCCGCCCGGAGCGATCCCCGTGCCTGCCATCACGAAGGGCACCGGGCCCCGCGAATGCGTCTTGGTGGACAGGAACGTCGGATGGTCGGGGCAGACGAGGATCCGGTGGTCGCCGCCGGCGGCGAGGTGGGCCGCGATCGGGGCGACGATCTTGGCGTCGATCTCTTCGATGGCCTTCACCTTCTCTGCGGCGTCACCCTGGTGGCTCGCCTCGTCCGGCGCCTCGACGTGCACGCACACCAGGTCGCTCGCCGCGAGTTCCGCGATCGCCGCCCGCCCCTTGGCCGCATAGTCGGTGTCGAGATATCCGGTGGCGCCCGGCACGTCGAGCCGCTTCCAGCCGGCGAGCGCCGCCAGGCCGCGGAGCAGATCGACACCCGTGATCATCGCGCCCCGCGGGCCGTACTTCGCGGCGAACGGCTCGAAAGCCGGCGCCCGGCCGGCGCCCCACAGCCAAACGTGCGTGGCAGGCCGCTTGCCGGCGGCCGCCCGCGCGGCGTTCACCGGGTGGCCCTCCAGCCAGGCGGCACTGGCGGCCATGATCTCGGTGAGCAACCGACTGCCGGTGCCGCGCGGAAACGCGCCGGCCACGGGCTTGTCCATGAGGTCGTGCGGCGGCGTGGCCTGCAGGTCGGTGCCGAGCGGCGGCGGGCTGTCATCCCCGCGATACAGCAGGAGATTGCGGTAGCTGACCCCCGGCACAAACCGCCAGGCGGCTGCGACATCGGGAAACTCGCGGGCCAACCCCTCCTGGGCAGAGGCCAGCAGCGCGGTCGCCTCGGCGGTGGTGACGTGGCCGGCCGTGAAGTCTTCCATCACGCCCTCGCGGACCGTGACGAGGTTGCAGCGGACGGCCCAGTCGCGAGGCCCGAGCGTGATCCCCTGGGCCGCGGCCTCGAGCGGGGCCCGGCCCGTGAAGAACGCGAGCGGGTCGTAGCCCAACAGGCTCATGCAGGCCACCTCCGATCCGGGCGGCAGCGTGTCGGGCACGTGGTTGGTGAGGCCGACGCGGCCGCGGGCGGCGAGTGCGTCGAGGGCCGGCGTCCGCGCGGCCTGGAACGGCGTGCGGCCCCCGAGCGAAGCCTGCGGAGCGTCGGCGGCACCGTCGGGGATGATCACGATGTATTTCATGGCCTGTTCACTCATCCAGCACTGAGAGGCAGACGCTCGTGCCGGCCACGACGTCGCTGGCGTCGATGTGGGCCACCGCCTTGGCGAGGGCCGCCGCCCCGCAGGCGTGGGTCATGATTACCAGCGGCACGGCCGCGCCCGACGATCCGGAGGGCTCGTGCTGGATCATCGACGCGATCGAGATCCGGTGCTCGCCCAGGATCCCCGTGATCCGCGACAGCACGCCGGGACGATCGCTGGCGGCCACGCGGAGGAAGAACCGTTCGTGCAGGTCGCCGCCGTCGAGGCGAGCCGCCGATCCCTCGGCGTCGAGCACGCCGGTCGTGCGGAACGTGATCGCGGCCCGGCCGACCACTGTGTCGATGATGTCGGCGACCACGGCCGAGGCGGTCGGCATCTGCCCGGCGCCGAGGCCGTGGAAGAACATCCGGCCCACGGCGTCGCCCACGATGCTCACGGCGTTGTAGGCGCCACGGGTCTCCGCCAGGGGCGTGCCCGCCTTGACGAGCGCCGGGGCGACCCGCATCGCCAGTCCGTCTGCGGTGCGGGTGGCCCGGGCGACGAGCCGCACCCGATAGCCGAGTTCGGCGGCGTGGGCGATGAGCCCTTGGTCCACGCCCTCGATCCCCGTCCGCGGGATGTCGGCCCACGGCACCCACACGCCGAATGCCAGATGCGCGAGGATCGCGAGTTTCTGCGTGGCGTCGGTGCCGTCCACGTCCATGGCCGGGTCGGCCTCGGCGTAGCCCTTGCGCTGCGCGAGGGCGAGCGTTTCGCCGTAGTCGGCGCCGTCCTCCTCCATCTTCGAGAGGATGAAGTTGCTGGTGCCGTTGAGGATGCCGCGGATGCTCTCGATGCGGTTGGCCGCCAGGCACTCGCCGATGGCCGCCACGATCGGAATCCCGCCGGCGACGGCCGCCTCGAAGGCGATCGACCGGCCCTTGCGGCGGGCCAACGCGAACAGCTCGGGGCCGTGCTCCGCGAGCAGCGCCTTGTTGGCCGTGACCACGTCCTTTCCGCTCTCGAGCAACTCGACCATCATCGACCGCGCCGGCTCGAGGCCGCCGACGAGCAGGACGGCCACGCTGATCGACGGATCCTGGGAGACGGTGCGGATGTCGGTGGAGATCCGATCGGCCGCGAGCCTGATGCCGCGTTCCTTGCCGACGTCGCGGCACACGGCCCGTTCGACGACGATCGGCCGCCCGGCGTGGCGGGTGATGTGGTCGGCCGACTCGACGAGCAACCGGACGACGCCGGAGCCGACGGTTCCGAGGCCGACGATGCCGACGCGGACGGGTTCGTTCATGGTGGCAGTGCTGCGAAGAGAGGGGGCGGGAGACCGACGATCCTACTGTGCCTTGCGGGAGGCGTGAAGAAAACACCGTTCGCCGCGTCACCGGCGTCCGGTCGTGCGGCCTGGCGCGGTTGTGCGGCATGGCCGGCTGTCACGGCCCGCCGCGATGCCGTACAACAGCCGCATTCGACCGCGTACCGGGAGCACCGCATGGAATCATTCGCCCGCGATTTTCTCTTCCGCCTTCTCGAGACGCCGAGCCCGTCGGGCTACGAACAACCGATCCAGCGGCTCGTGCGCGAGTATCTCGGCCCCATCGCCGATTCGGTGACGACCGACTCCCACGGCAACGTGATCGGGGCGAAGAACGCCACGGCCGCCACGCGCATGCTCCTCGCCGGGCACTGCGACCAGATCGGCCTGATCGTGCAGTACATCGACGGCGACGGGTTCATCTCCGTGCAGCCGATCGGCGGCTGGGACCCCATCCAGCTCGTCGGTGCCCGGGTCACGATCTGGGCCGCCGCCGGCCCGGTGCCGGGCGTCATGTCGCGCAAGCCGATCCACCTCCTCACCGACGAGGAGCGGAAGCAGGTTCCGAAGATGAAGGACCTGTGGATCGACATCGGGGCCGCCGACAAGGCCGATTGCGAGTCGGCGGTGCGGGTGGGCGACTGCGTGACCCTCGAATTGAAGGCCCAGGAACTCCGCAACGGTCGGGCCTGCTCGGTCGCCATGGACGACAAGGTCGGCCTCTGGGTGGTGCTCGAGGCCTTCCGGCGGGCTGTCGCCGCCGGACCCCTGCCCTGCGGCCTGTTCGTGGCCTCGACGGTGCAGGAGGAAATCGGCCTGCGGGGCGCCCAGACCAGCAGCCACGGCGTCGATCCGCACGTGGCCATCGCCGTGGACGTCACCCACGCCACGGATTGTCCGACGATCGACAAGAAATCGGAGGGCGACGTCGCCCTCGGAAAGGGGCCGGTCGTGTTTCGCGGGCCGAACATGAACCCGCACGTCGTGGAGCGGCTGATCGTCGCCGGCAAGACGCGAGACATTCCGATCCAGTTGGCCGCCAGCGGGCGTGCCACCCCGACCGACGCCAACGTGCTCCAGACGACCCGGAGTGGCGTGGCCACGGGCCTGGTGAGCGTTCCCAACCGCTACATGCACTCGGCCGTCGAGACGGTGGCGCTCGCCGACGCCGACCGGGCGGCGGACCTGCTTGCCGCCTTCGTCCGCGGTTTGGAGGGGCCGATCGACTGGGCGCCGTGACCGCCCCTGCCAAAACGGCACGCCGGGGATCGCCCGGTCGGCCGAAATCCGAAACGGCCATGCATTTCTCCCGTGAAAAACGCTTCCCGGCCTTGAGCCTTGGTCCGCGGCACGCGGGTTGCTTCCTCGTGGGGCATCCGCGGAGCGGACTGCCAATCACCTGACCGAGCCGTCGCCCGTGGGCGGCCTGACAACGACCTGCGAAGGAGTTTCTCGTGGCAAAACAGATGGTGTTCGACGACGAAGCCCGCCAGCCGCTGCTCGCCGGCGTGTCCAAGCTCGCCCGGGCGGTGAAGAGCACCCTCGGTCCCCGCGGCCGCAACGCGGTCCTCGACAAGGGATGGGGCTCGCCGAAGGTCACCAAGGACGGCGTCACCGTCGCCGAGGACATCGATCTCGAAGATCCCTACGAAAATCTGGGCGCCCAGCTCGTCAAGGAGGCCGCCAGCAAGACCAACGACGTCGCCGGTGACGGCACGACCACGGCCACGGTGCTGGCCGAGGCGATCTTTCGCGAGGGCATCAAGATGATCGCCGCCGGGGCGGATCCGATGGCCCTGTCCCGCGGCATCCACAGGGCGGTTGAGGCGGTCTCGAAGGCGGTGCTCGCGATGGCGACGCCGATCAACGAGAAGAACAAGAAGGAACTGATGCAGATCGCCACGATCGCGGGCAACAACGACCCCACGATCGGCAACGTCCTCTCCGACGCGTTTCTCAAGGTCGGCAAGGACGGCGTGATCACCGTCGAGGAGGGCAAGCAGGCCGAGACGACGGTCGACGTGGTCGAGGGCATGCAGTTCGACCGCGGCTTCCTCTCGCCGCACTTCGTCACCGACGCCGACTCGCAGACCTGCGAACTCGAGAATCCCTACATTCTCTTGTTCGAGGAGAAGATCTCCAGCGCCAAGAACCTGGTGCCCCTGCTCGAGGCGATCAGCAAGTCGGGCAAGCCGCTCGTCCTCATCGCCGAGGATGTCGAGGGCGAGGCCCTGGCGACGCTCGTGGTCAACAAGCTCCGCGGCATCGTCCAGTCGGTGGCCGTGAAGGCCCCGGGCTACGGCGACCGCCGCAAGGCGATGCTCGGCGACATCGCCGTGCTCACCGGCGGCCAGGCGATCTTCAAGGATCTGGGCATCGCCCTCGACGCCGTGAAGCTCTCCGACCTGGGGCGGGCGAAGAAGGTGATCATCGAGGCCGAGAACACGACCATCGTCAGCGGGGCGGGTACGAAGGCCGCGATCGACGGCCGCGTGGCCCAGATTCGCGACGAGATCGGCAGGACCACCAGCGACTACGACCGCGAGAAGCTCCAGGAGCGGCTCGCCAAGCTGGCCGGCGGCGTCGCCCAGATCAATGTCGGGGCCGCGACCGAGACCGAGATGAAGGAGCGGAAGGCCCTCATCGACGACGCCAAGAGCGCCGTCCAGGCCGCGTTGGCCGAGGGCATCGTGCCCGGCGGCGGCGTGGCCCTGCTGCGGAGCGAGAAGGCGCTGGAGAAGCTCGACCTCGAGGGGGACGAGAAGATGGGCGCCGCCATCGTGAAGCACAGCCTTCGCTACCCGCTCGAGGCGATCGCGAACAACGCCGGCCTCGACGGCTCGGTGGTGGTCAACCGCGTGCGGCACTTGAAGGGCAAGAACGACGGCTTCGACGCCGACAAGGGCGAGTATTGCGACCTCGTCAGTGCGGGCGTCATCGATCCCGCCAAGGTCGTCCGCACGGCCCTGCAAAACGCCGCCAGCGTGGCGGCCCTGCTCCTCACGACCGACTCCCTGATCACCGAGATCCCGAAGGAGGAGGAAGAGGCGGGCGGCGACCATCACGACCACCACGGCATGGGCGGTGGCATGGGTGGCATGGGCGGGATGGGTGGCATGCCCGGCATGGGCGGCATGGGCGGCATGATGTGACCAGCGGCCAGCCGACCGATCGTTCCAATTCGCTTTTCCATTTCTCGTTTCCGGAGACCTGACCATGGCAGCCAAGAACCTGAAGATTCGTCCGCTCGATGACCGCGTGGTCGTCGAACCCGTCGAGGCCGAGGAGCGCACGGCTGGCGGCATCGTCCTTCCCGACTCCGCCAAGGAAAAGCCGCAGCGCGGCCACGTGGTGGCCGTCGGCGCCGGCAAGCTGCTCGAGAACGGCCAGCGGGCACCGCTGTCGGTGTCGATCGGCGACGAGGTCATCTACGGCAAGTACTCGGGCAGCGACATCGAGGTCGAAGGCCACGACGTGAAGATTCTCCGCGAGAGCGACATTCTCGCGAAAGTTCTGGCTTGATCGCGGAGCGGCCATTCGTGGCCCGCTCCGCTGGGTCGGCCGTGGGGAACGCCGAGGGTTCCCCGGGCCGACGGCACCGCATCCGGCGGTGCCGCTGTGAAACCGAGTCATCGCAATCATTCGAAACGATCTGACGCCAATCCAGGAGACCGTCCCGTGCCCAAGCAACTGATGTTCGACGACAACGCCCGTGCCAAGCTGCTCAAGGGCGTGGAGAAGCTCGCCGGCGCCGTGGCAGTGACCATGGGCCCGACCGGGCGGAACGTCATCATCGACAAGGCCTACGGCGGCCCCACGGTCACCAAGGACGGCGTCACGGTGAGCAAGGAAGTCGACCTCGAGGACGCCTTCGAGAACATGGGCGCCAAGCTCGTCAACGAAGTGGCCTCGAAGACGTCGGACCTCGCCGGCGACGGCACCACCACGGCCACGGTGCTCGCCCGGGCGATCTTCCGCGAGGGCACGCGGAACGTGGCGGCCGGCTCGAACCCCACGGCGGTGCGCCGCGGCATCGAGAAGGGCGTGGCGGCGGCCGTGCAGCGGCTCATGGAGATGGCCCGCACGGTGTCGCGGCCCGAGGAGATCGCCCAGGTCGGGTCGATCAGCGCCAACAACGACCGCGCGATCGGCGACCTGCTCGCCGAGGCCCTGCAGAAGGTGGGCAAGGACGGCGTGATCACCGTCGAGGAAGGGAAGACGATGGAGACGACCGTGCGGTTCGTCGACGGCATGCAGTTCGACAAGGGCTTCGTGTCGCCGTACTTCGTCAATCGCCCCGCCGAGATGGAGTGCCAGCTCGACGACGCCCTGATCCTGATCCACGAAAAGAAGATCTCCAACCTCCGCGAACTGGTGCCGCTCCTCGAGAAGGTGGCCCAGTCGGGCAAGCCGCTGCTGATCATCGCCGAGGACGTGGACGGCGACGCGCTCACGGCGCTCGTGGTCAACAAGCTCCGCGGCGTGCTCAACGTCTGTGCCTCGAAGGCGCCTGGCTTCGGCGACCGCCGCAAGGCGATGCTCGGCGACATCGCCACGCTCACCGGCGGCACGCTGATCAGCGAAGACCTCGGCCTCAAGCTCGAAAACCTCGACCTCTCGCACCTCGGCAAGGCCAAGAGCGTGACGGTCGACAAGAACGAGACCACGATCGTGCAGGGGGCGGGAAAGCAGGCCGACGTGCAGGCCCGCGTCCAGCAGATCCGCACGCAGATCGAAGGCACCGAGAGCGAGTACGACCGCGAGAAGCTCCAGGAGCGGCTGGCGAAGCTGACCGGCGGCGTGGCGATCATCTCCGTGGGCGCCGGCACAGAGGCCGAGATGAAGCAGAAGAAGGCCCGCGTCGAAGACGCCCTGCACGCCACCCGGGCGGCCGTCGAAGAGGGCATCGTGCCGGGCGGCGGCGTCGCCCTGCTCCGCTGCCGCGAGGCGGTGGAAAAGGCTCGCTCGCAGGCCAAGGGGGACGAGAAGATCGGTGTGGACATCATCCTCCACGCCCTCGAGGCGCCGATCCGGCAGATCGCCGAGAACGGCGGGATCGACGGCGGCGTGGTCGCGGACGAGGTCGCCGGCAAGGACCTCAACGTGGGCTACGACGCCAACAAGGGCGAGTACGTGGACATGCTCAAGGCCGGGATCATCGACCCCGTGAAGGTGGTGCGAGTGGCCCTGACCAACGCGGCCAGCATCTCCGGCCTGCTGCTCACGACCGAGGCGCTCGTCACCAACCTCGACAAAGACGACGCCAAGAAGCGGAAGGCGGAAGGCTCCGTCCGGTGATCCTGCATGGTTGATCAGCGCGATTACTACGAGGTGCTGGGCGTGGAACGCCGGGCCACCTCGGCGCAGATTACCGACGCCTATCGCAAGCTCGCGATCCGCTACCATCCCGACAAGAACCCGGGTGACCAGGAGGCGGCGAGCCGCTTCAAGGAAGCTGCCCGGGCCTTCGAGGTGCTCTCCGACGAGGGCCTGCGGGCCCGGTACGACCGCTACGGGCACGCGGGCGTCCAAGGGGGCGCCCGGCACGAGTTCAATGACATGTCCGACGTCTTCGAGGCGTTCGGAGACCTGTTCGGCGGCGGCATCTTCGGCGAGGCGTTCGGCGGCCGGAAGCGCGGGAATCGCCCCCGCAAGGGCCGCGACGTCTTTTGCCAGACCACGCTCACGATGGTCGAGGCCGCCCGCGGGACGACGAAGACCGTCCAGTTCACGCGGCACGAGACGTGCGTCGAGTGCGACGGCAGCGGGGCCAAGAAGGGCACGAAGCCGCAGACCTGCGAGTATTGCGGCGGCCAGGGGCAGGTGATCCAGACGGCCGGCGTGTTTCGGCTGCAGACGACCTGCCCGTCGTGCCGCGGGGCCGGCAGTGTGATCCGTGACAAGTGCCCCGCGTGCGGCGGCGATGGCGTCACGGAGGAGCGGGTCGAGCGCCGCGTGACGATCCCGGCGGGGGTCGACAGCGACGTTCGCGTTCGGCTCGCCGGCGAGGGGGAACCGGGTGGCAACGGCGGGCCGCCGGGCGACTGCTACTGCGTCATCGAGATCGAGGAGCACCCCTTCCTCACCCGCGAGGGCCGCGACCTGCATTGCGAGGTGCCGATCACGTTCACGCAGGCCGCCCTCGGCGCGACCGTCGAGGTGCCCACCCTCGACGGCCCGAAGCCGCTGCAGGTGGCCCGCGGCACCCAGGCGGGAGACGTCGTCCGCGTGCGGGGGCTGGGCATGCCCGAGGTCCGGGGCCGTGGCATCGGCGACCTGCACGTGCATCTGCACGTCGAAGTGCCCAAGACCCTGTCGCCCCGGGCCGAGGAGCTGCTCCGGGAGCTGGCCGCGGAGGAGCACGCGGCCGTGAGCCCGAAGCGATCTTCTTTCTTCAGCCGCCTGAGCGAGTATTTTCAGGGCAAGGAATCCCCCGAGCACCGTGAGGACGAGCGATGACGACGGATATGCCGGAAGAGCGTGAATCCGCGGCCCCGGCCGCCGGTGACCTCGAGAGCCTGCGGGCCGAGCTCGCGGAGGCGAACGACCGCACCCTGCGCACCCAGGCCGAACTGGAGAACTTCCGCAAGCGTTCGCGCCGCGAGTACGAGGAAGCCCAGCGGTACCGAGAAATCGATCTCCTCCGCGACCTCCTGCCGGTGCTCGACAACGTGCTGCGCGCGATCGAGGCCGCCGAGAAGACGACCGACGTCGAGAGCCTGCGGTCCGGCTTCCGGATGACGGCCCAGCTGATCGAAAAGGTGCTCGGCAGCCACGGCTGCCAGACGATCGAGACCGACGGGACGGCGTTCGACCCCACCGTGCACGACGCCATCCTCCAGCAAGACGCCCCCGGCGTGGCGCCCGGGACTGTGGTGGGGACGGCGAGCCGCGGCTATCGGCTCCACGACCGCGTGGTCCGCCCGGCGCAGGTCATCGTAGCCAAGGGAGGTTGAGACGATGCCGACGTACGATTACGTGTGTGACGGATGCGGTCACGCCTTCGAGCTCTTTCAGTCGATGACCGAGAGCGTGAAGAAGACCTGCCCCAAGTGCGGCAAGAAGAAGCTCCGCCGGCTGATCGGCGCCGGCGGCGCGATCATGTTCAAGGGATCGGGCTTCTACAAGACCGACTATCGCAGCGACTCCTACAAGAAGGGCGCCGAGGCCGACAAGGGCTCGTCCGGCAAGTCGGGCGACGGCGGTTCCAAGCCCGAATCCAAGGGCAAGAGCGAGGGCTGACATGCCGCGGTGCCCGGTCTGCGACGCCCAGGTGGACCTGCAGACGACACCCACGGTGCCGTTCTGCAGCGACCGCTGTCGGCTGATCGACCTCGGCCGTTGGCTCGATGAGTCGTACGGCGTGCCCCAGCCCCAGCAGCCAGCGCCGGACGAGGCCGGCGACGACGAGGACTGATGGTTTTACGACCGTCGATGCGGCAGGGGATGCCTATGCCCTGAGAGCCGACGTAGCTGACCAGCGGAGCCATGGATGGCGGAGCGCAGGCAGCTCCGAGTGAGCGGAAGCCCGGAGGGCTGCAGCGAACGTTCGGCGACGGGGCATGGGTATCCCCTAAGCAACCACACTCGCACTTCCCCAATCCAAATGACGGCCGGCGCTGTCGGAATCGGCCGCGGACCCTATACTCGCCGCCCGAACAGTAGTCATCCGCGCACGCGAGGGAAGGCAGCATGTCCACGCCGAACGAGCCAGGCGGCTCCGTCGTCCATGAAATCCGCTGGAGCGACGCCCTGCCCTGGTGGCTCTTGTTCCGCGCCGCCGGGGCAGCCTTCTCGCCCACGGTGATCCTGCTTGCCGCGGCCGGCGCGGTGGCGACCTGGGCCGGCTGGTCGATGGCCGACCGGCTCGGCCTCGCGGGGGTCGATCGGGCGGCCGACGTGATCGCCGCG
This sequence comes from Pirellulales bacterium, assembly GCA_044358905.1. GTDB lineage: Bacteria > Planctomycetota > Planctomycetia > Pirellulales > UBA1268 > QWPN01. Next base: position 5,643 of record JBIKND010000070.1, on the reverse strand, counting down.
GCCAAGGCGGCCGACGAGTTGCTGCTGCCCGGGGCGGCGCCGGCCAAGGCGCTGGCGGCGGGCGGCCCCTCGGCCTGGCTGCCCGCGATCGTGGACAGACTCCCGCCGGTGGTCGCCGACATGACGCGGCTGCTGGCGATTCCCTTTCAGCCCACGGCCTCGCTGCGGCAGGTGGGCGGGGCCTCGGCCCGCATCGGATGGTTCGTGCTCGTGTGGTCGATCTTCGGCACCGCGATCGCCCGGCACGTGGCCCTGAAACTCGTGGGCGAGGACGCTCCGGGAATCATTGGAGCCACCTGGTTCGGATCGCGGAAGTGGCTTCCGGCCTTCAACTCGGTGCTCTTCGTGCTCGTCGGCGTCTTCGCCTTGAGCGTTCCGGGAGCGATCCTCGGCCTCGGCATGCGGACGGCGTGGGGTCTGGCCTTCGCCGGCGCGGTCTGGCCGCTGGTGCTGCTCGGTGCCGTGGTGCTGGCGATCCTCGTGGTCGGCGTGATCGCGGGCTGGCCGCTGATGGTGGCCTGCGTCGGCGTGGAACGGGGCGACAGTTTTCAGGCCATCTCGACCGCCTTCTCCTACCTCTACCAGCGGCCGCTGCACTACGCGTTCTACGCGGCCGTCGCCCTGCTGGTGTCGATCCCGACGCTCCTCGTCGCCGGCCTGTTCGCGCACGCGACGGCCGACCTGGCGATGTGGGCCACGAGTTTCGGGATGGGCCACGAGCGCACGGCGGCTGTGCTCGACGGGCTCGCGGCGGCCGGACCGAATGCCGCTGCCTGGGGCGTGAAGGCCATCGGGTTCTGGACCCGCGGCCTGGAGACGCTGCTCTCGTCGTTCGGGTGGGGCTACTTCTGGGCGATCGCGACGGCCGCGTATCTGCTCCTGCGGCAGGACGTGGACGGCACGGAACTCGACGAAGTGGTGCTCGACGAGCCGGCCGGGGAATCGGCCTAAGTCAACGCGAGAGAGAATCCGGCCTAGCTTCCGGAGCGTTGCCTAGGCCAATCAGAAGAGGCAGGCGAGGGGGTCGGCGAACGCTCGACGAGCGTGTGGCCGCCGCGGCCACAGCGAGGAGACTTTTGCCGCCCCCGAGCCGGTGCTACACGTGCCCTAGCCGCACCAGCGGCGGACGATCGTGGCGAACGCGCCCAGGAGCTCGCCGCGACTGACCACGTCGTCGGCGCCCGCAGCTCGGGCCTGATCGAGCAGGTCCGTCGCCACATGCGGCCCGAAGGCGACGATCCGCAGCGGGCGATCCGCCGGACAGTCGGCCCGTAGCCGCGCGAACACGGCGGCCGGATCTTCCGTCAGCGTCTGCACGTCGACGATCGCGAGGTCGAACGGCCCGCCGGTCGAGTCGGGCAGGCGGCGTTGCTCGACCGTGGCGCCGCACGCCCCGGCCAGCCCCACGATCCGGCTGCCCACCATCAGGTCCGCCGCGACGAGCAGGATGCGTGGACCGTTCATACCGCCTCCGGGCCGCGGACGCAGCGATAGATCTGCACGGCATCCTCCATGGGCAGCACGAAGATCCGCGGCGGCTCGGCGGCCCCGCCGGCGCCGAGGGTGGCGGTGAGCGTGCCTACGGTGCGGTCGACGAAGTCCTCGTTCACGGCGATCTCCAGCATCACCTCCTGACGCACCTGGTCGGGTGCGTCAGGGCCGTAGCCGTGGGTGTCGCACACGGTCAATCGCGTGACGTGCACGGCAGCGAGTGCCTGCCGCGTGCTCTCGAGTTGCGCGGGTTTCACGACGGCGACGACGAGCCGCATGGCGAGGTCTTGAGGCAGGAAGGGTTCGCGACGCTCGATCACAGTGCGAAAGCGTAGCATGACGCGATCCCGGGAGCCATTGCGTGACCGCCTCTCCGACGACGATGACGCCCGCCACGATGCGCATGCTGGCCGCGGCCTGGATGGGCGACATGCCGTGCGACGTCGCGCCCCTGCCCGGCCAGGGCTTCAGCGGCGTGCCGGTGTGGCGCGTGCAGGCTGCCGCGGGCCGGTTCGTGCTCAAGGCGTTCGCCGTTGGAACGGCACCCGAACGCGCGGCGTGGGTGCATCGTTTGATGCTCCACCTGCGTGGCTCCGGCTGCGAGGCCGTTCCCGCGCCGCAGCGGACGGCCGCGGGCACGACGCTCGTGGCCGCAGGGGGCCGCCTGTGGGAACTGGTCGATTTCGTCTCCGGCGGCCCGACCTCCGCGCCATCGCCTGCCCAGGCGACCGCGGCCGTGGAGACGCTCGCCCGAGCGCACGTGGCGGCAGCGTCGCTGCCCGAGGCGGCGCCGCACACGGTGCCGGGCCTGGCCCGGCGGATCGAGCGGGCTCGCGCACTGCTCGACGACCCGTGGCGGGCGCGACGTGACCGACTCCCGCCGCCGTCCGACTCCCTGACGCAAGCGATGCGCGAGCGGCTCGAGCGGGCGATCGCGAGCTTCGACGCGGCCGATGGCGGGCGGATGCTGGCGGGTTTTTCCCGATGGTCTCCGCCGCCCTTAACCACGCAGCCGGTGTTCCGCGACGTGTGGGCGGACCACGTGTTCTTCGACCGCGGGCAGCCCGGCTCGGTGGCTGGCTTCATCGACCTGCACGCCGCGGGCATCGACACGCCGGCAACCGACATCGCCCGACTGCTCGGCAGTTGGACGAGCCCGTGGCGCGGGGCCGCTGGCTGGCTGACGAGGTGGGAGCCGGCCATCGCCGCCTACGAAAACGTGCGGCCACTCTCCCCCGTCGAGCGGCGGGCGTTGCCGCTGCTCCACGCCTCGACGGTCGTCCTCGGCCTCGATAACTGGTTTCGCTGGGTCCTGGACGAGGGGAAGTCGTTTCCCGTCCCGGCGGCCCTGGAGCGGGTCGACCGGATGCTGAGCGACCTCCCCGATGCCCTGCGAGAACTGGCTGTCCGTGGACAAAGCCTTCCATGGCCTTTGTCCACGTGATCGACAGGGGTTCCAGGCCGGTTTGACCCCCGGAAATTGCAGTTTGTAGACTGCCTGGGTCGAAAAACCCCGAGGGAACGGGGTCCGGCAGGTGGTGATGGAACGCATGCTGCTTTATTGTCCGTGGAAAAAGCCCTCCATGGCCTTTTTCCACTCGATCGACCGCAGGAAACGCCAAGGGTTTCCTGGGTCGATGCAGGTCTTTTTCGTGATGCTGGGCGTCGTGGCCGGGGCATCGGTCCGGGCCGAGGACCTGGCCGATCGACTCGGGGCCTTCGGAGGGCCGGCTGCCGACCCGTTGGCGGCCGTCAATGCGGCCCTCGGTAGCCCCGTGACGATCACGGCCGCCGTCGAGCCGGGCACCGCCGACAAGCCCGACGTGCTCGCCGTCACGGCCACGCTCGAGGAGGGCTGGCACCTCTACTCGGTCACGCAAAAGTCCGGAGGGCCGCGGCCGACGCGGATCGTCCTGGCGGCCGATTCCGCCCGCAGTCTCGCCGGCGCGTTCGTGCCCGATGCGGCGCCGACGTCCCACGAGGCCGAAGACGTGCCTGCGTGGAAGGGGCTCGTCATCGAGGAGCACGCCGGCACCGTCACGTGGCGGGCTCCCCTCGCACCGGGAGCGGCCGGAGAGGTGCGAGGCACGGTGAGCCTCCAGCTCTGCCGCGACAACTCCTGCCTGCCGCCCGAAACGCTTCCCTTCACGGCCACGGTCGCGGCGGGTGCCGCAGCCGGCAACGCCACGGCTGCGGGGGCCGTTGCCACGCACGTGCCGGATCGAACGCACGCCCGCGTCGAGGTCACCGCCGAGCCGGGCCGCGCGGTGGCGATCCGGCTCGTTCCCGAGGAGGACTGGCACCTCTACGCTCCCTCGTCCACCAGCTCCAGCGGCATCGGCCAGGGCAAGCCCACGATCGTGTCGCTGGGGGCCGCGACCACGGCACGGGTCGCGGCCGTCGAAGCCCGCGACGTGGAGCGGGCGACCAGCGCCGAACTTGCGGCGGCGGGGGCCGTGGAAGGGCCGGTGGCCCTCGATGTCCGTCTCGAGCCGGCGGCGCGCGAGGGCGTCGTCGAGGCGGTGCTCGGATTTCAGACGTGCAGCGGGGACTCGTGCGATCCGCCCACGGGCCTGCGGGTGACCGCGCGGCTCGGAGCCGGCCCGGCTGCGGTCGAGTTTGCCGAGGCCCGCTACGCGGAGGCCGCCCAGGCTCCCGCGACGATCTCCGCATCCATTCGTTCGGAGGCAGCCTCGAGCCCGCGCGTGGCTGCCACTGCCGATGCGCCGGCCACGCCGTCGAGCAAGGCGTCGTTGTCTCTCCCGACGGCGCTCCTGTACGGCCTGCTGGGAGGCCTGATCCTCAACCTCATGCCGTGCGTGCTGCCGGTGCTGGGGCTCAAGCTGATGTCGTTCGCCCAGCAGTCGGGCCGGGCCCGGCAAGAGGTCTTCGCCATGAACCTCTGGTACTGCGCCGGCGTGTTCGCCGTCTTCTTCGCGTTGGCGACCGCGAGCGTGGCCGCCAACCTCGGCCTCGCCGGCAGCAATCTCGGCTGGGGCCAGCAGTTCCAGTTCGTCGAGTTCCGAATCGCGATGATCGGGATCGTGTTCGCGTTCGCGCTCTCGTTCCTCGGCGTGTGGGAGATCCCGATTCCCGGCTTCATCGGCGAGCAGGCCGGCCACGTGCAGACGAAAGAAGGGCCCGCCGGATCGTTCCTCAAGGGCGTGCTCGGCACGGTGCTGGCGACACCGTGCAGCGGCCCCTTCCTCGGCCCCGTGTTCGGGTTCACGCTCACCCAGCCGACGGCCGTCACCTATGCCGTGTTCGCGGCCATCGCCACCGGCATGGCCCTGCCCTACATCCTCGTGGGGCTGTTTCCGTCGCTGGTGCGCTTCATGCCCCGACCGGGAGCGTGGATGGCCACGTTCAAGGAGCTCCTCGGCTTCGTGATGCTCGGCACGGTGGCCTACCTCTTTTACATGCTGCGGCAGCAGCCGGCCTGGTTCGTGCCCACGTTCGTGATGCTGATCGGCCTCTGGATGGGCTGCTGGTGGGTGGGCCGCCTCCAGGAGCGTCAGGGCGTGGTCGGCTTTGGTCGCTGGGTTCAGGCCGCCACGATCGCGACCGCCATCGGCACAGCGGGCTTCTACTGGCTCGGCCCGCATGCGGGCGGTCACGGCCAGCTCATCGACTGGCAGCAGCCCTTCTCCGTGCAGCAGTTGGCCACGCACCGCATGGGAGGCGCGACGGTGCTCGTCGACTTCACAGCCGACTGGTGCCCGACCTGCAAGACGAACCTCGCCACGGCGATCGAGACGACCAAGGTGGCGGAGACGATCCGCAAAAACAACGTGGTGCCGATCCTCGCCGACTTCACCGACCGCTCCCCGGAGATCGATCGCTTCCTCGCCAGCATGGGGAGCCGTTCGATTCCCTTCCTCGTGATCTTCCCCGGCAGCGAGCCGGGCAAGCCGCTTCGCGACCCGATCGTGCTCCGCGACGCGATCACCGAGTCACAGTTGCTCGCCGCCCTGGAGCAGGCCGGCCCCTCCTGCGGTCCGCCACCCACCATCCGCGCCGCCCAGCTGCCGTAGGAGTCCGGGGTAGGTCGGGGCTGCCCGTGCCCTGTCGCCGGACGTTCGCTGCGCCCATCCTGGGCTCCGCTCACTCGGATCTGCCTGCGCTCCGCCATCCATGGCTCCGCTGGTCAGC
>JBIKND010000231.1:0-4876 GCA_044358905.1 Pirellulales bacterium | reverse complement strand
CGGCACGGACGGTGTCCAGCTTCCTGCGGTGGCCCAGGTGCCGGTCTGCACGTTCCACGTCGACTGGGCGGAAGCCGACTCGATGCCCATGCCCGCCGCCACGGCGAGGCCGATCGCCAGCAGCGACGCGCGGCGTGCCGCAAGCCATGCACGGCGATGCATCCGCAGCATGTTGAACCCGTTTGAGGCTGTTTGCTCGAATCGACTCATGGGATTGGATCCGCGAGAGTTAGCGAGTACGTAGGGCGTGTTTGCCTCCACTCCCCATGGAGCAAAACGATACACGTCTCCTCCCGCCACAACCATCCCCCAAAAGTGGTGGATGGGGGAAATTTTTTTGACAACAACGGCGAGGCTCTCGACGAGGCCCGCAGGCGGGTTTGGCGGCAAATCCCCGGGCTTCCGCTCGGGGATTTTTGGGGTGCGGTGCACAAAAAGCCCCCGGCGGGAGCCGGGGGACTCCGCGTGGCGGCGGATCTCGCGTGCCATGCGCGTGTGCGTTGATCGCGTGGCATGGACGCCGGTCTCGCCCAACGGCCCGGTGTCCCCGGGCTTCCGCCCGGGGCTTTTTGGGGTGCGGGGTGCGGCGCACAAAAAGCCCCCGGCGGGAGCCGGGGGACTCCGCGTGGCGGCGGATCTCGCGTGCCATGCCATGCGGCGGCGAACGTGTGCAGACTGACAGTCTGCACCTACACACGCCGTGATCCGAAAAGCCCCCGGCGGGAGCCGGGGGACTCCGCGTGGCGGCAGATCTCGCCCGTCACGCCATGCGCGTGGGCGTTGATCGCGTGGCATCGAGGCCGGTCTCGCCCAACGGCCCGCCGGGGCTACCGCGGCTGCTGGAAGCGTTCCGGGATCACGAAGTCCTCGGTGGCGCTGCCGTCGGGTTCGGGGATCAGTTCCAGCGTCTCGATCAGGGGGATCTCGACGTCCTGTTTCTCGATCAGGGCCGTGAGCGTCTTGGGGGAGATTCTCTCGAGGTTGGGGAGGGAGAGCGGGCCCTGTCTCGTCGCGAGGGCCTTGGCGATCGCCACGGAGTCGGGGGACTCGAAGGCGGTGATGCCGCCCAGGGCCAGCTGTGGGCCCGCGAACTTCGCCAGCGCTGCGGCGGTGTCGGCGTCGAGTGCCGTCAGGTTAGGAAGCTGACCATTCCACGCCTTCAATTCCGCCAGCGCTGCGGCGGTTTCGGCGTCGAGCTTGGTCAAGAAGGCGAGATCGCCCCCGAGAAACCGGGCGTACATGAGTAACCTCTCCGGGGAGAACGGATACTTCTCCAGGAGCTGTTTCATGACGTTGTGCGGCAGTTGCAAGTTTCCCTTGTAGTTCAAGAACGCCTGGGCGGTGTCGGCGTCGAGTGCCGTCAGGTTCGGAAGCTGACCATTCCACGCCTTCAATTCCGCCAGCGCCCTGGCAGTGGCGGCGTCGAGCGTGGTCAGGCCGGTGAGGGATAGTGACTGGCCCTTGAACTCCGCGAGCGCCTGGGCGGTGTCGGCGTCGAGTGCCGTCAGGTTCGGAAGCTGACCATTCCACGCCTTCAATTCCGCCAGCGCCCTGGCAGTGGCGGCGTCGAGCGTGGTCAGGCTGTTGAGTCTCAGGTCGCGGCCGTTGTAGGCCGCCAGGGCCTTGGCCGTGTCGGCATCGATCGTGGTCAGCGCGAGCGACAGTCCGGCAGCCTCGGACCCCGCGATCGCCTCGGCCGTTTCGGCGTCGAGTGCCGTCAGGTTCGGAAGCTGACCATTCCACGCCTTCAATCCCGCCAGCGCCCTGGCGGCGGCGGCGTCGAGCGTGGTCAGGTCGGTGAGGGAAAGTGATTGGCCCTTGAACTCCGCGAGCGCCTGGGCGGTGTTGGAGTCGATCGCTGTCAAGCGATTGAGGGACAGCGAGTCGCCCTCGAACGTGGCGATCGCCTTGGCCGTGGCGGCGTCGAGCGTGGTCAGGCCGATGCGGATCACGTTGCACTTGCATGCCGCGAGCGCCCGGGCCGTGTCGGCACTGAGCGTGGCCAGGCCGTACAGCGAAAGCCTGTCGCACTTGGACTCCGCGAGCGCCTTGGCGGTGGCGGCGTCGAGCGTAGTCAGGCCGATGAGGATCACGTTGCACTTGCATGCCGCGAGCGCCCGGGCCGTGTCGGCACTGAGCGTGGCCAGGCCGTACAGCGAAAGCCTGTCGCACTTGGACTCCGCGAGCGCCTTGGCGGTGGCGGCGTCGAGCGTTGTCAGGCCGATGAGGATCACGTTGCACTTGCATGCCGCGAGCGCCCGGGCCGTGTCGGCGTCGATGGTGGTCAGGCCGTGGAGCAACAGTGACTCCCCCTGGAACGCGGCGAGTGCCTCGGCGGTTTCGGCGTCGAGCGTTCTCAGACCTTCCAGGGACAGTATGCCCTTCGGGGGGAACGCAACCAGTTCCCGCGCCTGCTCCGGCGTCAGAGTCTCGATCGCGTTCGGTTCCGCGGGCAGTTCTGCGGCCGCGGCCAGCGTCGCGAGCGTTGCCAACAGGCTGCCGATCAGGGCCCGCCGCAAAGCGCGCCGGTCGCAGGTCACGCGACGCAGACACGGGTGGAGCGGAGACATGATCGAAATGCCTTTCTTGGGGATCGGTGGGGCGTGGAATATTGGTCGGGAAGGGACGGTGGGGTGGATCTGAAACGTTCCGATACGGTCGCTACTTCCGGCGCTCCTGAAAACCCTCGGGGATCACGAAGTCCTCGGTGGCGCTGCCGTCGGGTTCGGGGATCAGTTCCAGCGTCTCGATCAGGGGGATCTCGACGTCCTGTTTCTCGATCAGGGCCGTGAGCGTCTTGGGGGAGATTTTCTCGAGGTTGGGGAGGGAGAGCGGGCCCTGTCTCGTCGCGAGGGCCTTGGCGACGGCGACGGAGTCGGGGGAATCGAAGGCGGTGATGCCGCCCAGGGCCAGCTGTGGGCCCGCGAACTTCGCCAGCGCCGCAGCGGTGTCGGCGTCGAGCGTGGCCAGGCCGGCGAGGGAGAGCACGCCGCTGACCTCCGCCAGCGCTGCGACGGTGTCGGCGTCGAGCGTGGTCAGCCCGTCGAGAACGAGCGGTCCCTTTCTGTATCCGGCCAAGGCTCGCGCCACCTCCGCGTCGAGCGTCTTCAGCCCCTTCAAGGGCAGCGCACCGCCCAGGGAATACGGATGACGGCCATTTTTGAACTCCACCTCGACCCCCGGAAACCGCTCCACCAACTCCCGCGCCTGCTCGACCGTCAGGGTCTCGATCGCGTTCGTGTCGTCGGGCAACGCGTCGGCCATGGCCACGCGAAGGCCGAGGAGCAGGGAGCCGAAGACGAGCAGGAGGTGGATCAGGGTGGGCATGGTTCCGTTTCCCGCGGGGGTCGGGGGCTTTCGATAGGGACACGCGGCGATTCCCAGCCGGACGTGCGGAGCGGTCAGAAGTCGATTCGCGCGGTGGCGACGAGCTTGTCGTCGAGCCGGTCGGCGATGCTGTCGAGCAGCGCCGTGATGCTCGGCTGGACGACGCCGCGAAACGCCTCCGCGCCGTCCACGGTCACCGTCACCGGCGCGTCGAGGTCGACGAGGGCGTCGTTGAGCAGCAGGCCGAAGCCGCCGGACAGCCGCCGCGTCGCGATCGTGACGGTATTGCCCTCGATCCGGGCCTCCAGCCGCTGGAACATGGCCGGCTGCTCGACCCGCAGCCAGTGAAACTGCTTCACGAACGGCCGCGTCGGCTCCCAGAGCAGCTGCTTGGGCGCCGGGTTTCGCCGGTGGCGGACGGCCCACTCGACGCCCGCCTTGACCTCCCGCACCGGGGCTTGGTGGTCGCCGTCGGGGATCTCCACGTAGCGGTGCGGGTACGAGCCCGGGTGGGCTTTCTCGAGGTCGTCGAGAATCCGGTTCGCCTCCTGGTCGCTCCACACAGGCGACGGTCCGTCTTTGGTGCCGTGGCTGAAGGTCACAGGTGTGTGCATCAGGTTGCCGATCACGCCCCAGCCCCACGACTCGCCGAGGCTCTGGCCGGTGAGGATGCCGCCGGCGGCCGCCACCAGCCCCGCGAACAGGTCGGCCTGGTGGCCGCCGATGTGCCACGTGCCGTACCCGCCCATCGAGTGGCCGCCGAGGTAGATCCTGTCGGTGTCGATGTCCCACGTCCGCTTCGCGGCCTTGAGCACCTCCTTGACATATTCCTCCTCGGCCGGGTTCTTGCCCCACTCCGCATACCGCTTCTCGAGCACCGACGGCGCGATGAGGATGCAGTTTCCGAGCGCGGCCCGGGCCGGCCCGAAGAAGAACTCGGTGCCGCTCCGCCAGTCGCCCGAGTTCTCGCCGCCGCCGTGCAGGGCGAGAAACACCGGCAGCTTTTCCCCGGGGGCGGCGGTGCCGTTGAGCGTGACGTGCACGACGCCGGGAAACCGCGGATGGGCGAACGGGTGCGTACCCACCGCCAGCTTCGGCCCCTGCATGGCGAGGTCGCGAATCCGCTTCGCGAAGCCGGCCACCGTCGGCGACAGCAGCATCATCGCCAGCAAGACGCAGCTCCAGACCGTGCTTCGGGCCCCGCTTCGGAATTCATGGCGGCGTCCGCGCATCGCATGCACACTCTTCACGACTTGCCCGAAAACCGAACCGCGCCGGTCTCCGTTTCGAAGATTACCGTGCACCGCGAAACGCGGTTTCATCGAAGCCGAGCCCAACCACGAACACCTGAGCCGGTTTCGCCAGCGCCAGCTTCTCGGCTTGGCCCGGAGCACTTGGTTCTACGAGCCGCTCGGGGAGTCGGCCGAGAACCTGGCCCGACCAGGGCTGGGCGACTTCCTAACTTAAAAACTGGTATCGCACTGGGGGGGCAGGCCATCACCGACCAGGCCGGGGCGATCGTCGCCAGCGGCACGTACGTGCCCGAGTT
>JBIKND010000069.1:0-17306 GCA_044358905.1 Pirellulales bacterium | reverse complement strand
CAGGGCTGCCCCTCGCCGTGCCACACCTGAACGTACCGCACGCCCCGCTCCACGAGCCGCCGGGCCAGCAGCATCTGGCGGCCGTGCACCGAGTCGCCGTAGCGGGCCCGCACGTGGGCCGGCTCTCGAGACAGGTCGAAGGCCTCGCCGGCCTCCGACTGCATCCGCCAGGCGAGTTCCATGGTCCGCAGCCGCGCGTCGAGCGCGGATTCGCCGGGACGGGATGCCGCGTGCCGCCGGTCGAGCGCCAGTGTGAGGTCGAAGCCGCGCCGCTGCGCCGCCGGGGCGGCCACGGGATGGCGGAGGTGTGAGACGAGCTCTTCCACCGTGCGGTTCCGCGGATCGACGTACGTGGCCTGAAACGCCGCCGGCAGGAAGGCGCTCCGCCAATTCTCCGTCGCCTTGATCGGGTAGCCGCCCGGGCAAAGGGCCACGAAACCGGGCAGGTTCTGGTTTTCTGAGCCCAGTCCGTAGGTGATCCAGGCGCCGGCGCTCGGCCGCACCAGCCGCGCGTCGCCGCAGTTCATGAGCATCAGCGACGGCTCGTGATTGGGCACGTCGGCCCGCATCGACCGCACGACCAGCAGCCGGTCGGCGTGCCGGGCGACCTGTGGAAAGAGCTCGCTGACTGGCAGGCCGCTCTCGCCGTGCCGGGAGAATCGGAACGGGCTCGGCAGGACGGTGCCGGTGCGCCGTTCGGTTTTGAGCGGTCCGCCGGGGAGTTCGCGGCCGGCGTGTCTGTCTAAGGCCGGCTTGGGATCGAAGGTGTCGACGTGGCTGGGGCCGCCGTTGGCGAAGATGTGGATCACCGCGCGGGCCCGCGGCGCGAAGTGGGGCGGGCGGACGGCGAGGTCGCGCGGTGGCGGTGCCGCCGACCCCGCGGCGGCGGCCCCTTCGGCATCGGCCGCGAGCAGGCTGGCGGCACCCAGCCAGGCCATGCCCATGCCGGTCCGCTGGAGGAGCGCGCGCCGGGGAATGGGCGCCGGATCAGTGGCGTTTATCTCGCGTGGCATCGTGTCCCTCATGTGCATGGTCAGATGCACGGCGGGCCGATCAGCCCAACCCGGCTCGCAGGCGGCATGAGTTTGCTCGCTGACACGCTCGCAATCCTCACGCCGACCCGCTCGCCTGCCGTCGATGGGTGTGTCGTTGATTGTGTTCTTGTGATTCGCATTGCCTGTTTCGTCAGTCCACGTGCTCGAACTCCGCCGTGGCCAGCACCGCCTGGGCGAGCCGCTCCCAGGGGCTGAAGTCGGGCGTCGCGTCGGTCGCGGCCCGCTCGTTCTCCAGCCAGGCGAACGCTGCGGCCAGTTCGTCGTCGGCCGGGTCGCGGGAGAGTGCCGCCCGCCACACTCGCCGCACCCGGGCCGGATCGCCGTCGGCGCCGGCCTCGCGTGCCGACCGGGCGGCGATCCCGCGGGCGGCGGCCACCACCAGCGGCGCGTTGAGCGCGGCCAGGGCTTGCTGCGGCACGAGCGTGCGGCTGCGGACGTGCGTGCACAAGTCGGTGGCGGTCATGTCGAACGTCCGCATCAGGCCCGGGAGGAACTGCCGGTCCACCGTCACGTAGAGCGTGCGCCGGGAGGCGGCGGCCGCCGCGTCGAGATCGATCGGCATGCCGCCGCGCTGCGTCAGGTCGAGCGAGCCCGCGGCGGCGAGCAAGGCGTCCCGCCACGGTTCCCAATCGAGCCGCCGCACGAGGGCCCGGCCGAAAAGCCGACCCACAGGATCGACGGCGTCGAGATCGGGCCGGTGGCGGCTCGATTGCCGCCAGGTGCGGCTGGTGACGATCTCGCGGTGCAGCCAGCGGAGGCTCCAGCGGCCCTCGTCCACGAACCGGCGGGCGAGGTCGTCGAGGAGTTCGCGGTTCACCGGCGGTTCGCCCCGCAGGCCGAAGTCGCCCGGCGTGTCGACGAGGCCGCGGCCGAAATGGTGGGTCCACGCCCAGTTGACGAGCAGGCGGGGCGTGAGCGGATTGTCGGTCGCGACGATCGCCTGCGCGAGTTCCAGCCGCCCGCTCGCGTCCCGCGGCAGCGGCGTGCCGCCGAGGATCATCGGCAGCCGTCGTTCCACCAGCGGCCCGTGCCGGCCCGGATCGCCGCGCAGGAAGACGTGGCTGTCGACGGGGCGTGGGCGGTCCATCAGGGTCATCGCCCGCGGCGGCCCGCCGGGCGCGGTCGAGTCGTGGGCCGCGACGTGGCCCTCGAGGGTGCGCAGTTTGTCGCGCTCCTTTTGCCGGGCAAGCGGCAGGGCGTCGCGCAGCGACGGCACGAGCGGGGTGTCGGTCGCGCCGAACACCGCCCGCAGCCCGGTGCGGGCAGGGGAGTCGTCGGGCGACGGCGGGGGGCCGCCTGCCCAGTCGGGGGCCACCTCGGCCGCGAGCCGGCCGTAGATCGTGGCCAGGTCGGCGAGCGTTTGGGGCCGCTCGGTCGCGAGAGCGTCGGCGACGATCCGGTTCGCGGCGGGATGGGCCGCGAGCCAGGCCTCGATCCGGACCGCCACGTCGTCGTGCGGGGCACATGTCGACCAGGGGCCCAGGACCGGATGATCCGCGTCGGCCTTGGCGAGCAGCCGCTGCATGCGGTCGATGATCCGCTGCTCGAGATCGTAGCCGTCGGGCATCCGCGGCGGCCGTCCATCGTCGCCGCGCGGGGCGGGGCGGGCCGTTTCGAGCATGTACGCCGCGGCATGGGCCACGGCTTCGCGGACCACCCGGGCATGGATCGTCCGCTTCTGATTCTCCACGTCGCCCTCGAGCGCGGCACGCCGCGCCTGAAACGCCGCGCCGGTCGGGCCGGTGTCGCCCGGGCCGACGACGGGATCCGCCTCGGGAGCCGTGGTGCTCGCCAGCACCCCGTGGAGGGCATAGTAGTCGTCGCTGCCCACGGGTTCGTACTTGTGGTCGTGGCACCGGGCGCAGCTCACCGTCAAGCCCATCAGCCCGCGCGTGATGACGTCGATCGAGTCGTCGATCATGTCGTGCTCGGCCATGCGGCGGCCCACGCGCAGGAAGCCGAGGGCGGCGAGATCCGCCCGGGTCGCGGCCAGGGCGGCGCCCCGCGATTCCGGCTGGCATTGATCGGCGGCGAGTTGGAGGATCACGAATCGGTCGACCGGGACGTCGGCCGCCAGGCTGGTCACGACCCAGTCGCGGTAGGTCCAGGCGAAGGGATAGCGGGGGCGGGCCACGGCCGTGCCTTCGTACCCCGGCGTGTCGGCGTAGCGGGCGATGTCGAGCCACTTCCGGGCCCAGTGCTCGGCGTGCTCGGGGCTGGCGAGCAGCCGATCGACGAGGGCGCGATACGCGGTGTCGGATGGCTTGGCCGCGAACGCATCGACCTCGTCGGCGGGCGGCGGCAGGCCGGTGAGGTCGAACCACAGTCGGCGGACGAGCGTCAGTGGATCGGCCTCCGGCGAGAAAGCGATGCCTGCCGTGGCCAGGCCGGCGGCGACGAAGCGGTCGAGGCGTTCTGGGATCCGATCGTTCGCCGGCGGGTCGTGCCGCACGGGGGGCGTGAACGCCCAGTGGGTCGCCCGCGCTTCCCGCACGCGGGCGGCCATCCGTTCCCGCTGGTCGAGTTCCGGCTCGGCCGCCGCGCCGGGGCCGTCGTCACCGCCCGCACCGGCCTCGATCCATGTCTCGATCCAGCCGATCTCGTCGGCCGACAGCTTTCCATCGGGCGGCATGGCGATATCGCCCGCGTGCCGGACCGCGGCGAGCATCCGGCTGGCCGGGGCATCACCGGGGACGACGACGGGCCCCATGTCGCCGCCCGCCAGCAGGCCGGCGCGGGTGTCGAACCGCAGGCCGGCCTCGGCCACCTCGGGACCGTGGCATTCCAGGCAGCGGGCCGCGAGCAGCGGGCGGATGCGATGCTCGAAGATGTCGCGGCCGCCGTCGTCGGCCCAGGCCGCGCAGGCGACGGTGAACGCGACGATCGCCGGGCAGGCCCGGATGACATCGACGCTCGGACCTGCCCTGCGATGCGGATGCCCGTTCACCATCGCCGACGCCTCCGTGAACCACAGAGATCGTATGTCGCCCGCCGATGCCGAACAATCGAGGTCGTCAGGGCTCGTCCCGGATCCGGTCGACCTCAGGAAATGTCCGGCCGCTCCGGCAAAGACGGTAACCGCTGTGTCGGGAACAGCCGCATTTCAATGAGTTGGACCTTGATTTTCGGGCCCCCTGATAAGGCCGATTTCTCCGGGTAACAAGCACCGTATTGGGAGCAGGCTGATGGCCGGAGAGAGTCTCGTGGCACCGCGAGACCCCTGGGAGGTTTGCAGGCCACTGCCCAGTGGCCTTACACCTTTTACTAGGCTCCCGGCTATCCAACAAACAATTGGGGTCCACCTCTGTCTCTTGCGCCGAGACGGGACGAACTACATCTCCATGGTAAGTCCCGGTTCAAAAGTTGAGTGAGTGCGTCGTCAAATGGCGCGAAATACTCGTCAAGCTGCTTTGCAGTAGATGCTGGTATTGGCGGATAGTGCTGCATCGGTAGGGCGCCTGGTGGCGCTTCGGGAATGATGACCGGAGGACGGGTCAGGGAGATCGGGATTTCCAGGAAATCCGCCAGCGACGCCATAAATGTGTCTGGAGACCGGACCAATAATTCGTGAAAGCCTATGAAAAATCTGCGTTGGTCTGCGAACGTGCGAAACCACCGCGCGAGATTCGTCGCGTAATCGAACGTGATGGGAGCAGTTCTGTGCAGATCCCGCTGGATGTATTCCGTCGCAAAGGTGTTAAAAGACTGGCCTGCGAGTCGACCTCGGCGACGATGCATCCAGTAGTTTGAGTAAAGACGGGTTGCCGGGTTGCGCAGCAGGACGACGATTCTCGGGTCGTAGACCATTTGGCGCACGAGTCGTTCGACACCAGGAGTTCGCAAATACGCCGGCGTGGCGTCGATGGTGTAAAGATGGTTGCAGCGACCAGCACATTGTGCGGTCAGGCGTTGATGGTATTCCTTTGCTTGAGGCACAAAGTTCGGTTCGTGGTTCCATGCAAAGCTGCAGGTGCGGTCAAAGTAATGCAGTTCTTTGAAGGGCGTTGGGCAGAATCGCCCGTGACTAACGAGATGCTCAAACACGGCCGAGGTGCCGCACTTTGCTTCGCCAATCATGAGTACTGTTGGATTCATGGCAGTCGATTGAACCATGAGATGCGGATCTGGCTCTCGGAGTATGGCAGACTCATCCCATTGCCTCAGGGCAGGTCGCTGTCAGGGGCAATTCCGGTAATCGATGCGACCTGCCTGATTGCGTCGGCGGGCATTGCATGCCGCCAACGATCGAGCGACTCCGACTTGACCGGGGGCAGCGGGATCGGAGTCGTCAGCTGAAGAAAGTCGGCAAGTCGCGATATCTCGTTCGCGGTTGAGAGGATCAGATCCTCGTAGCGGACGACGAGCAGACGGGGCCCCAGCACCGCGCGGAGTGCATCCATGCGGGCCGCGTGAGACTGCCAGCGGAGGGCGCATCTGACGGCCTGCGGCAGCATGGGGTAGGCGGCCGCGTTTTCCAGCGTGATCCCCAGGAAGCGGTTGGGGACCGGAAACTCCCGCCAGCGCTCGTGCCAGGCGAGCACGCCGGCGTGCTCGAGCATGCTGGCGACGGTTGCAAACGGGTTTCGCTGGATGCCGAGAAACACGGCATCCGGCAGCCGGGCCGCCAGATCCTCGGCATGCCAGATGTTGGGGTGGCTTTTGTCGGCATAGTGCCGGGGTGCGACCGCCGCGTGCTCGATCTCGTACTGCCGGATCAACTGCGGCAGCAGGACCGGACTCTGCCGCGGATCAAGCGCCATCGCCGTGGACCAGGCGAAGATCGGCGGTGCCTCCACCGTGACGTGAATGTCAGGATGCGCCTGCAGGATCTGGCCCAGCCAGTGGGTACCGGATCGGCCCGTGCCGATGACAAAGATCTTCTTGCTCCCGGCCATGGTCGGCCGGGAGGCTGCGAGTGGCGGAAGTGCAGGGTGCGTCAAGACGTTTGCTCCGCCATCGTCGGGCCCATGCCGGGTCGGGAACTGGTTCATCGTCCTCTGATCAGTCGGGGGGCGGCACGTGGCAGACGTATTCCTCCAGACCGCCCTCAGGCGTGCGGCGGACCGCATGGAAGCGGTCGTAGTGCAGTCCCTCGTTTCGCCACTGATCCTCTCCGGCGCGATTATTCCAGTGCGAGATGGCCGGATGGGAAGTTTGCTTATAACTCCCGTCGAGATCCCGGGTTTCCTCGTACCAATCGAGGTGCAGGGCCTCGTACGGCTCGTAGACGCGCACGGCCGGCTTGAGCCGCCTGAAGGGTTCGCCTGCACGGTGCAGGGCGAAGGTGGTGTCGATGAAGCACTCCTGGACTGCGATCCTGCCGCCGGCCGTCTCCACCCAGGCAGGCCGCTGGTGCCAGAACTGCTCGATATGGCGATTCATGATCCGGCCGTAGAGCGGGTAGGACCGGCGGATGTCGCGGATCCGCAGCATCGGGCCGACGCACGCGGCTTTGCGGAACAGGTTCAAGAGTTCGTCGTACACGTCGAGTGCGTCCGGGTTCGCAACGGACATGTCCACATCGCAGTCGGTGACCACGTAGCGTGACGGCTCGCTCCAGTCGGCGAAGTACTCGGCGACGGTCCGATCCGTCCCGTCGAGTTCGTCGGCAGTGGCGATGGGAGGGCCACGGCGGACCCGTACCCCCTGCGCTTCGAGGTCGGCCAGGACACGCAGCGTCGCGGGATCGGTGCTGCCGTTGTCGTGGATTACCGGCACGGTCGGGCGGCTCAGGCGTCGGAGGCCGGCGAGGCAACGCAAGAGCATCGCTCCGCGGTTGAAGGAGATCACGAAGACCGGCATGGGTCGGGTCCGACAGCGGGCCATCGCCACCGTGACCCGGCAGGGCCGGGCATCGCGGGCCGCGGCGATGCGTTCGTGCGGGAATGCCGCCTCCAGGTCGGCGGCCGACACGGCGGAGCCTCGCCGCTCGGCTCGCCGGGCGAGGTCTTCCGGCCGGTCGCGGCCGGTCAGCCGGTGGGCCGTGGTCTGCGGATGAATGGTCGTCGAGAACCAGTCCCGGAACTTGAACCCGTCTCCGGCTACGTCGCCGCTGGCCTCGAACCATAGGCTCGGCAAGCCCAGCGACTCCGCGAAGATCAGGCCGTGAAGCGATGAACTGGCGACGGCCGCGCACTCGGCCATGGCGGCAAGGAACTCGGCCGGCTCGAGCCGGACGTCCAGGTCGCGGACGCCTGGGATCAACAAGAGCTGCTTCACGGCCGCGTGCTGCCGATCGACGTAATGCGACACGACGCCCAGCGGATACGTCGGCCTCGGCACTCCACGAACACCGAGCAGCCGGGCCGCGAGCATTCCCGGGTCGCCGAGCGGGACGTCGCGCGCGAGCAGTCCTGCCTGCCGCAGGGCCATGGCCGAAAGTTTGCCCCGTACCGCGAAGATGGCTTCGGGGCGAGGAAGACCCAGTCCGATGTCCGGATGCATGACGCCCGTACCCCACACGATCGAAGTCGGCGTCGCCCCGGCCATCAGGCTGCCCGCGGCGAGTAGATGGGGCACCGTGGGGTCGGCCGTGAACCTCGTGTGAATCCCGGTGAGGCCTGTGACGACCGCGGGGTTGACGCGGTCGCCTACGTTGGGAATCCGCAGGAAGTAGAGCAGCCGCACCGCCGCGGCTGCGTTCGCATCCTCAGCGGTGGGGGCCGACATCTTGATCTTGTGCTCGATGCGGTTGGTTGAGGGGCGAGGATTCGCCGGAACGTGAAGCGATTCTTGCGGAGCTTTGCGTGACGCCCACCGGCCGTAAAAGCTCGCAGCGGTTCGGCCGGGAAGGCCGAGCGGAACCCGGGCCATGGAGAACGACTTCCAAGAGCGGCCGGGCCCGAAGCGGCCGCCCCTCAAAATTATGATGCCTCACCGATTTGGTGGACAGCCCCAGAAAACCACCTTATTCAGCCTGAAAAAAGGGGTTTGCGCGCTGCCGCAGGGCATTGCCTGCTGTTTCGGCCCACCGTAATGGTGAGTGGCCGCGACGGTGGCCGATGAGGTCGCTGGACGAAATCGGCGCACGTTTTCCCGCGATTTCAAGCCTTGTTTCGGGCCGGGAACGAGCCGCGGTGCGGTTTGGCACGGCCTGTGCATATCTCCTCTCCCGCCGCGGAGGTCCGCGAGGCGTGAAGACGGTGGCCGTCGAACGCCTCGCGATCGGTCGTGGAAGTCGTCGCCCGTGTGGTGGCGACCGGTGACATCCATCGGGGCGGCACGGCCGCCCAAAAGGAGGTGCGAGATGATGGTCGTGGCAGTAGGCATTACGTCCGAGGAAGTGCGGTCGCTGGCCGGCAAGGCCGACCGCCGCTCGGTGCGGGCGCCGGGCGAGATCAAGAGCCTGGTCGTCTCAGGGGACCGCGGGTTTCGCGGCCGCCTGGAGGCGGTGGCCGATTTGAGCGGCTGTGCGACGTGCGAGATGCCCGTCGACGTCGCGGAGATGGCTGGCGCCATCGACGGTGATTATCAGCTCGTGATCGTCGACATCGCCCATCCGCTGGGCGATCGCGTCAACGACACGGTCGAGATCGCCGAGGAGTTCGCCGGCCGCTCGGGCACGCTGCTCGTGGTCTGCGGAGGCGAAGACAGCGTCGAGGAGGAGTTGTGGGCTCGGCAACTCGGGGCCTGGGTGTATCTGCCCGGCGTGTCGAGCGGCGATGCCTTGGTCTCTCTGTTCGCCGAGGCCCGACGGGTCGCGGATCGGCGGGGTGCCCGGCAGTTGGTCTGACGGTCGGTGGCGATGGTCCGCTTCCGGCCGTGTGGCCGGACGGACGTTCGATGAGTGATTTGGTTCGAATCCGTCCCCCTGACGGGGACTTTTTTCAAAGGAGCAGAGTCATGAGCGCAGGACTGGGTATCTATCGTGACGAGATGGAAGTGAACTACGCGGTCGACTTCGGTCGGGATCGCGAGCCGACGCAGAAGCGCAGCCGGCACCCGGAATACCGCCGCAAGGGCTCGGCCCCGACGCGGGTCAGCGGCATGCACTGCCGGCGGAACAAGCGCTGGACATGGGGCTCCGGACGTGGAGCCCGGATGCAGAATGCGAGAGCCTTCGCGGGCTGCCTGGCCTTCGCCGTGGCGAGTCTCGCGGCGAGCGCGTTCGGAGTGACGATTAACTACAACTTTGTCGGTAATCCTGGCAACCCGGGAAACTCGGCTTCGAATCCGGCCGGTCTCGGGGCGGTGTCCGACATCTTCAAAATGGCGACGACCGAGACGACGAACCAGCAGTACGTCGACTTCTTGAACACGGTCGATCCGAACGGATCCAATCCCAACTCGATCTACAACGCGAGCATGGGGAGTTCGGCAGTCGGTGGAATCACGTTCAACGCCGGTGGTGGTAGCGGGGCGAAGTACACGGTGAAGTCGGGCACGGCCAGTACGGGTGGCTCGTACGCAACGATGCCGGTCAGCTTCGTGACTTGGTTCTCCGCAGCGC
This sequence comes from Pirellulales bacterium, assembly GCA_044358905.1. Taxonomy (GTDB): domain Bacteria; phylum Planctomycetota; class Planctomycetia; order Pirellulales; family UBA1268; genus QWPN01. The sequence goes on along the minus strand of JBIKND010000069.1, from coordinate 7,802 downwards.
GGTTCGCAAACTGGCTGCAAAACGGTCAAGTGTCGGGCACGGCGGCGATGGAGACCGGAGCCTACACGCTCAACGGAGCGACCTCAGGAAACATCGTGGCCCGTAATCCTGGTGCCCAAGTCTTCCTGCCGAGTGTGAACGAGTGGTACAAGGCCGCCTTCTACACGGGCACCGGGTCCACCTACACGACTTGGCAGACGAACTCCAACTCGACTCCCACGGCGACCGTCACGAACGTCTCGCTGGTCAATGCGGCGAACTACTCCAGCGCCGCGGTCGCCGCTATGAACGTGGGCTCTTACATCAACAGCACGTCGGCATACGGCATGTACGACATGCTTGGCAACGTCGCGGAAATGACCGACAACACCGGAGCTTCGACCAGCACCTCCTTCCGGGCGATGGGTGGCGGCTGGGGGGGCTCCGTCGCTGCCTGGAACGGGACTTCGGCCGCCGTCAACCAGCTCGGCACCTTCAGCAATCAGTCGTACGGTTTCCGCGTCGCCGCGGTGCCGGAGCCGGGCACGATCGCCCTGGCCGGGATGGGGATCGCGGGCCTCGCCGGGCTCGACTGGATGAAGCGGCGGAAGAAGCGGCTGGCCGCCCGTCAGGTCGTCTGATCCTCGCGATCTGACCTGTCGATCACGATCACGCCCCGCCCCTCCGGTTCCGGAGGGGCGGGGTCGTTTCGTTTTCCGAGGTTCGGCCCCGCCGGCTTTGACCGGCCGCGAACCATGGTGGTAGGGTCGTGGTATGCAGCTCGACGACGTTTCTCGCACGGCCCTTGATCCGCCATCGAACGCGGCCGATCCGGCGAACGATGCGACCGTGATCTCGGCCGGATCGGCGGCGGCGCCGGACATGGTGTCGACGACCGCCATCGGCGGCGCCCTGCAGGGGACGATGCTCGGGCCCTATCGGCTCGAGCAGTTCGTGGGGGGCGGTGGCATGGGGGCCGTCTTCCGGGCCCACGACACCACGCTCGACCGGGTCGTGGCGGTGAAGGTGCTCTCCCGGGCCCAGTCGGCCGACGAGGAGATGCTCAGACGGTTTCGCAACGAGGCCCAGTCGGCGGCCCGGCTCGACCACGAGAACATCGGCCGCGTGCACGCCGTGGGCAGCGACCGCGGCTGGCACTACATCGTGTTCGAGTACATCGAGGGGCAGAACCTGCGGGATCTTGTCCGCGAGGAAGGGCCGTTCGCCGTCGGCCGTGCCATCGACGTCGTCACCCAGGTGGCCGACGCCCTGGAACACGCCTCCGAGCGCGACGTCGTGCACCGCGACATCAAGCCCTCGAACATCGTCATCACCCCGGCCGGTCGGGCCCGGATCGTGGACATGGGGCTGGCCCGCCTGGCCCCGGCCGCCGGCGACGCCGACCTCACCGTGAGCGGCATGACGCTCGGCACGTTCGACTACATTTCGCCCGAGCAGGCCCGCGATCCTCGCGCCGCCGACGTGCGCAGCGACCTCTATTCGCTGGGTTGCACGCTGTTTTTCATGCTCGCCGGCCGGGCCCCGTTCGCCGAGGGGACGATGGTGCAGAAACTGCTGCAGCACCAGCAGGACGCGCCGCCCTCGATCACGGCCATCCGGCCCGACGTGCCGGAACGGCTCGCGACGATCCTCGCCCGACTGATGGAGAAGGATCCCCATGAACGCTACCAGCGGCCCGCGGTGCTGGTGGCGGACCTTGTCGCTTGTGCCGAGGAGAACGGGATCGAACTGGCATCCGCGGGGCGGGCCATGCCCGCGGTCGTGGCCGAGCGGCAGCCGCCGAAGAGCGTGCTGCCGTGGTTGATGCCCGTGTTCGGCCTCGTGTTGATCGTCGCGGCATTGTGGCTCAAGGCGGCGGCCGATCGCCGGCCGGCCGCCACCCCTGCGGAGCCCGCGGCAAAGGATGCCGATTGAAGCGAACATGCCGGCGGACGGGCGGTAGCCGCCGCGAAATTCCTTGACGTCCGTGCGCGGGCAGGGTCTAGTGTTGTCGTCGCCCGGCGGCACGTCGGGTCATCACTCCTGGAGTTCTTCGATGAATCGCACGAGCATGCACGCCCTCGTTCTCGGTCTCGGTGTCGCCCTGGTCTGTGGCGTCTCGGCACGGCCGGCCTGGGCCATCAAGCAGTTTCAGGACGAGTTCAAGGACCTGTACGCGAAGGAAGGTTCGCCGCTCGCCGCCGAGTTGGAGCGGGTGAAGTGCAACGTGTGCCACGTGGGCAAGGACAAGAAGGAGCGGAACGCCTACGGTAAGGCCCTCGACGAGCGGCTCGACAAGAAGGCCGACAAGGAAAACAAGGAAAAGATCCGCAAGATGCTGGAAGAGGTCGCCGCGTTGCCGAGCGACCCTGCCAAGCCCGATTCGCCGACCTTCGGCTCCCTGATCCAGGAAGGCAAGCTGCCCGTCGCCGTGCCGTAGGCAGTCAGCCCTGGGCCGCCTCGAGGGCCAGGGCCTCGAGGTCGGCACAGCCGCGGATGACGGGGGCGACGTCCGGGTGGGCGAAGATGCGCACCCGCTTCACGAGGTCGTCGAACTGCTCGCGCGCCAGGCTGCGGACGACGGGCGAGAGTTCCTCGAGTCGCCGCCAGCCCGGTGCCCCGTCCGCGGAGCCGGGGCGTTCGCGAACCTGCAATCGGAACTCGACCTCACGTTCCGCCGGCGGGGCGTCGAGCAGCAGGTGGTCCCTGGCGATCGGCGTGCCGAGTCGCATCGATAGTCGCGCGGCAAGTCGGGCGGCGATGTCCACGGCTTCGGCGTAGGGCCGCCCGGCGCAGGCGCTGTGCAGGGCCGGCTGGTGGAGGGCGTCGAAGGTCGCCACCCGCTTGAAGAGCCGCCGGCACGGGCCGAACAGCCCGTCGGCGAGTTCCGCCGCCGGCGTGCCCGAGGCCGTGCGCAGGAGCCAGTCGGCGAAGCCGCGGTCGTCACTGCGCACCAACGCCCGCAGGTCGATCCGCTCCCGAACGATCCACACGGCCCGCTGCAGCATGGCCGTCGCGGCCCGCACGGCATGGTGCCAGTAGACCTCGCTGAACATCACGTACCGGGCGAAGACCATCAGTTCCGCGGCGGTACGGCCCTTGTCGGTGATCGCGAGGCCATGGCCGGCGGCGTCGAGGCAGAGACTGGACAGCAGCCGCTCCTGGTCGAAGTGTCGTCCGTAGGGCACGCCGGCGTGCAGGCTGTCGCGGCCGAGATAGTCCATCTTGTCGACGTCGATCGGCCCGGAGAGCAGGGAATGCAGGATGCGGCCGGCCGGGTCGGTGGCGGTGCCGCCGATCAGGGCGTGAACCCGTTCGGGAGACACGCCCCATTGCCGTTCGAGGATCGCACCCAGCCCGCCCCCCGTGAGCACGCCGTGCACCAGCGTTTCGTGGCGGGGCAGGACTTCCAACCCCATGTCCTCGAGGGGATGGCAATACGCCCAATGGCCCACGTCATGCAGGAGGGCGGCCGCCAAAAAAGCGGCCGCGTCGGTCGCACCGACCGACGCCGAAAACCTCGGGTCGCGGTGCAGGCGTTGCAGGAAGCAGATCGCCAGCCGGTACACGCCCAGGGAATGCTCGAGCCGGGAGTGGGTGGCACCCGGGTAGACGAGGGCCACGAGCCCCAGTTGGCTGATCCGGGCCAGACGCCGCATTTCAGCGGTGTCGAGGAGGGATCGTACCCGTGGCGTGAGTGGCACCGTCACGTCGGGCGGTATCCGCACGCCGTCGGCGGCTGCTTCCGCGGCCTCGAGTTCGGGCAGCGACGAGATCGTCATGTCGGCTCCGCGGCGGCGTGGCTTCTCACAGCGGTGCCAGGCCGGCCAGCCAGCGCAGCAGGGACGTGAACATCGCGTACAGGGAAACATGGGCCACGGCGCGGCCCTGGTCGAGATCGAAGGCCGCCATCGCCGCGATCACGCCGGGCACGAAGAGGAGCGGCCCGAGATACAGCCATTGCCACATCTCCGCGGTCTGCTCCGCCGGCAGGATGCCCTTGGCGCACCACAGCCCCGCGTACACCGCGGCGCAGATCAGGGTGCGGACGAGCAGGGCGCGGCCGCGATACGGCTCCAGTTCACGGTCCCGAATCCCGACGTAGCCGAGGGCGGCGCTCGGGATGGCCACCAGGAAGCCCCCCACCGCGAGCAGCCAGTCCGGCGGCTTCTCCGGCGCGAACGTCGCGCCGGTCAGCCAGGCCAGGAGCATGGTCGCCACCGCGCCGGCGGCGGTGGCGGCGAAGGCCAGGGACGTCACCGGCTTTTCGACCCGTTTGATGGGGGCGAGGGGAGGCCGGCCCGCGGTCGCCGATCCAGCGGTCGGGGCTTCTGGTTCGTGAATGGTGACCGTCTTGACGACCGCCGCCGGGATCGTGATCGGCTGCTTGCACTTCGGGCACGGCCCGGTGCGACCGGCGAACTGGTCGCTGACGGTGAACTGCGCCTTGCAACCGGGGCAGATGACGGGAATCGGCATCGGGAGACCGGTGGACGGGAGTGGCCCGGACGGGGCTCGTGGGCTGGGCGGACACCCGCCTCCGCGGGGCAGTGTCAGACGGCCGCCGCGGCCCGTCAAGCGGGGCGTCCACGAGGTAGACTTCGTCGACAGGGTTCCCGAGCCGTGACGGCGGCGGGCCTGGTGCCACGGAGCCGAGCCACGTGTCCGAAGAGAAGACGAGAATTATTCCGCGGAAGCAGGCCGAGGCCGCGACCTCCGAGCCCCGACGGGTGGGCGACAAGATCGTTTTCTTCTGCCCGAACGGCGACAAGATCGTCGTGCCGGCGAAGCTGGCCGGCAAACGCGGTCTGTGCACCAAATGCCAGGTGCCGGTCGTGATTCCGGTCGTGGGGAAGCAGCCGCCGGTCGAGCCCGCGCCGGCCGTGGAGTTTCCCACCGAGGAGACAGCGCCGGTCGTGGAACCGGAGGCCGGGGACGTGGAGGCGCCCGCCGTCGCCGAGCCCGAGCCCGAGGCCGTGGTCGCCGAGCCCGAGGCCCCCGAGGCTCCGCCGCCGCCCGCTCCGGCGCCGGAGTGGACGTTTGGCGTTGAAGCGGAGGCTTCGAACGTGGGTCTGGACCTCGGCCCAGCGGGTGGAACGGCGGCTGCGTGGGCTGGCCCGCCGTCGTCGGACGCCGGCGGCGGGGCGGAGCACCCCGCGGCGCGGCTCGTGGCGCGACTGTGGGTGGAACGCGACCATCACGGCGGTATCGTCGAACTGCACCTTTCCGGAGGGAGCGTCATCCTGCCGGAGTGGTACGAGCCGAACTGGTCACGAGGCACCCACGGCCTGTTCGCCAGCCAGGCCGTCGACGGCAGCGTCACGTTGACGGCCGTGGCCTGGGACACGATCGAGAAGATCGTCGTTCGGCAGGTGCAGGGACTTCCCGACGGGATGTTCGAGTGACGGAGCCGATCGGCACGTCTACTCGTCCCCGTCGAGGTCGCCCTCCGTGATCATCGTGAACCCCTTGGCGCCGAGGGTCTCCAGTCCCATTTCGGTGTTGTCCACCATGAGCGCCACGGCCGGCCGGCCGCGGGGCCGCGCGAGAATCGGGTAGGCCTGGATGATGTTCACTTCGGCCTGCAGCAGGGCCGTGCAGATCCGCAACAGGGGCTGCGAATCCTCGGGCAGCTCGACGCCGATCAGGTCGCTCTCGATGAGGGCCAGCCCGGCCCGTTCGAGGATCTCCCGGCCTTGCTCCGGGTGGCTGAGCAGGAAACGCACGAAGGCGCATTCACCGGAGTCGTTGATCGACAGCGCCACGATGCGCACGCGCGAGCCTTCGAACCGCCGCACGACCTCGAGCAGCTGGCCCACCCGGTTTTCGAGAAACACGGTGAATTGGCGGAGGGTTGGCCAGCCGCGGCCGCGGGCGGTCGCAAAGCTGATGCCGCCTTCACCTGCGTCGCCTAGGCTCAAGGGAGGTCTCCGGAGATCGGGGCAGGAAGGGAGGGGGCGCCACGTGAAGGAGAGGATAGATTCCATCGACACGGCGGGTCAACGAACCTGCGTCGCGAGGCCGCGACGCCGATCACCCGCCCATGAGGAGCTCCGATGCCCGCCGTCCACGAACTGGAAATCCGCGTTCGCTACCAGGAGACCGACGGGCAACGGCGGGTCCACCACGCAAACTATCTGACCTACTTCGAGATGGGCCGCACGGAGATGCTGCGGGGCCACGGGCGGACCTACCGCGAGTTCGAGGATGCCGGGCTCTTCATGGTGGTGGCGGACGTGACGTGCAAGTACCTCGCCCCGGCGGAGTACGACGATCTGCTCGTGCTGCGCACCAGGGTGGAGAAGGTCGGGGCGGCCCATATCCGCCATGCCTATGAACTGATCCGCGGCGCGGCGATCATCGCCACGGGCACGACCACCGTCGTGTGCGTCGATCGGGAGGGCAGGGTTCGCCGCCTCCCCGAGTGGATGCTGGAATAGCAGGCTGTCCGTCAGCCGCAGGGCATGAACACGAACCGCTGCTCGCCGCACAGGAACTGCGATGGTGACGCCAGGCGGACGGGCGCCTCGATCCGCACCCAGAGGCCGTTCATGCCTGTGTTGTCGATCGTCCAGCCGCGGTGCGTGCGGTGCACGGTGGCGTGGATCGGGCTGACGAAGGGATCGTCGAGTCCGATCCCACAGCCGCAGCCGGCCCTGCCGAGCGACGTTGCCGGCGCATGACACTCGTGCCGCACTCCCGGTCGATCCGGCCGGTCTTCGATCAGCCACGCCTCGGTGAGATCGACCGCCTGGAACCGGAGTCGCGTGCGGCCCACCTGCAGCATGGTGCCGTCGCGCAGGCGGGCCGTGGTCACGCGGGCGAACGTGCCGCCGGCGCTGTCGAGATCGCACAGCCGCCAGCCCGATTCGCCGAGCCGCTCGATGGCGGCATGGCGGGGCGACATCGAAATGTCGTGGGGGATGACAACATCCCCATCGCTGCGACCGATGACGCACCGCTCCTGGCGAATGCGGACCAGTTCTCCGTCCTCGCTCCCGTCGTCCACGATCCGCAGCAGGGCCATCGGGCCACGGACGGTGGGCCGAAACGCCGTCGCGTCTGACTGCGGCAGTGGCTGGGCGGCTGCAGGACGACCGAGACCCGCCAGCCTCTGCGGGTCGCTGGTCAGATGGACCCAATCGTCGAACGAACGGAGGGGCAAGCCCGAGCGGCCGCCGATCGACTCGGCGTCGCGATCCAAAGTGCTCATGGCAACTTCGTGCCTGGTGCCCCTGCTTCTATCGTATCCCGAACCCCGAGATTCCCCAAGCCAAGTGTCCGGCGGCGGGGCGACGCGGGTGAATGGCCTGACTTGCCGCGGCGCCGCCCGTGGCGACACTAGAGCCGAGCCGCACGCAGCGCGGTTCACGTTGTTCCAGGGACGGCGTTCCTGTTCCGCCCGACGGCCTGGCTGGCGGGCAGCCCACCCCTGGAGATTCGCCGATGACGCTCGCCGCTGAACGGGAACTCGCCCACATGGGCGAGACGGCCGGATGCTCGGACCACGACCACGATCTCGTCCACGAACTCAGCCGCCGGCTCGATGCCCTGTGGCGGTACGACCAGTACATCGCCAACGCCGAGTGGCGGGACGATCTGCGGCAGTTCTGGTGTGACGCCAAGGCGCTGGAGCAGCAGGCGATCCAGCGGCTCAAGGAACTGATCACCCAGGAAGTTCGCAACGGCTGCTTCTGACTTTACGGCTGCCGGGCCATCCATGGCCCCGGCAGCCTTGGCAGGTCGGAGGCACAGCCGAGGTGTGCCTCGACCTGCGATGGCTCGCCCTCCAGGCGAGCCTCGCGTAAGCCGAAGCAGGCCCG
>JBIKND010000068.1:0-17375 GCA_044358905.1 Pirellulales bacterium | reverse complement strand
AAGCCGGGCTAGTTTTCCGTGGACAAAGCGCCCGAGCCTGTAGCGGCGGTCTCCGACCGTCGTGCGCCCCTGTAGCGGCGGCTTCGCTGCTGGGAAGCCCGAAGCGCAAACTGAGGGAATGCGCGTCGCCCCACCGAAAGTCGGGCCGCATTCCCTCGGCTCGCGCCTCGGGCTTCAAGGGCATCCGGAAGGCCCAACGGCCGTCGCAGGCCGACGCTTCACGAACGGGATCCTCGTCGGCTGTCGGAGACCGCCGCTCCAGAACGAAGCATCACCCCCGCGGGTGGAACTTCGTGTGGATCGACTTGAGACGCCCGGCGTCGACGTGCGTGTAGCGCTGGGTCGTGGCGATGCTGGCGTGGCCGAGCATCTCCTGCACGTGCCGCAGATCCACGCCGCCGGCCACGAGGTGCGTGGCGAAACTGTGCCGCAGCGTGTGGGGGCCGATGTCGGGCGGAATGCCGGCGGCTGCGGCGTGCTCGCGGACGACCTCCCAGATCCTCATCCGCGAGAGCCGGTTGCCACGGGCCGAGAGGATGGCCCACGACGGGGTGGCCCCGGCCCGGGCCGCGAAGGCCTTGCGCGGTCCCTCCAGCCAGGCCCGGAGCGCCGCGACCGCCCGCCGGCCGAGCGGCACCACCCGCTCCTTGTTGCCCTTGCCGCGGCAGGTGCAGAAGCTCTCGGCGAGGTGCAGGTCGGCCAGCCGCATCGCCGAGACCTCCGAGGCCCGGCAGCCGGTGGCGTAGAGCAGCTCCAGCAGCGCCCGGTCGCGCATGCCCACCGGCGAGCGGCCGTCGGGGCTGGCCAGCAGCCGATCGACCTGGTCGGGTGACAGCGTGCCCGGAATGGCGTCGTCGCGCCGGGCGGCCGTGATCAGCTCCGCCGGGCTCTCCGTCACCACGCCCTCGAGCTGCAGGAACGCGTAGAACGTCTTCAGGGTGGCGGCTTGGCGGGCGATGCTCGCCCGGGCCAGGCCCTTCTTCGCGAGGAAGGCGAAGTAGTCACCGAGGTCGCGGACGGAGAGCCCCGCCGCGGATCGCCCGCCGAGCCAGCTGGTGAAGTCGCGGAGGTCCCGCCGGTAGGCGGCCTGGGTGTTGACGGCGAGGGCCCGCTCGTGGCGGACGTAGTCGAGGAACCGCTCGACCTGCAGGCTCGTGGCCGCCGGCGCCGCCTCGACCGCGCCGCCGTCGAGCACGACCCGCCGCGTCCGCGGCCGCTTCTTGCCCTCCCCCTCCCCCTCAGCCGAAAAGCGAGATCCGTCTTTCATCGCCATCGGTCCGTCCTCAATCAGGCAAGGCGAGGGGATTCCCCCTCCCCATCAGCCGAGCAGCGCGATCCAAGACTCATCACCGGCCTCTTCATCACGAATCAGGGAAGGCGACCGGATCGGCGTGAGGATGCGGAGCGTGGCGTGCGGCCGCCAGCGACGCAACTCATGCCGTCCCGTCGCCGGGTTGGGCTCGCGTACGATCACATCCGCGATCACTCACGGATCGTAGCCAAGGTTCGGCGCCAGCCACTTTTGCACTTCGGCGACCGGCATCCCCTTGCGGGCCGCGTAGGCCTCGACCTGCTCCCGGGTGATCCGGTCCACCGCGAAGTATCGGCTTTCCGGATGGGCGAAATAGAGCCCGCTGACACTCGCGGCCGGTAGCATCGCGCAACTCTCCGTGAGCGTCATTCCCGCCCCTGCCCCCGCATCCAGCCAGGCGAAGAGCGACCGCTTCTCCGTGTGGTCCGGGCAGGCCGGATACCCGGGGGCCGGGCGGATGCCGCGATACTTCTCCTCGATCAGGTCCTCGGGTGAGAGCGTCTCCTGCCGGCCGAAGCCCCATTCGCGACGAACCCGGGCGTGCAGCCACTCGGCGCACGCCTCCGCCAGCCGGTCGGCCACGGCCTTGGCCATGATCGAGCCATAGTCGTCGTGGTCGAGGTCGTACTTCCGGCACAACTCCTCGCAGCCGTGCCCCGCCGTGCAGGCGAAGGCGCCGAGGTAGTCCTTCCGACCGCTCTCCACCGGCGCCACGAAGTCGGCCAGGGCGTGAAACACGTCCTGCCCCTGCCGCTCCCACTGCTGCCGCAGCGTGTGCACCCGGCCCCGCTCGGTCGAGCGGGACTCGTCGGTGTAGAGAATGACGTCATCCCCGGCGGCATTGGCCGGGAAGAAACCATAGGTCGCCTTCGCCACGAGGGCGTCGGCACGGACGATCTCGTCGAGCATCCGCAGCGCGTCGGCGTGGAGTTTCCGGGCCTCTTCACCGACCACGGGGTCGGCGAAGATCGCCGGATGCTTGCCCTTGAGCTCCCACGACAGGAAGAAGGGCGACCAATCGATGAACGGGATCAGTTCGCCGAGCGGGATCTTTTCCAGCGTGCGGACGCCGAGGAACTCCGGCACGTCGATCGGGGCCGTGGCCCAGTCCGTGGTCCACCGCTTGGCGCACGCCGTCGCGTAGGACACCAGCTTCGTCTCCTGGCGACGCCTGAAGTTTTCCAGGTCGCGGGCCTGGGAGTCGCGGGTGGCCCGGACGAACTCTTCGCGGAGCGTCGGGCTCAAAAGCTTGTCCACGACGCCGGCGGCCCGCGAGGCGTCGTTCACGTGCACGACCGCGCCGGAGTACTTCGGGGCGATCTTCACGGCGGTATGGCGGGCCGAGGTCGTGGCCCCGCCGATCAGCAGCGGCATCTTCAGCCCCGCGTGCTCGAGCTCCTGCGCCACCTGCACCATCTCGTCGAGGCTGGGCGTGATCAGCCCGGAGAGGCCGACGATGTCGACCTCGTTGCGGATCGCCTCGTCGATGATCTTCGTGCACGGCACCATCACGCCGAGATCGACCACCTCGTAGTTGTTGCAGCCGAGGACCACGCCGACGATGTTCTTGCCGATGTCGTGGACGTCGCCCTTCACCGTGGCCATGAGCACCCGGCCCCGCTTCGTTTGCGTCGTGCCGGCGGCCAGCCGCTCGGCCTCCATGTGGGGCAGCAGGTAGTTGACCGCCTTCTTCATCACGCGGGCGCTCTTCACGACCTGCGGCAGGAACATCTTCCCCTCGCCGAACAGGTCGCCCACCGTCTGCATGCCCTGCATCAGCGGGCCCTCGATGATCTCCAGGCTCGTGGCATACCGCTGCCGGGCCGCCTCGACGTCCTCGTCGATGTGGTCCACGATCCCCTTCACCAGCGCGTGCGACAGCCGGGCCTCGACGTCGAGGCTCCGCCAGGCGTCGGCCTGGGCCGCCGCGGCCCCGTCCTGCTTCTTCACCGTCTCGGCGAACTCCACGAGCCGCTCGGTGGCGTCGGGCCGGCGGTCGAAGAGCACGTCCTCGATCCGGGTCTTCAGTTCGGGCTCGATCTCCTCGTACACGGCGAGCTGACCGGCGTTCACGATCCCCATCTCCATGCCCGCGCGGATCGCGTGGTACAGGAAGCAGGAGTGCATCGCCTCGCGGACGACCTCGTTGCCCCGGAAGGAGAAGGAGATGTTACTCACGCCCCCCGAGACCTTCACCGCCGGCATCGCCTCCTTGATCTGCCGCGTGGCCTGGAGGAAGTTGACCGCGTAGCGGTTGTGCTCCTCGATGCCCGTGGCCACGGTGAGGATGTTGGGGTCGAAGATGATGTCTTCGGGCGGGAATCCGGCCTGCTCGGTGAGCAGCCGGTAGGCCCGCTTGCAGATCGACACCCGGCGGTCCACGTCGGTCGCCTGCCCCTCCTCGTCGAAGGCCATGACGACGACCGCCGCCCCGTGGCTGCGGACGATGGCCGCGTGCTCCAGGAACTTCGCCTCGCCTTCCTTGAGGCTGATCGAGTTCACGATCCCCTTGCCCTGGACGCACTTCAGCCCCGCCTCGAGCACCTCGAACCGTGAGGAGTCGATCATGATCGGCACGCGGGAGATCTCGGGCTCGCTGGAGAGCAGCGTGAGGAACTTCGTCATCACCTTGACGCCGTCGAGCATCCCCTCGTCGACGTTGACGTCGATGATGTTGGCGCCGTTCTCCACCTGCTGGCGGGCGACGCCGAGGGCCTCCTCGTACCGCTCCTCCTTGATGAGGCGGGCGAAGGCCCGGGAGCCGGTCACGTTCGTCCGCTCGCCCACGATCGTGAAGCTGCTCTCCGGCCGGATCTCCAGCATCTCCAGGCCCGAGTAACGGCTCCGCCGCGGCGGCGCGGCCGGCGTGCGCGGCGGGTAGTTCCGCATCACGTCGGCGATCGCGGCGATGTGCGCCGGCGTCGTGCCGCAGCAGCCGCCCACGATGTTCAGCCAGCCGGCCTCGGCGTACTCCCGGAGCACGGAAGCCATCATCTCGGGCGTCTCGTCGAAGCCGCCGAGCGCGTTGGGCAGGCCGGCGTTGGGATAGCAGCTCACCAGCCGCGGCGTGATCCGGGAGAGGTCGGCGACGTGGGTCCGGAGCTTCTCCGGGCCGAGCGCGCAGTTGATGCCGGCGGAGAGGAGGTCGATGTGGGAGATGCTCGTCCAGCAGGCCTCGACCGTCTGCGCGGAGAGCGTGCGGCCGCCTTCGAAGATCGTGAACGAGGCCATCACCGGCAGCGAGCGGCCGAGATCGGAGAACACCTGCTCGATCGCGTGCAGGCAGGCCTTGAGCACGAGCGTGTCGAAGGCCGTCTCCGCCAGCAGGATGTCCACGCCGCCGTCGATCAGGGCCTCGATCTGCTCCCGGTAGGCCGCCACCATCTGGTCGAACGTGACGTCGCGGTGGCCGGGATCGGCCACGTTGCCGGAAATGGAAAGCTGCTTGTTGGTCGGACCGATCGAGCCGGCCACGAACCGCGGCCGGTCGGGCGTCTTGGCCGTGACCGCGTCGGCCGCAGTTCGGGCCAGCGACGCGGCGACGAGGTTCATCTCCCGGGTGTGGTGCTGGAGCCCGAAGTCGGCCAGCGCGATGCTCGTCGCCCCGAAGGTGTTGGTTTCGACGATGTCGGCGCCCGCCTCCAGGTAGGCGGCATGGATGCCGCGGATCGCGTCCCCCTGCGTGAGCGTGAGAACGTCGATGCAGTTCTTGAGGTCGCGGTGGTGGTCGGCGAATCGGGCCCCGCGAAAGCCGGCCTCGTCGAGCGTCAGCTGGTGCACCATCGTGCCCATGGCGCCGTCGAGGATGGCGATGCGGTCGGCGAGGACGGAACGGAGAAGATCGGCACGGCTGGCGGCTGGCATCGACGGTCCGGAAAAGGCGGAAAAACGAATGAAATGCGGCCCGGGGCCGCCTCTCGAGCATCATAGGCGACTGGGGGATTGGGGCATATGGCGAAGAGTGTCATGGCCTTGCGGCCCCCGGCTGCGTCGATGCCGCATGCTGCACCGGCCGGCGGCCGGCCGCTCAAGCGCACGAGTGGGGCAAGACGATCGTTCACGACGAATGGGGGAGGTCATGGAGACGATCGCGCGGATTCCGCACCTCGCGCCGGCGGCGACCGAGGGGCCCACGGCGCCTGCGGAGCCGGCTGTCGTCAGGTCCGGCATTCCCGTCGGCGCGGGCCGGCGGCGGCCGCGGTTTCCGGCCTGGTCCGTCGCCACCCTGGCGGTGATCGCGGCGATCGTATGGACCCTCGCCACCTGGCACGAGCAGGAGCGGCTCGCACGGCAGCGGCGGCCGGCCCGGCTCGCCCTCGAGCCACCGGCGACCGCGGTGGAGACGATCGCACCATGACACTCGACACACTCGACGCCGCCTTCGTGCGTCGCTGGCAGGAACTGCCCGCGCACTCGCCGCCGCCCTCCACGGCCCCGCCGTCCGTCATCGCCGATCCGGTGCCCGAGTGTGCCGCGGCGGTGGTGGCTCCGCAGCGGAGCGTAGCCCCGCTGGATTCAACCGCGGAAGCCGCACCTCTCGTGGAACGGCTGCTCGTGGAGGCGGCGCCGCAGTGGCAGGCCATCGCCGACCGCGTCGAGGCGGCGCGAGGTCGCGGCCGCCGGGTGATCGCCGTGGCCGGGTGTGAACGCGGCGAGGGGCGGACGACGATCGTCGCCGCACTCGTCCGGGTGCTGCAGTCCCGCGGCCGCGAGGTCGTCGTGGGCGATGCCGGAAACCTCACAACGCATGCGGGACCGACGCACGACAAGCGGATCGTGCTCGTGGACGCCGGCGTCTGGTTTCCGCCCGGCCCGATCCGCCGCCCGCGGCTGCTCGTCGCGAGCTACGGCTGCGACGCCGCCATCCTCGTCCGCCGGGCCGACCGCCCCGCGGCCCCGGCGATCGAGGCGGCACTGGCGGCGATCGGCATCGAATTGCTCGGCGAGGTGGTGACGTTCGCGGCCACCGATGTCGAGGCGGAGAAGGAGCCATGAGCGAGCCGCTGCCCGATCGCCTCACCGACGCCCAGCGGGCGGCCGTCGCGAAACTCGCCTGCGGCTGCGAACAGGCGGGCGGTGTCGCGCTCCTGTGCGGCCCAGGCGGCGTCGGCAAGACGACGGTGCTCGCGGATCTCGCGGCGGCGATCGGTGCCCGACGGTCGGTCGGGCTGGGCGACGCGGCGCATTGGGGCGAGGCCGCCGCCCTGCCGGAGGTCGTCCTCGTGGACGACGCCCACCAGGCCGACGAAGCGACGCTCGGGCGGCTCCTGCAGCGGTGCCGCGACCGGCGGCCGGCCGCGTGCCTCGTGCTCGCGGGCGAAGGGCGGCTGTTCACGCTCATGACGCGCGACACGCGACTCGAGCAGGCCGTCCGCATCCGGGTGGCGCTGCCCACGTTCACGGCCGCGGAGACGCGGCGCCTGCTGGAGGCGACTCTCGCGAGCGTCGTGGGGCGGCCGGTCGCCGTGCAGGACACGTCGGCCCGTACGGTCCACGAGATCGCGGCGGGGACCCCGGCGGCCGTCATCCGCCTGGCGGAACTGGCCGGCGTGTTGGCGGCGTCGCGGCCGGACGGCGGCCTGTCGGTGGACGACGTCGAGGCGATCCACGGGCGACTCTCGCCAGCCGCCGCCTGACGAATCTCATTGTCGTTCAGCGACGAATTGGCAGTTTGCGCGAGGGAGCGTCAACCTCGGCCTCGAAGCCCGCTGGTGAGACGAACGCCGCCCCCGGTACACCGCAATCCGGCCGTCCGCGGCCGGAAACCTTGCGATCGCCGCCCGTTCCGAGAAAGATGAAGGTGCACGGGTGATTGGCCCGGCCGTGCGTCCCCCCAGCCCGCCCATGACTTCGCCGGCAGTTTCCATCGCGCCCCCGACGATCCGCGTTTCCGGTGGGGCCGGCCGCGCCCTGCCCACGCCCCTTATCCGGTCGCCGATGGGACGGGAAGCGGTCTTCTGGTGCGCCCACACCCTCTTCTGGCTCGTCGCGTTCGGCGGGATCGTGATGGTGATCGACGCCTTCCGACCGGGCGTGCCGGTATCGGTGCCGCTTGTCGCTACCAGGATCTTCTGCTGCTTCGTCGCCACGGCGGCCATGCGCTGGCTGTCGCTCAAGGAGAGCCTGCTCCGGCGCATCGGTGTGTCGAAGATCGGTCTGGTGGCCGGGGGCCTGCTGACCTCCGCCGTGCTGATCGCGTTGTTGCTGGGCTTCGTGGAGCGGACCTGGGGGCCGAATCCCGAGGCCGGCCGCGGCCTCGGGCTCATGGCCCGCCTGGCCATCGATCTCACGCTGCTCGGCAACTGGTGTGCGATCTATTTCGGTTTTCACCTGATCAAGGAACGCAACACGACCGAGTTCCGGGCCATCGAGGCCGAGTCGCTCGCCCTGCGAAACGAACTCCACCGTCTGCAGGCCCAGATCAGCCCTCACTTTCTGTTCAACTCGCTGAACACCATTCTTGCCAGCCGGGAAAACCCGGAGGCGATCGACACGGTGACCCAGGCGTTGGCCAACTACCTGCGTTTCCTCCTCCGCCCCGCCGCGACCCTCGAACCCCTGGCCCGCGAGATCGACGCCCTGGAGCAATACCTCACGGTCCAGTCGGTCCGGTTCGGCGACGGGCTCCTGACCCGCATCGACTGCGACAGGGACGTGCGCGGCGTGCCGGTGCCGCCGGCGATGGTCCAGCCGCTCGTGGAAAACGCGCTCAAGTACGGCGCCGATTCGTCGCCGCGGCCGCTGCGGGTGGAGATCGCGGCCCGCCGGGAGGGCGACCGGCTCGTGGTGGAGGTGGCGAACACCGGCCAGTGGGCCCCCGCCACCAGCCGTGCCTCGACGGGCACCGGCCTGGAGTCGCTCGCCCGCCGGCTCACGCTTCTCGTCGGCGCGGATGCGACCGTCACCCACGGCGCGGCGGACGGCTGGGTTCGGGTCCGCATCACGATCCCCCTGGCGGCAGCCTCCTCGACTCCCGCCTCGGCCAGGCTCATCCCGCCTCCGCAGGAATCACACCGATGATCACGGCGCTGCTCGTCGACGACGAACCCCTGGCCCTCGAACGGCTGGCCACGCTCCTGGAGGATTTCGAGGCCGTCGAGGTGATCGGCACCGCCCGCAGCGTCGACGACGCGGAGCGATTCCTCCGTGGCCGCGTGCCCGACGTCGTCTTCGTCGACATCAACATGCCGGGCCGGCTGGGCATCGACCTCGTGGCGAGCGTCCCGCCGGGCACCAAGGTCGTGTTCGTGACCGCGCACGAGGGGCACGCGGTCGACGCCTTCCGCCACGGTGCCGTCGACTACGTGCTCAAGCCCTTCGACCACGACCGCCTCCTGGTCACTGTGGAGAGGCTCGGACAGCAACTCGAGCAAGACGGCCCTTTCGCACGGCCCACCGGCGGATCGCGGCCGGCCGCCGGCCTCGCCGACGAAGAAGCCGGCGAGGCCTCCGCCGACACCGCCGATGCGGTCACGCTCTCCGGCAGCCGCGGCCGCGGCCTGGAGGTGGTGCGGTACGCCGAAATCGTCTGGATCGAGGCCATCAAAAACTACACGCGGGTGCAGATTCGCGGCGGCGCCCCACGGCTCATTCGGCGGACGATGGCCGAGTGGGAGCGATCGCTGCCGCCGGCGGACTTCACCCGCGTCAGCCGCTCGCTGATCGTCCAATTGCAGGCGATCCGCTCGACCCAGTGGCAGTCACGCGACCAGACGCTGCTCTTCTTCACCGGCGTGGCCGAGCCGCTCCCAATCGGCCGTACGGCCGCCATCCGGGTCAAGGAACTTTTGCAGTAGCCCCCGCGGGCTCGCCAGGCGTCAGGCCGAAGCCGCGGCGGCTCGGGCCAGGTAGGCCTGCACCGAATCGGGCCCCGGCGGCGCCGGTGGCCGGTCGGCGGCGAAGGCCGCGGGATCGATCCGCGGCGTGCGGCCCTCGAGCAGGTCGGCGATCATCAGGGCCGTGCCGGCCGACTGGTGCAACCCGGCGCGAAAGTGCCCGGCCGCGACGAAGGCGTTGTCGAGGCCCGGAATGGGACCGATCGTGGGCAGACCGTCCACGGACCCCGGCCGCAGCCCCGCCCACGTGCGGGTCGGCCGGACGCCGGCCACGTCGCCGAGCAGGTTTCGGGCCACGCCGAGCAGCCTGTCGATCGCGGCGTCGGTCGTCGTCGGATCGAAGCCCGCGTCTTCGAGCGTCGAACCGACGAGCAGGTGACCGTCTTCGCGCGGCACGAGGTAGTCGATCCCGCTATTCACGATCCGCGTGAGCACCTGCCGCGGCAGTTCGAGCAAGGCGATCTGCCCGCGGATCGGCCGCGTGGCGATCGACAGGCCCCACCGCTCGCCGAACCCGCCCGTCCAGGCACCCGCCGCGAGCACGAACTGCCCTGCCTGCACCGTCTCGACCGACCCCGCCACGTCCGCGACCACGGCCTCGACCCTGCCGCCCGTCCGCCGCACGTCTCTCCCCGTCGCGTCGCGGCTGATCGTCACTCCCCGCGCCCGGCATGACGCCTCGAGCGCCTTGAGGTGCCGCGGCGAGCGGAACGACTGCTCTTCGGGCAGCAGAACGCCCCCGAGAACCGCCCCGCGGGTCACCGCATCGGCCAAGGCCGGTTCGCGGCCGGCGAGCGCCGCGGCGTCGAGTTCGTGGCACGTCGTGCCCTGCGACCGCCACGCCGCCACCGACTCCCGCAGCCGCGCGAGGCCCGCCGCATCGGTCGCCACGTGCAGGCCGCCGCATGGTCGCAGGCCGTTGTCGATGCCGGTCTCGGCCAGCAGTTCCGCGGCCCACCGGCGATGCACCGTGCCGCTCCAGGCCGTGAGCGCGGCGTTCGGCGGGCAGCCGGCATACTCGTGCGCCGGCGGAAAGATGCCCACCGCCGCCCAGGAGGCGGAGCCGCGCACGTCGCCACGGTCGAGGACGCGGACGGTCGCCCCGCGGCCGGCGAGTTCCCGGGCGATCGACAGGCCGACGATCCCGCCGCCGATGATGCAGCAATCGATCATGGTGCGGCGGGTCAGGCGTTCGTGGGCACGTCGGGGGTGTCGGCGACGTTCACCCACACGTGCACGTGCGGCGCGCCGCGGAAATGCCACACGAAGGCTGGGCCCTCGAGCCGCCAGTTGTCCCACACGCCGTCGTCACCGATGTCGCCGTCCTTGTAGAAGGCCAGCCGGCAGTGGTCGAGCCCGCCCTGCTTGGCGAGGCAGCCGCGGACCTCGTCGCGGTCGCGGGTGCGGTAGGGCTCGAGGAGAATCGCCAGCACGCTCTCCACTTCCGCCCGCTGGTCGGGCGAGAGCTCCGCGATGGGAATCCCGGCCGGCGCGCCGCCTTTGCCGCGAAAGGCGACGGCGTTCTCCTTGGGCAACGGCGCGACGATCGCCGCCGCACGCTGCTTGCCGTCGAGCATCGCGAACACCTTGTTGGCCGCGACGGCCTGCGGCCAGAAGACGTTGCCCTTGTGACCGGCCCCCTCGTTGAAGCCGCCGGCGTCGTGGCCGTAGAAGATCGGGCCGCCGAAGGCGACGTGCTCGGCGGAGTCACCGTCGCACCGCAGCGTCATGTGGCGGCCGGTGAGCAGGAACTGGAACTGCCCGCTGCCCGGCTCCCCGAGCAGTGCGATCGACTGGTCGTGGCCGAAGCCGCCGCAGTCGTCCTCCATCTGCTTGTCGAAGCGGGCGTGCCATTCGGGCTCGATGAGCTGCTCGAAGATCTCGCGCACCAGCCGCTGCTGATCCGCCGTGAAGAAGTCGCTCTTCACGGCCGGCTCGGTGGCGTTCCAGTTGTTGCCCACACGGGTGCGCAGCAGCCCGAACTTCGGGTGCCGGTAGTCCCACGGAAAGCAGACCTTCTCGCGCTGCGCGGGCGTGAGCGACGCGTGAAGCCGGCCGGCGAGCGTCTCGGCGGCGGTGGCCAGCGGCTGCTCCGCGCGGAGGCCGCCGATCACGGCGCCGCCGGCGCAGGCGGCGGCCCCGGCGAGCAGCCGGCGGCGGGAAAGGCGATCGGCAGGCATCGTCGGGCTCATGGGGTTTCCTCCAAGGCGGGGCTAGCTATCAACGAGCCTACGGCATCCGGACGGTCCGTGCCAAACGCCGGCTAGTTGCTGTGATGGTGACGGTTCGGGGGTGCCCTTGCCCCGTCGCCGGATGTGAGCGGATGTCATCGTGACATCCGCTCACTGCATGTCCGCTGCGCTGCGCCCTCCGGGCTGCGCTTGCTCCGATAGCCCGGCTCCCGGGGAATGCGCCCCCTCACGGATGAATCCAGGATTCCAGGATCCAAAGTTCGTCAACTGGCTGCCCTGCCGCCGCGTCGTGGCTGGCAGCCTGGACAGAAGAACGTGGATCGCTGGGCCTGCACGATGCGCACGATCGGCAGGCGGCATCGGCGGCACGGCCTACCTTCGCGACCGTACACGCGGTGCCGCTTCTGAAACCTGCCCGTGATGCCGGTGGCGGTGCGGTACGTCTCGTCGCCGATGGAAGACCCTTCGTGTCGCACCGCCTCGGCGAGCACCGTGCGCGTGCATGCGGCGATCCGCTGCCAGTCGTCGGCCCGCAGGCGGCGACACGACGTTCGCGGATCGATGCCCGCACGATGGAGGATCTCGGCGGCGTAGATGTTGCCGATGCCGGCCACGGCCCGCTGGTCGAGCAGCGCCACCTTCACGGCGCGGCGTGAACAGCCCAGCCGCGCGGCCAGGTCTTCGCCCGTCACCACGAGGCCGTCGGGCCCGAGCTTCGCCGCGCCGCAGGCCCGCTCCAGGCCGCCGGCGTCGAGCAGCCGGATGGTGCCCAGGCCGCGCTGGTCCCAGAACAGGAGCCTCCCGACGGCACCGCCGCGGGTCGCGCCGAGCGCGAGGTCGAGCCGCACGTGCTCCGCCGAGGGCGGGTCGGCGACGAGCATCAGCCCCGTCATCCGCGGCTCGATCACCAGCCACAACGGCGCGGCGCCCGGCGCGGCGACCTCCAGCACGACCCGCTTGCCGCGCCGAAAGACGCCGGCGATCGTGCGGCCGGCGAGCCGTTCGATGAGCACGGCCGGCCGGGGCGCGGTGGTGATCGGCCGCACGCGGCCGCGGGGCAACGTGGCCGCCACGATCCGCCGGCCGACGCAGCCGGCGATCCCGCGGCACATCGTCTCGACTTCGGGAAGTTCGGGCATGCGACGCCGGGCGGTGAAAAGCGGCAGGAGGAAGAAAGCCGCGACGCGGCGGTCGGATGGTAGCAGTCCGGAGCCGGGCTACAATCGAGTCGGTCTTCCTGATCGTCCGCCGCCGAGGCCCGCACGCATGCCGCCCCCGACCACCGCACCGCTGTCCAGCGTGCCCGACGCCTACGGGCGGTTCGGCCGCTTCGGCGGCCGTTACGTCCCCGAGACGCTCTCCGCGGCGCTCGACCAGTTGGAGCGGGCCTACGCCGAGGCCCAAGCCGACCCCGCCTTTCACGCCGAGCTCGACGGCCTGCTCGCGGCCTTCGTGGGCCGGCCCACTCCCCTGCTCTTCGCGAAGCGGCTCACGGAACACGCCGGCGGTGCGCAGATCTATTTCAAGCGCGAGGACCTGAGCCACACCGGCGCCCACAAGATCAACAACACGCTCGGCCAGGGGCTGCTCGCGATCCGCATGGGCAAGCGGCGGATCATCGCCGAGACCGGCGCGGGCCAGCACGGCGTGGCCACGGCCACGGCCTGTGCCCGCTTCGGCCTGGAGTGCGTCGTCTACATGGGCGCCGAGGACGTCCGCCGCCAGGCGCCCAACGTCCGCAACATGCGGTTCATGGGGGCCGAGGTCCGCCCCGTGGAGAGCGGCTCGCGCACGCTCCGCGACGCGATCAACGAGGCGATGCGCGACTGGATGGGCTCCGTCGAGACGACCCACTACATCATCGGCTCCGTCGTCGGCCCGCATCCCTTCCCGCGGATCGTCCGCGACTTCCAGAGCGTGATCGGCCGCGAGACGGTGGAGCAGTGCCGCCGCCAGCTCGGCCGGCTGCCCGACACGGTCGTGGCCTGCGTCGGCGGCGGCAGCAACGCGGCCGGCATGTTCTATCCATTCGTGGACCACCACGACGTGCGGCTCGTGGGCGTCGAGGCGGGCGGCCGTTCGGGCAAGCCCGGCGACCACGCGGCGAGCCTCTCCTACGGCAGCCCCGGCATCCTCCACGGCTCCTTGAGCTACGTCCTCCAGGACCAGGACGGCCAGACGGCCGACGTGCACTCGGTGTCGGCGGGCCTCGACTATCCCGGCGTCGGCCCCGAGCACAGCTACTGGCGCGACATGGGCCGCGTGGAGTACACGAGCGTCACCGACGCCGAGGCCCTCGACGCCTTCGACCTCGTGGCCCGCCGCGAAGGCGTGCTGCCGGCGTTGGAAACCTCGCACGCACTCGCCTGGGCGGCCCGCGAGGCGGCCCAGCGTTCGCCGGAGGAGATCCTCGTCGTCTGCCTCTCGGGCCGCGGCGACAAAGACGCCGCCGAGATCGCCCGGCTCCGCGGCCTGGCCGCCGACGGCAGCGGGGTGCGGACATGACCACGACCGCCCCGGCCTCGGGCATCGCCCGCATCGCGGCGCTGTTCGCCGCCAATCGCGCCGCCGGCCGCAAGGCCCTCGCCCCCTTCGTCACGGCCGGCGACCCCGACGTCGACACGACCGTCGCCGTGCTCGAGACCATCGACGCGGCAGGCGCTTCGCTCTGCGAACTCGGCGTGCCCTACAGCGATCCGATCGCCGACGGCCCGGTCATCCAGGCCTCCTACACGCGGGCCCTGGGCCAGGGGATCACGCTCGCCGGCGTGTTCGACGCGGCGCGGCGGGCTGCGGCCGGGTGCTCGATGCCGATCCTCGCCATGGCCAGCTACTCGCTCATCTTCCGCCGGGGCATCGACCGCTTCGTGGCCGACGCCTTGGCGGCGGGTCTCGCCGGATTCGTCGTGCCGGATCTCCCGCTCGAGGAGAGCGACGACCTCGACGCCGCCTGCCGCGCGGCAGGTCTCGCGCTCGTGCGACTGGTGACGCCGACCACGCCGCCGGACCGCGCCGCGGCGATCGCCAAAAAGTCCACGGGCTTCCTGTATTGCGTGTCGGTGGCGGGCGTGACCGGCGCCCGCACGGAACTGCCGGCCGGCCTGGTCGATCGCGTCCGTTGGCTGAAGACGCAGACCGACGTGCCGATCCTCGTCGGCTTCGGGATCGCGTCGGCCGAGCAGGTGCGGGCCGTGGCGGCGGTGGCCGACGGCGCGATCGTGGGCTCGGCGCTGGTGCGGCTCGTCGCCGAGTCGGAGGCGAAGCCACGCGATGCGATGCTCGCCGACGTCGGCCGCTTCGTCACCGACCTCGCCGCCGCCTGCGGCTGAGCCATCATCGGGGCGTTCGCCACGTTTCGGGAGCGCCGGGCTTCGTGGCGGTGAGAATCGCGCGAATCGCGGTCCGGTCGCCTGCGGTCAGATGGGCGAAGCGGCTCGTGGGGCCGGCGTCGGCGAGGGCCGCGTCCAGACGGGTCCAAAACCGCGCCCGCAGTTCCTGCGGCAACGCGTCGAAGCTCGCCGAGTAGATCAGAAAACTGCACGGGTGCCGGAACAAGCGGGTCTGCAGGTCGAAATCTCGCACCGACCGACCTTGCGGATCCCGCGGTCCGGCGACCGCGAACTCGTTGGTGAACCCGCTCGTGCCGGCCAGCGGGGCCTCCAGCCGCGGTTCGTCGCAGAACAGGAAGCATTCCACGAGCGCCGTGGCGGCGGCATCGAGCACGGTGTTCGTGCTCGGCCAGCGGTGCCCCTCCGGCTCGCCAAGTTCGCGATTGAGCGCCGCCTCGCGGTGCAACGCCGTACGGGTGTCGAACGAGGCCCGGGTGATCACGTTGTGGGCGTTGCCCTGGTGGGCGAGCACCATCAGCGCCACCAGGTCGCTGTGCGCGGCGAGGTAGCCGCGGTCGTCAAACCGATCGCCGATGGCGGCGAGGTTCAGACCGCTCGTGTCTTCGGGATCGTTCCCCGCGGGCCGCGTGCGGTAGGTGATGTTGCCGAGGTGGGTGGTGGCGCCATGGCTGCCGGTCACGTACCAGCCGCCGAAGCGATGCGCGAACGGCGTGGTGTGATCGACCTTGGAGGAGCCGGCGGAGAAGATCGGCTGGCCCCGCGGGTCGGGGTAGACCGACCGCATGATGTGGCCGGGCACGCCGCGGGTCTGCGATCCGCCGTGGCAGATCAGGCAGTCTTCGGTCTGCCGCATGAACCGCGGCCGGTCCACCGCCTGCTGGTCGAGCGTGTAAAAGACGGCGCCGAGCGCCGGATCGGCCACCGACAGTTCGACCACGTCGCCGGACCGGACGTAGCCGACGTAGACGTCGTCGTTGAAGTACAGGGCCCGCGGATTCCGGGGACCGATCTTCGCCTGCTGCAGGCTCGTCTTCGAGAACACGAGCGTCTGGCTCGATCGCGGCACGCCCAGGGCGCGGAGCACGCCCGGCAGGTAACCGTACCGCTCGTCATGCTCGAGCGTCACCGCGCCGGCGTCGAGCCTGGCCTGGAGCCGCTCGACCGGATTGTCGGGCGTGGCCGTGGCGTACGAGATCGGCGGCCGGTCGAACTCGTCCGCCGCCGCGCCGCCTCCGACGATCCCGCACGCCAGCAGCAGCAGCAGCCGTGATTGAAAACGGTGTTGCTCGCTGGTGTCGATGCCGCCGCCGGACCTCATGATCGCCTCACTCTTCCCACGCGAGCCAACCTCCGGCCCTGGTGAGCACGTGCCCGAGACGTATGAAGTATACGTCGTCCCGAGGTCGCCTCAGGCGCGGAGGAAGCCCCGGGCCACGAGCGCGGCCTCGTGCGGGGTGCCGCGGAGCAAGCGCGTGGCCAGCGGCGTGGCCATGAGCGTCGTGCCGATCGCCATCAGCACGAGCATGCAGTACACCGCCGGCGGGATCACGCCCAGGTCCATGCCGACGTTCGCTACGATCAGTTCCATCAGCGCCCGTGTGTTCATGAGCACGCCCACGCAGGCCGCCTCCCGAGGCGGCATGCCGGCCAGCCGGGCCGCCAGCCCGCAGCCGCCCCACTTGCCGAGCACGGCGGCCGCGAAGACCGCGCCGCACCACAGCCAGGCCTCGGGCGTACCCAGCGCGCCGACGTTCGTCCGCAGGCCGGTGAAGGTGAAGAAGATCGGCAGAAAGAAGACGGTGACGAAGTCGGTGAGATGACCGGCGACGGCCTCCCGCAGCCGCGGCGACCCCGACAGCGCCGCCCCCAGGAGAAAGGCCCCGAAGATCGCGAAGATGCCGATCAGGCTCGTGCCCAGCGCGGCCAGGAGGAGCGCGGCCAGGAGCAGCGACAGCCAGCCGAGCGGCAGCCGCGGACGGCCCGGGCCATCATCGACCAGGGCCCGTTCGAGCACGGGGAGCGCGAGCGGGCGGACGACGAGCAGCATCGCGGCCGCGAACGCCAGCGTGGCGGCGACCATGCGGCCGATCGCCGCCGCCTCGAAGTTGCCCAGCGCGATCGCCGACACCGCCGCCAGCAGCGTCCAGCCGACCGCGTCGTCGCAGGCTGCGGCGGCGATCACCGTCGCGCCGAGCGCCGTGTGCTGCAGGCCCATCTCGATGAGGATCCGGCCCAGGATCGGGATCGCCGTGATCGACAGGGCCGTGCCGAGGAACAGCGCGAAGGTCCGCGGATCGATCGACCCCGCGGCACCGAGCGCCGTGAGTCGCGGCGCCATCGCCACCGCGAGTCCGATTCCGAGCGCGAAGGGCACGGCCACTCCGGCCAGCGAAATCAGGGCCGCGGGCCGGCCCTGCCGCCTGATGTGGGAGAAGTCGAACTCGATGCCGACCAGGAACAGCAGCAGCACGAGCCCCACTTGGCTGAATCCGGTGAGCGCCGCCTCGAGCCCGCCCCCCTGCCCCGGCCCCCGGAACACGACCGCGAACAGATCCGGGGCCACGGCGCCGAAGACCGACGGCCCCAACAGGAGCCCGGCCACGATCTCCCCCACCACGCTCGGCTGCCCGAACCGGCGGGCCACCGTCGCCCCGAGCCGGGCGGCGAGGATGATCACGGCCAACTG
>JBIKND010000230.1:0-4953 GCA_044358905.1 Pirellulales bacterium | reverse complement strand
TTCAGCAGCGAGAGGGAAGGCGAGGGGGTCGGCGAACGCTCGACGAGCGTGTGGCCGCCGCGGCCACAGCGAGGAGACTTTTGCCGCCCCCGAGCCGGCGTCGTGCCAACCCGGGTTGATAAGGGGAGCGTCATGCCGTTTCGATTCGACAAGTTCACGATCAAGGCTCAGGAGGCGGTGCAGGCCGCCGTGGAACTGGCCGGCAGCCGCGGCAATCCGCAGGTGACGCCCGTGCATCTCCTGCACGCGCTCGTCGGCGAGCGGGAGGGGATCGTGCGGCCCCTGCTCGAAAAGATCGGCACCGACCGCGGCCACCTCGAGCGGATCGTCGAGGCCGAACTCTCGCATCTGCCCAAGGTCTCGGGCGGCGCGCAGCCCCAGCCCGACCAGGAACTGATCAAGGTGTTCGAGGCCGCGACGGCCGAGTCGCACCAGATGAAGGACGAGTTCGTCTCGACCGATCACCTGCTGCTGGCCCTGGCGAAGGTGCCGTCGAAGGCGAAGAACGTCCTCCAGTTGGCGGCCGTCGGCGAGAAGGAACTGCTCGCGGGCCTGCAGGCCGTCCGCGGCCAGTCGCGGGTCACGGACCAGAATCCCGAGGAGAAGTTTCAGGCCCTCGACAAGTACGGCATCGACCTCACGAAGCGGGCCAGCCAGGGCAAGCTCGACCCCGTTATCGGCCGCGACGCCGAGATTCGCCGCGTGATCCAGGTTCTCTCGCGGCGCACCAAGAACAACCCCGTGCTCATCGGCGAGCCGGGCGTGGGCAAGACGGCGATCGCCGAGGGGCTCGCCCTGCGGATCGTGCAGGCCGACGTGCCGGAGAACCTCCGCGGGCGCCGCGTCGTGGCCCTCGACCTGGGCGCGCTGATCGCCGGCACCAAGTACCGCGGCGAGTTCGAGGACCGCCTCAAGGCCATCCTCCGCGAGGTCGAGGCGGCGGCCGGGAACGTCGTGCTGTTCATCGACGAGCTGCATACGGTGATCGGCGCGGGCGCCGCCGAGGGGGGCTCCGACGCCGCCAACCTGCTCAAGCCCGCGCTCGCCCGTGGCGAGTTGCGGTGCATCGGCGCCACGACGCTCGACGAGTATCGCAAGCACATCGAAAAGGATGCGGCGCTCGAGCGGCGGTTTCAGCCGGTGATGGTGGGCGAGCCGAGCGTCGAGGACACGATCGCCATTCTCCGCGGGCTCAAGCCGCGGTACGAGGCGCACCACAAGGGGGTGAAGATCAAGGATTCTGCGCTCGTGGCGGCGGCCGAGCTCTCGCAACGGTACATCGCCGACCGCTTCCTGCCCGACAAGGCGATCGACCTCATGGACGAGGCGACCAGCCGGATCGCCATGGAACTGCAGAGCGTGCCCAGCGAAATCGACGAGGTGCAGCGGCGGCTCGTGCAGCTCGAACTCGCGGCCCGCCAGCTCGCCGAGGAGACGGAGGTGCACGCCAAGGAACGGCTCGTCG
The DNA here is from genome assembly GCA_044358905.1 of Pirellulales bacterium. Lineage (GTDB taxonomy): Bacteria > Planctomycetota > Planctomycetia > Pirellulales > UBA1268 > QWPN01. The sequence goes on along the minus strand of JBIKND010000230.1, from coordinate 3,488 downwards.
AGATCGAGGAGGAGGCGGTCGAACTGCGGAAGAAGCTCGCCGACCTGCGCAAGCAGTGGGAAGCCGAGAAGAGCGGCGTGGGCAGCGCGCAGGAACTACGGAAACAGTTGGAAGGCGTGCAGCTCGCGTTCGATCAGGCCGGCGTGCAGATCAAGGAGCGGCAGGCCTCGGGGCAGCTCGTCGGCGAGGAGATGTACCAGAAGCTCTACGAGCTGGACGTGCAGCGGAAAGCCCTCCAGCAGCGGCTGGAGCAGGAGGGCACCGAGAAGGAGGTGGGCAAGACGCCGGCGAAGCGGCTCCTGCGGCGCGAGGTCGGCCCCGAGGAGATCGCGGAGGTGGTCAGCGCCTGGACCGGCATCCCCGTGACGCGGCTCGTGGAGACCGAGCGGGCCAAGCTGCTCGTGCTCGAGGAGCGGCTCCACCAGCGTGTCGTGGGCCAGGAGGAGGCGGTCGAGGCGGTGAGCGACGCGGTGCGCCGCAGTCGGGCCGGCCTGCAGGATCCCAACCGGCCGATCGGGTCGTTCATCTTCCTCGGGCCAACCGGTGTCGGAAAGACGGAGCTCTGCAAGGCCCTCGCCGAGGTGCTGTTCGACGACGAGAACGCCATGGTGCGGATCGACATGAGCGAGTTCATGGAGAAGCACACGGTCGCCCGGCTGATCGGCGCTCCTCCAGGCTACGTGGGCTATGAGGAGGGTGGGCTGCTCACCGAGGCGGTCAGGCGGCGACCGTACTCCGTGGTGCTGCTCGACGAGACGGAGAAGGCCCATCGCGACGTGTTCAACGTGCTCCTCCAGGTGCTCGACGACGGCCGGCTCACCGACAGCCTCGGCCACACGGTGGACTTCACCAACACGATCGTGGTGATGACGAGCAACGTGGGCAGCCAGGCGATCCAGGAGATCACGAAGGAGGGGGGCAGCGAGCAGGAGGTCCGCGACGCGGTGAAGGAGGCGTTGCAGGCCCGGTTCCTGCCCGAGTTTCTCAATCGGATCGACGAGACGATCGTCTTCCACCCGCTCGACAAGAAGCACATCCGGACGATCGTCGACATCCAGGTGAAGCGGCTGGTGAAGCAGGCCGAGAAGGCGGGCATCACGCTCGAATGCACCGAAGCGGCGCTCGACGAGATCGCCCGCTTGGGCTACGACCCCGTGTACGGAGCGCGACCGCTGAAGCGGGTGATCCAGCAGCAGCTGCAGAACGAACTCGCCCGCGAACTGCTCTCGGGGAGGTTCCCCGAGGGGAGCACCGTGCGGATCGACTTCGTGCAGGACGGCTTCACGTTCGCGAAGGTCGGCTGAAGCGGATCACCGCAGCCGCACGATGCGGCAGTGGTCGGCGCAGGTATCCGACTCGGCGCAGGCAACCGACGGTGTTGCCTGGGGTCGACCGTTGAAGAAGGCCATGGATGGCTTCTTCAACGATGGGTTCAGCGCTTCCGGTCTTCGAGCCCCATGCGGGCGATGAGGTCGTTGCAGCCGGCGGTCATCTTGCGGAGCTTTTCGGCCATGACGAGCTTTTCGCTGGTCGTGGCCTTCTTGAGCTTCGTCTGCATCTTCGCGAGCTTCTGCTTGCGGTGCCGGCGCCGCTTGACTTCCTTCATCCGATTGCTGATGCCGCCCATGCGTGCTGCTTTCCTGGAGGGGTGTTCGGGAATGATGAGACTGTAAGACAAGACGGTAATCGCGTCAAAGCCGGGCCGGCGGCGGCGGCGAAATGGCGGAGGCAGGGGCGGCCGGCATACACTCCACGCACCTCCTGCTGACATGGCCCGCATGGCGCGGCCAGCCCCAAGGGATGCGGCGATGGGAAACGCCGAACTCGTCGCTTCCGCGGAACGGCTCCAACTCGTCGCCTCAATATTCTTCTGGGCGACACTGGTCGGGATCGGGGTGTTGACGCTGGCACGCGGCCGGAGGTGGACGCCGCCTGCCTGGGCCTTCGTCGCTGCTCCATGGCCGCTGTTCGCCGTGTGGCTGGCCGCGTTGTTCTCCTGGCGAGCGGCATTGGAGGCCCCGGGCCCGGCGGTCGGGCGCGGCGCGGGGCTCCCCCCGCAGGGGCCATTCGCCGGCCTGGCCGCGACTGCGACCGCGATCGCGGCCGTCGCCATGCTGGTGGGCTTTGTGGTCCTCATGCTCGTGGCGCCGCCGCGGCGAGCCTGGACGCGGCGCGGCGGGATGGCTGCGGTTGCAGCGGCTGTGCTGTCGTGGGGCTGGTGCCTCGTGCTTTCGAGGATCGATCCGGAAACACTGCCAAGCACCCCGTACCAGGCGTTCACGATCACGGTGCCCGACGGTTTCACGGGGCGGGCCTGGGTCTTCGAAGACAAAAAGTCGGGTACGCCCCCGCGCTGGGTGCTCGGCAGTGCCCGCTACGCGCTGCCGAAAAATGGCGTGCTCGTGACTCGGGATATCGGTCCGTTACGGGCTACCCCCAGAGTGTTTTGGCCCCGCGGTGTCTCGATGCGGACGACGGCGGGCGCGCGAATTCCGTGGGTTGGTGGCGCCGCAGTGTGCGATGCACACCGATGGAAACAGAGCCGTCGTGGCCGATATGAGAAGCCGGCATCCGACCGGCCGCCTATGCCGCAGCTCTGCTGGAGCGTCGAGTTGGGACGAAGCTTCGACAATGCGGGAGGCTTCGAGGAACTGTTGATCGGCGATCCGGAATGGATGGCGGGGGTGTTTCTCGAGCACGATCAACGTGGTGTTCTTCGCGGCACCGACGTGCTGTGGTGGAACGACCGAGCCGACCGGCAACTGGGACCGCTGGAGAGTGTCGTCAACGGTGCCGCAGTCGAGTGGCAGCACGTGGTCAGCGAAGACCTGAGGCATGCGTTTGCGACGACGTGGACGCCGGGCGATGCTGCCGAGGAGGCTTTGCGGTTCGAGTTGGTCGTGACTCGGGATCGGAACCCGCGGGAACGAAACTGCCGGATGACGGTGGCCGTGTGCAATGCCGGCAATGAAACCGTCGATGGCTGGGAACTGGCATTCTCGACGCTGTTCGCCGTCAGGCTCGACGGCTCGTACACGTACTACTCCCAGCAGGTTCAGTCCGAGGAGCGTGTGCCGTGCACGCCGTTCCTCCCGCGGCCCGCCAGGCGGGCCCGGCATAGTTTTTTCCGCCGGCATGGCACACGACCCCTGGGGCCCGGCGAGAAGGAGGAGTTTCAGTTCGACATCGTCGACGACCGTTTCGAGCCGAAGCCAAGGTTGCCCTGGGCCCAGAGTCTGGCCCCGCCGCTCGAGTAACTGCTCGCCGCGGAGTTCGGCCCGCCGCAATGGCCGCCCAGAGGGATGATTTTTCGGCTCGGTAGCCGCTCCTGCCCGAATGCCGCAGAATATGGCAGCGTCCGGGAGGACGGCGGGCTCGGATGGGTGGCAGAGCGGTTGAATGCACCGGTCTTGAAAACCGGCAGCGGCGAAAGTCGCTCGTGGGTTCGAATCCCACCCCATCCGCTTCACATTCGGGTCCGGCGGAGC
>JBIKND010000066.1:0-17539 GCA_044358905.1 Pirellulales bacterium | reverse complement strand
TCGCCTCCGCGTCCGCGACCTGCAGCGTTTCGTGGTAGAGCGCGCTTTGGCTGAGCCGCTCCTTGAACACGCCGGTGGCGTGCAGCAACCGGTCGGGGACGATGGCGTTGAACATCCCCATGCAGCCCTCGTCGAACACCCCCATCAGCGCCTTGCGGCGGAGGAGGTCGGCGGCGATCGCCTCCCCGTGCCGCACGAGCGCCGCCGGGATCCGCACGCGGTCGAGCGGCACGACGTGGCTCGTGTCGTGGTGCACGACGCGGCGGTCGAGCCAGGACCGCAGGTGGCGGTCGAAGCTCGGGCTCGCGAAGTCGTCGGCCCAGAGCGTGGCGTAGGGAACCCCCGCCTTCGTCAGCGAGCCGTTGAGGTTGAGCATCCCGACGAGGCCCGGCCACTGGCCCGACCAGTTGGCGACGGTGAGGATCGGGCCGGTGTGCGTGGTCAGGCCGGGCAGCACGTGGTTGGAGTACTGCCAGACGGCCTCGGCGACGACCAACGGCGCGGCCGGATCGATCGCCGCGAAGGCCTCGAGCCCCTCGCGGGCGCTGGCGAGGAAGCCGTGACCGCGGGACTTCGACACCGGGTGGCCGCGTTCGAGGCTCCAGCCCGCCCGGGCGAAGGCGCCGCCGAGGTCGGCCTCCATCTGCCGCTGGGCCGGCCAGCAGATGCGGTTCGCCTCTTCCCGCAGGTCGCCGCTGGCGACGAGCACGGCGCGGCGGTTCGCAGCGGGGCGGCGGGGCGTGGCGCGATGCGGTGCGGCCATCGACGGGCCTCCGGTTGAAACGGGTGGAAGCGGGACAACTATACTGACGGCATTCGCCGCCGGGCCAGGCACGGAGTGGTTCGGCGCGGAGGCACGATTCCCGGAGGCCGACAATGCGACGAGCGTGGCGGAAGGTCAATGCGGCGTGCGTGTCGGTCGGGGCGGTCCTGGCGGCCGGCGCCTGCCTGGCGGCCGATCCACCGCCGCCGGCTCCTGCAGCGCCCGCTCCCGCCGCGAGTCTCGGAGACTTCAAGCGTTGGGTGATCGCGGCCGATTTCACGCGCGACGGGCAGCAGCTCGTCACGGCCGGTGGCGAGAGCCTGCTTTACCGCCCCGGCGACGTGGTGGTCTGGCAGGCCGCCGACGGGAGCCGCGTGGGCGATCTCGCGGGTCACGGCACGGCCGTCTGGGCCGTTCGCGTCTCACGCGACGGCAAGCTTGCGGCTACCGCGGGCTACGACGGCGTCGTGAAACTCTGGGACCTGCCTGCTCGCACGATCAAGCACGACCTCAAGAAGCACAAGGGCTGGGTGCGGTCGCTCGACTTCTCGCCCGACGGCGCGCGACTGGCGACGGCCGGCGAGGACGGCTCGGTCGTGATCTGGGACACGGCCGCGGGCACGGAGCAGAAGGCGATCGCGGCCCATGCCGGCGCGGCGACGGCGGTGGCTTTTTCGGCCGACGGTTCCACGCTCGCCAGCGGCGGCAGCGACAAGCTCGTCAAGCTCTGGGATCCGGCGAGCGGCGCCGAGAAGGGGAAGCTCGAAGGGCACGGCGACAGCCTGTGGGCGGTGGCGTATTCGCCCGACGGCTCGCGGCTGGCGACGGCCGGCGCGGATCGCACGATCCGACTGTGGACGACCTCCGACTCCAAGGAGTTCGCCACGCTTGCAGGCCACAAAGACTGGGTGACGAGCGTCGCCTTCGCGCCCGACGGCACGCGGCTGGTCAGTGGGAGCCTCGACGGCGCGGTGAAGTTGTGGGACGTCGTCGCGAAGGGGGAGCAGGAAGGCCCCGAGGCACAGAAGTCGAGCGTGTGGAGCGTGGCCTTCGCGCCCGACGGCAAGACGCTCTTCGTCGGCACGCACGCCGGCGGCCGGCTCGTGCCCGTGCCGGCGGCCAAGCTGCTGCCTCCGCCCCCGCCGCCTCCCGCGCCGCCACCGGCGGCCGAGCCCGAGAAGCCGGCGGCCGCCGAGCCGGCCAAGCCGGCTGCGGAAGCCGCCAAGCCGGAGGCACCCAAGCCTGCCGAGCCGGCCAAGCCCGAAACGCCGAAGCCGGCGGAGCCCGCCAAGCCGGAACCGGCGCCACCTGCCGCGCCGTCCCAGCCGGCACCGCCTGCCGCCCCGGCCCCCGCGAAGCCGTGAGCGGCGGATCCGCGCAGCCGAGTACCGTATCCTTCCTTTTCCTTTTGGCTTTCTTCGAGGAGTGACCACATGACCGACGGCCAGCAGAGTGCGTGTGGACGGGGGCGGTTTCCGTGCGGCATGACGTGGGGGCTCGTCCTGGCGGCGGTCGGCCTCGGCGTGGCCATCGGGGGATGGCTCCGCGCCGCGCCGCGCACCGCCTTCGCCTCGGCGGCGGCCGTCGAGGAGTCGTTCGCGGTCTGCACCACGCCTGTGGGCGACGGCATGGAGGGGCTGTTCATGCTCGACTTCGAGACCGGCGACGTCTCCGGCGGCGTGCTCAATCAAAACACGTCGAAGTTCACCGTCGGCTATCGCTACAACGTGCTCAAGGATCTCGGCTTCAAGGCCGGGAAGGTGAAGAACCCGAAGTTCCTCCTCGTGCCCGGGCAGGTGAACTTCATGGGCCCCACGGCGAACAAACTGGCGCAGTCGGTGCTCTACGTCACCGACGTGAGCACGGGCGTGACGGCGGCCTACGGCGTGCCGTGGTCGACCTCGGCCGCGACCGGAGCGGGCACCGGCGTGAATCCGCTGCTCCTCCTCGACGTCGTCCGGCCGCGGGGCGGCGGCGACAAGGCGCCGTGACCGGACCGGGCCGCGGGAGAAAGTCATGAAGACCCTCGCCCCGCCGGATGCGGCGGAGACGATCGTGGTTGACGTCAACGGCGAGCCGCATCGCATCGCCAGCGGCGCGACGGCCCGCGACGTGGTCGCGGCGCTCGGTTTCGAGGGGCGACCGCTGGCGGTCGAGGTGAACGAGACGGTGGTGCCGCGGGCGGGTCTGGCCGGCTGTATGCTGGCCGCCGGTGATCGACTGGAGATCGTCACGCTCGTGGGCGGCGGCTGACGACAGCGGGAGTGAGGCGGCGATGGCAGAGGTGGAGGAGACGAGAATGGGCGACGAGGCCGAGGCGTGCATCGACGGGCCGCTCGTGGTCGGCGGCGTCACGCTCGCCAGCCGGCTCGTGGTCGGCACGGGCAAGTACGCCACCTATGCCGAGATGGCCCGCTGCCTGGAACTCTCCGGCGCCGACTGCGTGACCGTGGCCGTGCGCCGCGAGCGGCTCGTGAACGCGGCCGGCGAGAACATCCTCGATCACCTCGACGCCTCGCGCTACACGCTCCTGCCCAACACGGCCGGCTGCTACACGGCCGACGACGCCGTGCGCGTGGCCCGCCTCGGCCGCGAACTGCTTCGCGATCTCGGCAACCCGGGCGCCGAGTGGGTGAAGCTCGAGGTGCTCGGCGACCAGAAGACGCTCCTCCCCGATCCCGTGGGCACCCTGGAGGCGACGGAGCGGCTCGTGAACGACGGCTTCACGGTGCTCGTCTACACGAGCGACGATCCCGTCGTCGCCAAGCGGCTCAAGGCGCTCGGCGCCGCGAGCGTGATGCCGGCCGGCAGCCCGATCGGCTCCGGCCAGGGGATCCTCAACGCCAACAACCTGCGGATCTGCATGGAGTATCTGAAGGGCGACGATCCCGACTATCCGGTGATCGTGGACGCCGGCGTGGGCACCGCCAGCGACGTGGCCGCCGCCATGGAGCTCGGCGTCGACGGCGTGCTCCTCAACACGGCCATCGCCCACGCCGCCGATCCGGCGCGAATGGCCGTCGCGATGCGGGCCGCCTGCCATGCCGGGCGGCAGGCGTTCCTCGCCGGCCGGATTCCGCGGCGGCTCTACGCCACGGCCTCGAGCCCCGACGAGGGCACGATCGGCGGCGCGAGGCGGCCGGGATGACGCTCGCCAGACGGGTCATCCCCTGCCTCGACGTGGAGCGGGGCCGGGTCGTGAAGGGGACGAAGTTTCTCGACCTCGTCGACGCCGGCGACCCGGTCGCCGTGGCCGCCCGCTACGAGGCCGAGGGGGCCGACGAACTGGTGTTCCTCGACATCACGGCCAGCCACGAGGGGCGGGCGATCATGCTCGACGTGGTGCGCCGCGTCGCGGAGACGATCTTCATGCCCTTTACGGTAGGCGGCGGAATCGGCTCGCTCGACGACGCGGCGCGGCTCGTGCAGGCCGGTGCCGAGAAGGTGAGCATCAACTCGGCGGCGGTCCGCACGCCGGAGCTCGTCACCGCCGTGGCCGACCGGCTCGGCAGCTGCGCCACGGTCGTGAACATCGATCCGAAGCGGGTGCTGCGCGACGGCCGCGAGGTGTGGGAGGTGTTCATCAACGGCGGCCGCGTGCCGACGGGCCTCGAGGCCGTCGAGTGGGCGCGCCGCGTCGAGGAGCTCGGGGCCGGCGAGATCGTCCTCACCTGTATGGATCGCGACGGCACCCGGGACGGATACGACCTCGAGATCACCGCCGCGGTGAGCCGCGCCGTGGGAATCCCGGTCGTGGCCAGCGGCGGGGCGGGGAACCCCGCGCACCTCGCCGACGCCGTGACCATCGGAGGCGCGGACGCGGCCCTGGCCGCTGGCATCTTCCACTTCGGAGAGTGTACGATCCGAGCGGTCAAGGAGGAGTTCGTCCGCCGGGGAATCCCCGTCCGCCCCGCCCCCCGCTGATCTGTTCCCGCCGCCCTTCGCCTCGCGATCCGCACCATGCCCGAGCCCGATGCCGCGTCCGCCGACGCCCGCCCGCGTCTGGAGATCGACCGCTACTTCGAGGCGCTCGTCAAGCTCGAGGGCAGCGACCTGCACATGAAGGTCGGGCAGCCGGCCATCATCCGCGTCAAGGGTTCGCTCCAGCCGCTCAAGGCCCCGAAGATCGACGACGAGCAGATGCAGCGGCTGATCATGCCGATGCTCGACGACCGCCGGCGCCGCATCCTGGAGACGGACGGCGGCTGCGACTTCGCCTACGTGGCGGTCGTCGACGGGGTGAAGTGGCGGTTCCGCCTCAACGTCCTCCAGCAGCAGGGCTCGCTCGGGCTCGTGGCCCGCCGCGTCAACAACAAGATCCCCGACTTCAAGGGCCTCTTCTTGCCGCCGGGGATCGAACGGCTCTGCCAGTTCGATCAGGGGCTGATCCTTCTGGCCGGCGTCACCGGCTCGGGCAAGAGCACGACGATCGCGTCGATGCTCAACTTCATCAACCAGAATTATCGCAAGCACATCCTCACGCTCGAGGATCCGATCGAGTTCGTGTTCACCGAGGACAAGTGCCTGATCAACCAGCGGGAGGTGGGCCAGGACGTCAAGGACTTCGCCGTCGGCATGAAGCACGCCGTCCGCGAGGATCCCGACATCATCCTTGTCGGCGAGATGCGCGACGAGGAGACCTTCATGACCGCGATCCACGCGGCCGAGACGGGCCACCTCGTATTCGGCACGATCCACGCCTCGAGCGCCGCCACGACGATCACCCGGATCCTCGACCTGTTTCCCGAGGAGATGCACCAGGCCCTGCGCAGCGCCATGGCCTTCAACATGAAGGGCATCGTGGCTCAGAAGCTGCTCAAGTCGATCAAGCCGGGCGTCAGCCGGGTGCCGGTCGTGGAGATGATGTTCTTCGACGTGATGGTGAAGAAGTACGTCCTCGAGGGGCGCGACGAGGAGCTGCCCGACCACATCCGCAAGTCGCACCGCGACGGCATGCAGGATTTCACGCAGAGCCTCAAGAGCCTCATCGACCAGGAGCTGATCGACCGCCAGGACGCCCTCGAGATCGCGCCCAACCGCGAGGCGCTGATGATGGCCCTCAAGGGCATCGGGGTGATGGGATGAGGCGGCCGGGGTGCGTGGTGGTCGCCGCGATCGGGCCCGCCCTGGCGGCGGCCGTGGCCCGCGCCGAAGTCGCGCAGTGGCCGGAGACGCTGCCCGCGGAGTTCGCCCAACGCGGGCCCGGCGGCGGGCTGGCGCTCGTGCCTCTGGCCCTGTGGTGGCTGGCCGTGCTCGGCTGGGCGGCGACGGGCGACTGGGTCAATCGCGACGCTCGCAAGCACAAGTTTCGGCCGGCGCTGTGGAGCACGGTCGTCGCCCTGACGTTCGTCGGCGCGGCGCTTGTGGCCTGGTGGATTCCGTCGGCCATCGGCGGCCTGGTGCTCATGCTGCTGGCATGGCTCGGGCCGCTCGGGGCCTACGCGGTGCTGCGGAACCGGCAGGTCGGGGAGGACGAGCGGATCCTGACGGCCGGGCACGCGCAGCGCGTGGTCGCCGGCCTGCTCGCGCCGCTGGGGGTCGACATCGGGGCGCCGGGCGATGCGGCCGAGGTGCTGCCGGTCGTGAAGTTCGCGGCGGCCGGGGGCCGCGACGCGGTCGAGAACGCCGACCGCGAGCAGCGGGCCAACGCCACGCCGGGATGCGAGGAGGCGATCAAGCTCCTCCAGGCGGCCGTCGTGGCCCGGGCGGCGACGGTGCTCATCGAGCCCGATCCGCAGGGCATCATGGTCCGGCACGAGGTGGACGGCGTGTGGGAGAAGCCGCGGGTGCGGAAGCCCCCGCGCAACCGCAAGGAGAAGGAGACCTTCCCCGAGGCGCCGCGGCCCACCCGTGACGCAGCGCTGGCGGTCATCGACACGTTGGCCGCGCTCTGCGGACTGCCCCAGGCCCGCAGCGGCCGCTCGGGCACGTTCGCGCTGCAGGTCGACGGCAAGCCGCGCAACTGCCGCCTGGCCGTCCGCGCCGCGTCGGGCGGCGAGCAGGTGGTGGTGCAGATCGAGCCGCCGGCGGTGATCTTCAAGAAGCCGGCCGACGTGGGGATGCCGGCGGCGATCGCCGACCGGCTCGGCGAACTGCTCGCCCTGGAGAAGGGTCTGATCGTGATCGCGTCGCCGCCGTCCTCCGGCCTGACGACGACCTTCGACGTCGTCGTGCAGTCAGCCGACCGGTTGCTGCGAGACTTTATCTCCCTCGAGGACGCGGCCGTGCCGCCGCGGGAGATCCAGAACGTCAGGCCCGTGCGGTTCGACGCCCGGACCGGCGTGACGGCGAACGACGCTTTGGCGGCGGCGCTCCGCGAGTATCCGCGGGTGATCGTGACCCGCGACCTGCGGGATCGGGCCCTGGCTGTCGAACTCGTGCGGCTCGCCGGGGATGAGCAGCTCGTGATCGTGAGCATGAAGGCCGCCGATGCGGCCGACGCCGTGGCCCGGCTCGAGGCCTGCGGCGTGTCTCCCGACCAGCTGGCCCGCACGCTCGTTGGATCGCTCGCCCAGCGGCTCGTTCGCAAGCTCTGCCCGAAGTGCCGCGAGGAGTATCCCACGCCGGGCGAGGTGCTGGCGCGGCTGAAGACGACGGCCGAGAAGCTGCCCCACCTCCGCAAGGCGTCGGCGCACGGCTGCCGGCTGTGCCGCGGCACCGGCTACCTCGGCCGCACGGCCGTCTTCGAACTCGCCTCGGGGTCGACCTTCCGGCAGGCGATCGCGGCCAAGGCCGACCAGAAAATCCTCCGCCAGGCCGCCGCGAAGGACGGCATGCAGCCGATGCGGGAGGCGGGCATGGCGCTGGTGATCGAGGGCGTCACGTCGCTGGAGGAGATGCAGCGGGTGTTTTCCACGGCGGCCGTGGCCCGGCCCGAGGCGGCGGAGGTGCGGGCGAAATGATCCTCAACCTGATCCTGCTGGCGGTGTTCGTGACGGTCTCGGCGGCCCTGTGGAAAGAAGGCATCTGGTCGACCCTCGTGATGCTGCTCAACGTCGTCCTGGCGGCGACCGTGGCCACGGCCTGGTACGAAAAGATCGTCGCGGTGCTCGAGCCGCGGCTGCCGAGCTACACCTACCTGCTCGACTTCGTGGCCCTGTGGGGCCTGTTCTGCCTCCTGCTCCTCGGTCTGCGCGAGGCGACCGATCGGATCTCGCGGACGAAGGTCAAGCTCCGCCGCCCCGTGGAACTCTTCGGCGGGCCGCTCGTCGCGGCGCTCGTGGGCTGGGTGATGACCTGCTTCACGGCGGTGACGCTCCATACGGCGCCCGTGCCGCGCGGCTTCGTGCAGCCCACGCCCGACGCGCGGATGTTCTTCGGGCTCGCCCCCGACCGGAAGTGGCTCTCGTGGGTGCACGGCTCGACGCTCACCGGGCCGTTCGCGGTGCCGGACTCCGCCTTCGACAAGGACGCCGACTTCATCATCCGCTACGCCGACCGCCGCAAGCGGCTCGAGGACGAGCCCGGCCTGCGGGTGAACCGCTAGCGAGGCCGCGATGGACGAGACCGGGGGTGATTACCGGCCGGTGAGCAAGCTGGCCGTGGCGGCGCTGGTCGCGGGCGTGCTGTCGGCGCTGGCACTGGTGAACCCGATCGGCTGGGTGATCCCGCTGGTGGCGCTCGGGCTGGCCGTCGCGGCGCTCTTCGACGTGAACCGTCCGGGCGCGGCCAAGGCCGGCGGCTGGGCCGCAGTCGCCGGGCTGGCGCTCGCCGTCGGCTTCGGGGCCCAGGCGGTGACGTCGTCGGTCGTGTCGCGCTGGCTCGTGGAGCGGCGGGCGGCCGCCGTGGCCCGGCACTGGATCGACGCGGTGCGAGCGGGCCGGCTGGCCGACGCGATGAGCGTCTGTGCGCCGCGGGCGCTGCCCGGTGGCGGCGAACCCCACGCGCATCCGGGCGCGCCGGCGAGCCCGGCTGCCGCGACCGATCGGGAGGCCGCGTTCGCCACCCTGGCGGCCGTGCGCGGATTGAAAGCCTGCGAAGTCCAGCCGCCGCGGGTCACGTCGATCGCACCGGCCGACGAGACGGAAGGGGGCTGGGTCGTCGTCGCCTCGCTTGCAGCCTGCGGCCGGCCTGAGGAATCGCTGCGGCTGGTGGTCGCGCCGGACCGCGTCCAGCGGCAGGGCGGCCAGGTGGAGCGCTGGCTCGTGACGGGATTCACGCTCGAGCGCTGACCGTCAGGCGTCGGTCGAGGAAAAGCAGCGCAAGGCGTCGATCGAGTCGGCGCCGGCGGCGAGCATGACGAGGCGGTCGAAGGCCGCCCATGGCGAATGGCACCGCCGGGGGCCAGCCAACGATCACAAGTCGTTGCCGGGCATGGACATTGCGTCAGGAATCGCAGAAAAGCCGACTCCGTCGGGAAGAGGCCCGGGAGAACCCCGCCCTCTCCGCTGGATGGAACGCCTACATGCCTCGTCGAGAGCTTTCCCGGCCGCAGCAGATCATTGATTGGCTCGTGGAATGGGGGACCGCGCTCGCGGAGCCGGCGTCGATGACACTGATCGGTTCAGCTGCTTTACTGTGGCACGCCGCCGACCGGGGGATCGACGCAAGGCTGCCGGAAAACAGCATGGACATCGATCCGGTGACCGATTCGGACGCCCTGGCGTGGCTGTGCTACGACGCCCTGATCGGCAGCGAGTTCGAGCGAATCCATGCTGGCATGTGAACCTCCTGCCAGCATCTGTCTTGAAGGAGTTTCCCGAGGGCTGGGAAGGCCGCGCGGCGCGGCGCAACTACGGTAAAATGTCAGTCGGCGTTCCCTCTCCCAGGGACATCCTCGTTCCGAAATTGAGACGCAACGAACCTCGGGACCGCGCGCACGCCGATTGGGCAAAGCAACTCGGCATCACGCGATAACCGCGGCATCAGTCCTCGATGGGAACACGGCCGATCTGCAATGCGAAGACTTCTGTATCAAGATGAGTCACGATTAGAGTACGGGCGACGATTCTGGCGTGATCCCGCCAAGCGGGAGCGGCTGCTCAACCATTGGCTCGACGAGCGACATCCGTATTCCGACAGGTTTCGCGAGCGATGGCTGCCGCTGGTGGATCGTGTGCTCCGATCCCAGCCCGGTCACGACGACTCGTTGGACGCCGCACTTCAAGCCGAAGGCGTCAGCCTGCGGGCGGTCGTCAAGGAGATTCCTCCGGTCTTCGGAGCGTTCTTCACGGCGACAGACGGGCTGCGATAGGTCCGTGCCCGAAGGACGCCAATGCCAAAGGCCGAAAGGACAGGCAGAAAAGAGCCAAAAAAAGAGCCAAAAGGTCGAGCCAAAAGGACAGGCATAATCGTTGGCGGTGACGTCGTCGGTCGTGTCGCGCTGGCTCGTCGAGCGGCGGGCGGCCGCCGTGGCCCGGTACTGGATCGACGCGGTGCGTCCGGGCCGGAACGTCCGGACGCCGGCTCACCGTCGTGCGGGCTGCACGTGGATTCCGAGTCGCACGCGGACGTCGGGGTGCGTCGTGTAGAGGCGAAACCGCTCGCCGTCGTGCACCAGCGTGGCGCTGGATCGCTTGGGGGCGGCAGGATCGACCGGCAGCAGCGGATTGGCCGCGTACTTCGTCCAGTGGACGAGGTCGGTGCTCGTGGCCAGGCATGTCTGCCACGTGGCACGATCCTCGCGCGGGCTCGCGTGATAGAAGGCGTAATACCGACCCGCATGCCGCACGATCTGATCGACGGCGATCGCGTGGCGGTCGTACGGCTCGGGGCCGCAGGTCAGCACCGGATCGTCGCTGACGTTCGTGAACGCGCGGCCATCGCGCGACGTGGCCAGCCAGACGCCGCGGTCCATCCGTTCGTAGAACAGATGCCAGATGCCGCGTTCCAGCCACACGGCCGGCGTCCCCCGCGGCCCGTCGGGAATCGGGCCTCCCGCGGCGCGGTGGATGGCGAGCGAACCGCAGCGGTTCCAGTGAACCCGGTCGAGCGACACGAGCGACTGGGCGATGTCCCGCTCCCCTTCGGCGAACATCACGTAGCGGCCCGCGTCGCGGACCACGCACACGTCCTCGACCCATGCGTCCGGCACGAGCGGGTTTGCGGTCGAGCGGCTCCAGTTGAGGCCGTCGACGCTCGTGGCCAGGCCCAGGCGGCGGATCGGGTCGCGGTCGGGGTTCGAGCCGGTGTACCACAGCGACCAGCGATCGCCGTGCCGCATGATCCAGCCCCGCTCACGGAGTTCCCGATCCCAGGCGTCGGGGCCGCCGCCGCTGAACAACGGCTCCGCGGATGGCGGCCCGAACTCGACGAGCTCGGGTGGAAACGGCCCGCCTGCCCGCGCGGCCGCCGCCACAAGCAGCAGACCGACCATGCACGAACCGCCGATGCCCGACCTCATGGGGCCGAGGATACGGGATCCACCTGGTTCTTACCACGGGATCTCGGCGTCGCACCCGCCCCGCAGGTCGTCATCAGGCGTTGGTCGAGGAAAAGCAGCGCACGGCGTCGATCGACGCGGCACCCGCGGCGAGCATGACGAGGCGGTCGAAGCCGAGCGCCGCGCCCACGCCGTCGGGCATCCCTTCACCGTGGGCGGCGAGCAGCCGCGCGGGCTCCGGGAGCCGCGACCGGCCGTCGGCCTCTCGGGCGGCGTTGGCCGCGGCGATCCGCGCGGCCACGACCTCACGTCGAGTCTCCTCCTCCCAGCCGTTGGCGAGCTCCACGCCGCGCACGAACAGCTCGAACCGCCGGGCGCTGCCGCCCGCTGCCGGGTCGAGGCGGGCGAAGGCCGACTGCGACGCCGGCCAGGATTCGAGCATCGTCGGCCGGTCGTGGCCGAGGCGCGGCTGCACGACCTCCGCGAGCAGGATCTCGAAGGCCCGGTCCCAGCGGTCGGCCGGCGCCGCCGCGTCCCACGCCGCCGGCACCGCGATCCCGGCCCGGCCGACGGCCGCCAGCATGTCGGCGAGCGACGCTGCGAGCGGATCGACGCCGGCGTGGGCGTGAAAGGCTGCGCTGCACGACACCCGTTCGATGCCCTGCGTGCCGAGCGCCCGTTCGCAGAGCCGCGCGAGCAGGTCGGCGGCGTCGGCCAGCGACGTCCCGGGAGAGTACCACTCCAGGAGCACGAACTCGACGTCGTGCTGGTGACCGCGCTCCCCCGCGCGAAACGACCGGGCCAGTTGGTAGATCGGCCCCGAGCCGGCGGCCAGGAGCCGCTTCATCAGGGCCTCGGGGCTGGCCTGGAGGAAGCGGGCGGGCCCGCCGTCGAGCGGCACCGCGATCGGGTCGATGTGGGCCTCCGGCAGCACCTCGCGCGAGAGCACCGGCGTGTCGACCTCGACGAAGCCGAGGTCGTCGAACACGTCGCGAACCCGCTTCCGGACGGACGCCCGCAGTTCGAGGATCGGCCGGGCCGTCATGCCGTCACGGCGGCCTTCTTCTTGGCGAGCTTCTCCGCAACCTCGCGGTAAACGAGCACGGGGCAGGGGGCCCGACGCACGATCGCCTCGGCGACGCTCCCCATCAGCAGCCGCGTCATGCCGGTGCGGCCGTGGGTGCCGATGATGATCATCTCCGCACCTTCGTCCTCCGCGATCCGCACGACCTCGCCCGCGGGATCACCCATCGTGAGCCGATGCGTGTAGGGCACGGACGGATCGGAGGGCTTCACGTCCTCGAGCATCTTCAGGATCCGCTCCGAACTCGGCTCGGGGAGGCCGTAGTAGAGTTCGCCGCCACCGTACGCGAGCGGCGGTTCCTCCACGTGGACGATCAGCAGCCGGGCATTCATCTGTCGGGCGAGGGACTCCGCGTGGACGAGCGCGGCGTCGCTGGCGGTCGAAAAGTCGGTCGGGAAGAGGATCGTTTTCTGGGCCATGTGATTCGTGCTCCCGGGTTTGAGCGATTTTACCCGTGGCAGTGACCGGGCGGACAAGGTGGCCGGCTCGGGGGCGCGTGCCGCCGCTGGATGCGGCGGCTGCCGGCCGTCGAAAACCTTGGCTTTTCGACCGGTCGGCCCAAGTGGACAAAGGACAGGGAGGGCTTTGTCCACGTGAAGTTAGTGCAGCCGCATGCCGGGAAGGGCTCCGGAGTCGGGGGCGAGCAGGTAGACACCTGGGGCGCCGGCCCCGCTGGCAGCCACCACCATGCCCTCGCTCAAGCCGAACTTCATCTGCCGCGGGGCAAGGTTGGCCACGACCACGACCAGGCGGCCAACGAGCGCCGCCGGCTCGTGAAACCCCTTGATGCCGGCGAACACCGTCCGCGTCGCGTCGCCGCCGAGGCTGATCGTGAGCTTGAGGAGCTTCTTCGCCTCCGGCACTTCCTCGGCGGCGAGGATCCGCGCCACGCGGAGATCGACCTTCGCGAAGTCGTCGATCGTGCACTGGGCCGCGAGCGGCTCGGCGGCCAGCGGCTCCCCCGAATCCTGCGCGGTCGTGGTCGGCGGTGTCGCATCCATCGTCGAGGCTCCCTTCGATGAGGTGTCTTTCGCGGTCTCCGCCCGCGACGCGGCGAGCAGGGCTTCGAGGTGTGTCTTTTCCACCCGTTTCATGAGCGGCTGAAACGCCGCCACCGGCAGGCCGGCAAGCGGCGTCTGCGACTCGTCCCAGAAGCGGATCGGGCCGCCGACGAGCGCGCCGGCCTGCTCGGCGAGCGCGGGCAGGACCGGAGCGAGGTAGACGGCGAGCTGCCGGAAGAGGTTGAGGGCCACGGTGGCCACGTCCCGGAGTTTCGCGGCGGCGTCGGGGCCGGCCTTGGCGAGCTTCCAGGGCTGCTCGGCGTCGACGTAGGCGTTGGCTCGGTCGGCTGCCGCCATGATCGCCCGCATCGCGCGGGCGGTGTCGCAGTCTTCGTAGGCGGCGGCGATCTCGGCGCCGTCGGCCGCGGCGCGGGCGAACAGGCCGCCGTCGTCCGGGTACGCGGTCGCGAGGCCGGTCGCCTCCAGCCATCGCGCCGTGCGGCTGGCGAGGTTCACGACCTTGCCGACGAGATCCGCGTTCACCTTCGTGGCGAACTCGTCGAGGTCGAGATCGATGTCGTCGATGCCGCCCGAGAGCTTCGCCGCGTAGAAGTAGCGCAGCATGCCCGGGTCGAGGTGGTCGAGATACGTCCGCGCCAGGAGGAACGTGCCGCGGCTCTTCGACATCTTCTCGCCGTTGACGGTGAGGAAGCCGTGGATGCGGACCTTCGTGGGCAGGGAGAGACCGGCCGCCTCGAGCATCGCCGGCCAGAAGAGCGTGTGAAAGTAGGTGATGTCCTTGCCGATGAAGTGGTGGATCTCGGCCGGCGGCTCGTTCGTGCCGCCGCGGCCCCACCAGTCGTCGAGGGCGCCGCCGTGGGCCGCGCACCACTCGCCCGTGGCGGCGAGGTAGCCGATCGGGGCGTCGAACCAGACGTACCAGTAGTGGCCCGGGGCGTCGGGAATCTCGAAGCCGAAGTACGGGGCGGGGCGGGAGACGTCCCAGTCGCGAAGCTCCTCGCCGAGAAAATGCCCGGCCAGATAGTTGGCGATCCGCGGGTCGAGCGCGCCCGACTCGCGGGTCCAGGTCGCGAGGAAGCCGTGCATCCGCTCGAGGGTCACGAACAGGTGCTCGGCGGAGCGGACCTCGGGGCGGGAGCCGGAGAGCGTGCTCACCGGGTCGCGGAGGTCGCTCGGGGCGTAGGCGGCGCCGCACTTCTCGCAGGAGTCGCCGTACTGGTCGGCGGCGCCGCACTTCGGGCAGGTGCCCTTCACGAACCGGTCGGCGAGGAACACGCCGGCGGTGGCGTCGTAGAGCTGTTCGACACCGCGCGACACGACGAGCCCGCGGTCGCGGAGCCGTTGCCAGATCATCCCGCACAGCTGGCGGTTTTCGGGGCTGTCGGTCGAGCCGTAGTGGTCGAAGGCGACCTGGAAGCCGGCGAAGTCGGCAAGGTGCGCCTCGCGCATGGCGGCGATCAGCTCCTGCTCGCTGCGCCCCTCGGCCCGGGCCCGGATCATGATCGCCGTGCCGTGGGTGTCGTCGGCACACAGATAGATGCAGCGCTGTCCGCGCAGCTTCTGGAAGCGGACGAAGATGTCGGTCTGGATGTACTCGACGAGGTGCCCGAGGTGGATGTGGCCGTTGGCGTAGGGCAGGGCCGACGTGACCAGGATGCGGCGGGCGGAGGAAGCGGCCATGCGGCGACGGGCTCGGGCGGGGCGGGCGGAACGCGGATTGTAGAAGCGGCCTGCGACCGGGGAAACAGCGGTCGCCACGGGTGATTGGGCAAGCGCGCGGCAGGGCAAAGTGGTCTTGTCGCCGCCTCCGGGCCCCGGCAGTATCCCGCCCCCGTCCGGGCGGCGCCCGGTCACGGGCATCGTTTGGACGCGTGGAGCCTCGAGGATGATCCGATCGTCACGCCTGTTCGCCTGCGGCATCGCCGTCCTCGCCCTCGTTGCCTGGACATGTCCGGCGCGGGCCAATCCCGCCGCCGCCGTGCAGTCGGGCGAGGCCGTCTTGCTCGATTTTTCCGCCGCCTGGTGCGGGCCGTGCCGGCAGATGGCGCCCTTGATCGGCGAGATCGCCGCGGCCGGCTGGGGCGTGCGGCACGTGGACGTCGATCGGGATCTCGACGTCGTCCGTCGCTTTGGCGTCAGCGGCGTGCCCTGCTACATCATGCTCGTGAAAGGCCAGGAGGTCGGCCGCATCAACGGCGCCACCACACGGGGTGAACTCGAGCAACTGCTCGCCAAGGCGTCGGCCCCCTTGGGCGGTGCCGCGCCGGCCGTGGCCGCGGCCGCACCGGCCCAGCAGCCCCTGGCCGGGATGCCGCTGCCGGGCGGGCAGGCCGCCGCGCCGCTGGCCACCGAACCACCGTCGCGGTCGCGCACGCCCGCCGCCGCGCTCGCCGCCACCCCGATCGTCACGCCGCCCCCCGCGGCGGCTCCACTGGACCGGCCGGCGCCCGTCGCCGCCCGCGAACCCGCGCCCATCGTGGCCGCCGCCGCTCCGCTGCCCGCCGACGCGCGGGCGGCACTCGAGCAACGTCTCCTGGCCGCGACGGCCCGCCTCAAGGTCGAGGATGCCCAGGGCAGTTCGTGGGGCACGGGCACGGTCATCGACTGCCGACAGGGCGAGGCGCTGATCCTCACCTGCGGCCACATCTTCCGCGACTCGCAGGGTGCCGGCCGGATCGAGGTCGATTGCTTCGCCCCCGGCGGGCCCCGCGGCGTCGCCGGCCAGGTGGTGTCGTGGGACCTGAAGCGTGACCTGGCGCTCGTGAGCATCTTCACCGACGCGGCGCTCGTGCCGGTGCGGGTCGGCGGCACCGACCGCGGCACGACGGCTGGCGAGTCGGTCGCGACCGTGGGCTGCAACGGCGGCGCCGATCCAACGATCCATCACAGCCGGATCACGGCGGTGGACAAGTATCTCGGTCCGGCGAACGTGCAGGTGGCCGGGCAGCCCGTGCAGGGCCGCAGCGGCGGCGGCCTGTTCGCCGTCGACGGCACGCTCATCGGCGTGTGCAACGCCGCCGATCCGGCCGACAACGAGGGGCTGTTCGCCGCCCTGCCCACGATCCACGAGCAGCTCGAGGAGGCGGGCTTGGCCTTCGTCTACCGCAACGTCTATCCCAGCGGCGGCCTCGATGCCGTGGCGGCGACGGGCCCGGGCGGCTCGGCCCACGTGCCCGCCATGCCGGCCGAGATGCCGGCCGTCGCCTTCGACCGCCGCGACCGCGCCAACGCGTTGCCCACGGCGTCCACCGCGCCGGCGGGCGAACAACGCGCCGTGCCGCCGACGGCGGCGTTCCCAGCCGCACCGGCCACGCCTCCGGCACCAGCCACACCGGTCGCGATGTCGTCGGGCGAGCGGGCCCTGCTCGACCACGTGCGGCAGCATGGCGGGCGGGCGGAAGTGATCTGCATCGTCCGGCCGCACGGGGCCGCGGAGAACGCCAGCGAGGTGTACGTCCTCAAGGACGCCAGCCG
This sequence comes from Pirellulales bacterium, assembly GCA_044358905.1. Taxonomy (GTDB): domain Bacteria; phylum Planctomycetota; class Planctomycetia; order Pirellulales; family UBA1268; genus QWPN01. The sequence goes on along the minus strand of JBIKND010000066.1, from coordinate 875 downwards.
TGAGTTCGTCGACCACCTTTCGACCGCTCATCGCGGGTCCGGCCCGGCCGCCGGCCACGGTCACCACGACCGCGCGGGCCGTTCCGACGTGGCGGCGCTGCCGCCGGCCAATCCCGTACGCTGACGGCATGCGACAGTATCTCGTCCGCCACGGGCAGAGCGTTTCCAACTCCGAGGGCCGCGTGCAGGGCCGCGAGGACGTGCCGCTCTCACCACTGGGAGTGCAGCAGGCCACGACGCTGTCCGAGTGGTCGCGCGGGATCGCCTGCGAGATCGAGGAACTCTGGTCGAGCCCGCTCGAGCGGGCGCGGGCCACGGCCGCGCCGATCGCCGCGGCGCTGGGTCTCGAACTGCGGATCTGTGATCAGCTCGCCGAGTTGCACGCGGGCATCTTCCAGGGCCACCTGTGGGCCGATCTGGAGACCCGGTTTCCGGAGGCGGTGGCCCGCTGGCGGTCGGGCGACGCCGACTACGCGATCCCGGGAGGCGAGTCGCGGGCGCAGTTGGCGGCCCGCGGTCGCGCGGCGCTCGAGACGCTCGCGGCCCGCGACGTCCGCGGCATGATCGTGGTCGCGCACGGCGGCATCCTCACCGCGGCGCTCGGCGGCCTGCTCGGGCGGCGGCATCCGCTGCTCGCGGCGGCGGCCGAGCGGCCGTTCACGAAACTCCCCGCGCTCGACAACTGCTCGGTGTCGGTCCTCGAGTGGCCTGGCCCCGAACTGCGGGCCTTCAACGACACCGCGCACTTGGGCGGTGGTCGTGACCTGCCCGTGTAGGTGCAGACTGGTAGTCTGCACACGGTTGCCGGCGAGTAGACCCGCATTCCGCAGAGTGCCACTCTGCGGCTACGAGGGCGGTGGTCGTGACCAGCCCGT
>JBIKND010000078.1:0-15680 GCA_044358905.1 Pirellulales bacterium | reverse complement strand
AAGCGCAAGCTGAGGGAATCCGCGTTGCCGCAGTGGAAGCGATCCGCATTCCCTTCGGCTCGCGCCTCGGGCTTCAAGGCACCGGACGCCGCCCCTCCGCAAGGTCGCAACCCCGGTCGCCGCCGCCGCTGCTGGGAAGCCCGAAGCGCAAGCTGAGGGAATCCGCGTCACCACGTGGAAGCGATCCGCATTCCCTTCGGCTCGCGCCTCGGGCTTTAAGGCACCGGACGCCGCCCCTCCGCAAGGTCGCAACCCCGGTCGCCGCCGCCGCTGCTGGGAAGCCCGAAGCGCAAGCTGAGGGAATCCGCGTTGCCGCAGTGGAAGCGATCCGCATTCCCTTCGGCTCGCGCCTCGGGCTTCAAGGCACCGGACGCCGCCCCTCCGCAAGGTCGCAACCCCGGTCGCCGCCGCTGCTGGGAAGGCCGAAGCGCAAGCTGAGGGAATCCGCGTTGCCTCGCGGGACACCCGAATTGATCGGGGCCCTCGTGGGCCGGCGGCCGTTACGACCGTCCCAGGCGGTATCTTTGGGGTAGGCGGTCGAATTGGCCCGGCGGTTCAGCCGAAGGCATACTGGTGGGGCACGCCTTCGTCCTGTGTCCGCCCCCCTGCAGGAGTCTTCGCCATGCGTCGCTTCGCTTTCTTCACGCTGCTGCTGGCCGGCGGCTTGGTCGTTTCCGCCGCGTCGGCCCGCGAGCCGCGGTCCCGCTCCCGGGCCACGCCGCCGGAAGCCCACGAACTGCTGCAGGCCGAAGAGGCGGGCCTCGTCACGGTGAAATACATCCCCAACGACTCGCGGTCGGCGCAGATCGTGGTCACCAATCGCTCAGATCGCCCGCTTTCGCTGCGGTTGCCCGAGGTGTTCGCCGGCGTGCCGGTGCTCGCCCAGCTCGGTGGCGGTGGCGGCGGCGGGCAGGCGGGCTTCGGGGCCGGTGGCATCGGCGCGGCGCCCCAGTCGACCGGCGGCGCCGGGCCGCAGAACCAGGGCATGAACATCGGTGGGCAGCAGGGCGGCGGGATGTTCTCGCTGCCGCCCGAGAAGACCCGCGTGATCAAGGTCACGACGGTCTGCCTCGAGCACGGCAAGCCCGAGCCGTCGCCCATCCGGCCTTACAAGCTCGTGGAGCTGGAGTCGTATTCGGACGACCCGCGGCTCGAACAGCTCCTGGAGAGCATCGGCAAGGGCGAGGTCTCGCAGAAGGTGGCCCAGGCCGCCGCGTGGCACATCGCCAACGGCCTCACCTGGCAGCAGCTCGCCGCCGAGAAGATCGACCACGCCGGCGGTGATCCCGACGAGCCGTTCTTCACCCCGGCTGAACTGCAGGCCGCCTGCAAGGTGGTGGAGATCGTGACGAAGCGGGCCGAGGCTTCGCCGGCGGTCAGCGAGTCCGCGGGACGGTAGATGTCCGCGGACGAAGCCTTCGCTCGGTCGTTCTCCACGTAGCCGACCGGTCGAAAAGTCGGGGCTTTCGCAGGCCGGCAGTCTCAGCAGCCTACGGCATCAGGCGCTCTCCGCCGGATGCTGCCCCGATGGGATTCAATCGAGGGCGACGCCAGGTTCGCCGCCATCGCGGGATCCCAGCGACTGCCAAGCCGCGGCTTCGATCGACGATGCTATGGGTCGCACCGAGCCGTCCATGAACGCAGCATTCACAATGCCGCCGTGGTGGCTCCGTGACGTGACCGTGGCATAGGTGGCCTGGGGAGCACCGGAGGCCAGAACCCCTTCACGGGTACTGGACATGTCGATGTCGTACGTCTGACCGCCGTTGCTATACGGAACGACCGTATTGGGCGGAAAAGTGGTCGTGACTCCGATGTGGAGCGCACGTCCGCATACCCACTCGGTGTGGCCTGCATCGGCAGAAAAGGCGCCGCCAGAGGCCAGGGGGGCGATGGCTGACGGGTCAGTCGGTGCCACGGTGGGCATCGTCGCAGAGGGGACGTCCTGCACTCGCGCCGTCCTGGCTTTGACCTCCGCAATCGCGAGTGTCTTGGAGAGACCGTCGCTGAACTGCCGGGCTTTGAGACCCTGAAACGGGGCGAAGGCGGCCCGGCCGTCACGACCGGTTGCGGGGTCGTACACGAGGAACTGCCCCGCGCTCAATCCGTATGTGAGCGGAAAGTGCTTGGGCTGGGCGGCTCCATCGACGACGGGCGTGGTCGCCTTGGGGTCGCTCGGGCAGATGAACAGATCCACCCGCAGGGCGGCCACGCCATTCGGCGGGAACAGTGCCTTGTTGGCATCGTCTCCATAGGGTTTCTTGAAATCGATCCTGCGAAAGAGTGTGTCGCCCTCCATGAAGGGCAGCACGAGCGCATGCCCCGACCACGGTGCGGTTGTGCCGGTGAGTCCCGGGCCGACGGCCGATGCGGAAGGCGGGAAGGTCCGGCGGGCGGATTCGTAATTGTGGATTGCCAGGGCGAATTGCCGGAGGTTGCTCTGGCAGCCCGTTCGCCGGGCGGCTTCACGGGCGGACTGCACTGCGGGCAGGAGCAGGCCGACGAGCGCCGCCACGATGGCGATCACCACCAGGAGTTCGACGAGCGTGAAGCCGTATCGCGAACGACGGCAACGCGGCAACTGATCCGGCGGATAGCGGCAGATGCTATTTTTCACAGTTTTCTCCTCGTTAAACCGCCATGGAAACGAGACTCATTCTCAACATCGAGAATTATATTCCCTTGTTCACCGGCGTCAACTGCCGTGCGGCCGCCGTCTCGCCCGCCCAGCGGGAACGCCGCCGGAAGCCTGGGGACCCCTGCACGCCCGGGCAACATGGGTTACAACCGATTTTCGGACAGGTGCGGCGGCAGTAGCCGCCGATTCCCCCGAGGCAAAGTCATGACCGAATCCCCCGTGCCGAGCCGCGGTTCGCCGGTCCCCGACCCCCGCGGTGAAGTGGTCGTGGAGACCCGGAATCTCTCCAAGACGTACCGCGACTTCTGGGGTCGCAGCAAGAAGGTGGCGCTCAAGCCGCTCGACCTGGAAATCCGCCGCGGCGAGATCTTCGGCCTGCTCGGGCCCAACGGGTCCGGGAAGACCACCACGATGAAGCTGCTCCTGGGCCTCATCTTCCCGACGTCGGGCGAGGCGCTCGTGTTCGGCCGCGGGGCGACCGACGTCTCCAAGAACGAACGGATCGGCTACCTGCCGGAGGAGTCGTATCTCTACAAGTTCCTCGACGCCGAGGAGACGCTCGACTTCTACGGCCGGCTCTTCGACATGCCGCCGGAGGAGCGGGAGCGGCGGGCCGACGCGCTCATCGAAATGGTCGGGCTCGGTCGCGACAAGAAGCGGCAACTGAAGGAGTATTCCAAGGGCATGACCCGCCGCATCGGCGTGGCCCAGGCCTTGATCAACGATCCCGAACTCGTGCTCCTCGACGAGCCGACCAGCGGCCTCGATCCGATCGGCACGCGGGAGATGAAGGACCTGATCATCGATCTCAAGCGCCGCGGCAAGACGGTGATCATGTGCTCGCACCTGCTCGCCGACGTGGAGGACGTGTGCGACCGGATCGCGGTGCTCCACCAGGGCGAACTCAAGGAACTCGGCCGCGTCGAGGACCTGCTGCGGGTCACCGACGTGACCCAGATCCGGGCCCGGAACCTGTCGGCGGCGGCCCGCGACGAGGTGCGGGCCGTCCTCGAGCGGCACGGGGCCGCCGGCATCGAAGTCGGCAATCCGCGGACCACGCTCGAGGACCTGTTCCTCGATGTCGTGCGCGACACCGAGGCGCGGCCGGGGCGGCGGGCCCGCCAGTCGCGTGTCGATCAGACCGCCTCATCCGACCACTCCGCGGGGCGCTGAGCCGATGGTCCTCGAAGAGGAAATCCCGGCATTCGCCGCGTGGATCGGGCCGGCGCTCGTTTGGTATCTGTTCGCCGCGGCGCTCGTCACGGTCGTGACCGCGGCCGGTGTGTGGCTCGTGCAGTCGATCCTCTGCGGGCCGCTGGCCGCCGGCGACCGCGTGTATCGCGGGCTGCTCTCGGGGCTCGCCGACCTCGGCGGCATGTCGTGGCGCCGGGTGTGGGCGCTGACCCGGCTGGCGATTCAGGAGTCGCTGCGGCGGAACGTGCTCGTCGTGCTCGGCCTCTTCGCCCTCATCATTCTCTTCGCCGGTTGGTTCCTCGACCCCACCAGCGTGAATCCCGGCAAGCTCTATCTGGGCTTCATCCTCGCGGCCACCAACCTCCTGGTCTGCCTGGTCACGCTCGTGCTCTCCGTGTTCAGCTTGCCGGCCGACATCAAGGCCAAGGCGATCCAGACGGTGACGACCAAGCCGGTGCGGACCGGCGAGATCGTGCTCGGCCGCTTCCTGGGCTTCGCCCTGGTGGGCACCGTGCTGCTGGCCGTGATGGGCGTGGCGGGCTGGGCCTTCGTGGTGCGGAGCGTCGGCCACGCGCATGTCGTGGCGGATGCCGACGTGCAGGCCGTGCGGGCCGAGGACGGCTCGACGAGCGGGTTCGAGGGCCGCACCAGTTACGACCGCGGCCACCGCCATCGGCTCGACCTCGCGGCCGACGGCACGGGCACGACCGACACCGTGCAGGGCCATCGCCATCGCGTCCAGGCGATCGACCGCGGCGGGGCGACGGCCTACGAGGTGGGGCCGCCCGAGGGGCTGCTCGAGGCCCGCCGTCCGCTCCGCGGCAAGCTCCGCTTCCTCGACCGCGACGGCCGGCCGGGTAAGGGGATCAGCGTGGGGGCGGAGTGGGCCTACCGGCAGTACATCGAGGGCGGCACGCTGGCGGCCGCGATCTGGACGTTCGACGGCGTCACGGAGCGCGAGTTCCCCGACGGTTTGCCGCTGGAGATGATCGTGCGGGTGTTCCGCACCTACAAAGGCATCATCGAGAAGGGGATCACCGGCAGCATCCGCGTCCGCAATCCCTCCACCGGCCTGCAGAGCGATCCGTTCTACTTCACGGCCAAGGAGACGACGATCGATTCCTTGCCGATCCCGCGCACGCTCAACGCCACCTCCGCCGACGGCGGCACGCGGCAGATCGACCTGTTCGCCGACCTCGTCGCCAACGGCCGGGTCGAGATCGTGCTCCAGTGCCTCGAGCGGGCGCAGTATTACGGCGTCGCCCAGGCCGACTTCTTCCTCCGCGCCGGCGATGGATCCTTCGTCCTCAACTACGCCAAGAGCTGTCTCGGCATCTGGTTCTCGATGCTCCTCATGACGGCGATGGGCGTGATGTTCAGCACGTTCCTGGCCGGCCCGGTGGCCCTGCTGGCGACACTGTCGATGGTGATGATCGGCCAGTTCCGGGAGTTCATCGCCAAGCTCTTCGAGAGCCAGGTGACCGGCGACGCCACGATCGTGCCCGGTGGCGGGCCGATCGAATCGCTCTACCGGATCGTCACCCAGACGAGCATCACGCTGCCGCTCGATCCGACGCCGGCCGTGCAGGCGATGAAGACGGTCGACACGCTGCTGCTGGCGCCGATGCGGCTGGCGGCGGGGCTGTTTCCGTCGCTCTCGTCGCTGGGCACGAGCAACTTCGTGGCCGACGGCTTCGACATCCCCTTCGACCTGCTGGCGGCCAACGGCATGGAGACGCTCGGCTATGTGCTGGCGTTCCTGGTCGCCGGCAGTTTCTGCCTGCGGGCCCGGGAGGTGGCCTCGTGATGAACGACGTGCGGAGACCAGCCGACGTGACGGGGCAGGGCCGGGCGGGCGCGGCGTGGCTCGGGCTGCGGCCGGGCACGCTGTTGGCCCTGGTGGCGATCGCGGGGCTCCTCATTCCGCTGTCGGCCTTGAGCCAGCCGGCGGATTCGTCGAGCCCGGGCGGCAAGCTCGCGCGGCTGCGCACCGCCTACGGCCTGGCGCAGGCCAACCTCGGCGCGGTCGATCCCACCAGCGAGACCATGCGGCTGGCCACGCTGGGGCTGAAGAACGTCGCGGTGACGCTGCTCTGGGACCGCGTCAACCACTACAAGAAGGTCGAGGACTGGACGAACCTCTCGGCCGCGCTCGAGCAGATGACGAAGCTCCAGCCCAACTTCTATTCCGTGTGGGACTTCCAGGCCCACAACCTCTCCTACAACATCTCGGTCGAGTTCGACGACTACCACGACCGCTACGCCTGGGTGATGAAGGGGATCGAGTTCCTGCGGCAGGGCATCGCCCTCAACCAGCGCGACCCGCGGCTCCTGGGGCGGATGGGCTGGTTCATCGGCCACAAGATCGGCAAGTCGGACGAGAAGAAGCAGTTTCGCCGGCTGTTCAAGGCCGACGACGACTTCCACGACCGTGACGACCCCGACCGCACGCTCCCGGAGCGCGACAACTGGCTCGTGTCGCGGCAGAAGTACCTCGCCGCCCAGCGGCTCGCCGACTCGGGCGCGCCCCTCAAGACCACCGCGCTCATCTTCCACAGCGAGCCGATGATGGCCGCCATCAACTACGCGCGGGCCACGGAGGAGGACGGCACCTTCGGCGCCGCCGCTCGCGATGCCTGGAAACTCGCCGGCGACGAGATGGTGAAGTTCGCGATGCGCGAGATTCCCACGAGCTGGGAGGTGCCGATCCGGCTCGGGCTGCGGGAAGACGAACTGGCCCGCACCACGCGGATCGCGGCCGAGCTGGAGGCCCTGCTGCCGGGGCGGTTCGCGGCGCTCGAGGAGCGGCTTCGCGGCGGCCTTTCGGAAGTCCAGCGCGAGGCCCTGGCCACGACGCCGCTGGACCGCAGCGAGGCCCAGCAGCAGCTCGTTGCCGAGGCGGAAGCATCCCTCAAGGTCACCTGGCCGATGGTGGTCCGCGAAGCCCCGGCCGCCGAGCAGGCCAAGGCGAAGGAGCTGGTCCGGCAGTATGTCGAGGCCCAGGAGACCGCCGAGATCATCGACCGCTACCGCGACATCGTGAACTTCGACTTCTGGCGGGCGGCCTGCGAGGCGGAGGTGACGGAGCCCGCCCTCCTGGCCCGAGAGAAGATCTGGGAGGCCGACCGGGAGTTCGAGAATGCCCGCCTGCAGCCGGCGAAGCAGGCGTTCGAGGAGGCCTTCGCCGCCTGGCGACAGGTGCTCGACGCGTCGCCGGTGTTGCGGCAGGACAAGCTCACGGCCGACGACATGCGTGACATCGTCGACCGCTACCGGAAGCTGCTTGAGCAGCTCGACGAACCGTTCCCGAAGCCGTTCGTGCTCCAGGACGTCCTCGACCTCGCCGGCCCGAGCCTCGACTGACCCGCCGTCCGGCGACCGGCCCGCGAACCCAAAACAGGTGCGTGCCCCCCGTGGTCAGCGGGTAACCACGGACGTGGACCGCTTCGTCCCCGGCTCGGGACCGGTTGTGCTGATCAGGACGGTTATCCTGCGAGCAGTCCCCGGACCCGGTGACGAACGTTCGTGCAGTCGGTAGTAGGATTGCAACGTCGCGTTTCTTCCCGCCAGGGCCCGCAAGCATGCCAGGACTGAATCGGCTTAGCATCCAGTCAAAAATGATCCTTCTGCTCCTGGCCGTGAGCCTGGCCTGCATCGGCGTCGTCGCCTGGATCGGCTACGCGTCGGGCAAGGCATCGCTCGACAAGGCGATCGAGCAGCGGCTGACGGCGCTCCGCTCGGTGAAGACCACCACGATCCAGACGATGCTCTCCTCGCTGCGGGAAGAGGTGCTCGCCATCTCGGACAGACAGACGACGATCGAAGGCATGCAGGCGTTTCGTGAGGCCTACCGGCGACTGGCCACGGCCACTCTGACGCCGGAACAGACCGCCGCCCTGCAGCGGTTCTACAGCGACGACTTCCTGCCAAAGCTCGCCGCCAACACCGACAGCGAGCCGGTGGCCGAGTCGTATCTGCCCGCGGACCCGGCCGCCGCCTATCTGCAATACCACTACATCGCCGGCAACCAGCATCCCTATGGTCAAAAGCAGGAACTCGAGGCCGCGGCCGGCGACACCTCCGACTACGGCGCCGCGCACGAGCGGTTCCACAAGATGTTCGCCCGCGTCGTGAAGATCTTCGGCTTCGAGGACCTGATGCTCGTCGACGCCGACTCGCTCGACATCGTCTACAGCTACCAGAAGACGACCGAACTCGGCACGGGCCTGGAAGACGGCCCGTATGCCGGCACGCAGATGGCCGCGAAGGTCCGCGGGCTGCGGGGCCAGCGCGACCGCGACGACTTTCGAATCGCCGACTTCGAGCCCTATCGACCGAGCCTCGGCCGGCCGATGGGCTTCGTCGTCAGTCCGATCTTCGACGGCCCGCAGATGATCGGCATCCTGGTGCTTCAATTCCCGATCGACAGCTTCAGCCGCGTGATCACGGGCAACTACGATTGGGCCGCCGAGGGCTTCGGCCGGACGGGCGAGTGCTATCTGGTCGGCCAGGATCGCACGGTCCGCAGCCGCAACCGCTTCATGCACGAGGACTCCAAGAACTTTCTGGAGACGCTCCGCGACGCCGGCGTCTCGAAGGAGCTGGTTTCGCGGATCGAGCGACAGGGCACGACGATCTGCCTCCTGCCGGTGGAGACCGCGAGCGTGGTCGAGGCCCTCCGCGGCCGCTCGGGCCTCATGCGGACGATCGACTACAGGGGGGTGCCCGTGCTCAGCGCGTACGGGCCGATCGAGGTCGACAGCCTCCGCTGGGCGCTCCTGGCCGAGATGGACGAGGAAGAGGCTACCGAGCCGATCCGCTCGTTCGGCCGCACGGTCCTGCGCGTGGCCAGCGGCCTGGCGGTTGCCTCGACGCTGCTCGCACTCGCCTGCTCGTATCTGCTGACCCAGCCCCTGCGGACGCTCACCAAGGCCGCCAAGCGGCTGGGGTCCGGCGAGACCGACGTCACGGTGCCGGTCACGAGCCACGACGAGTTCGGTCAACTCGGGGAGGTCTTCAACGAGATGTCGGCGAACATCAAGCAGCAGCGGGAGAAACTCGAGTCTCAGATCCGCGAGAACCAGGAATTGCTCCTCAACATCCTGCCCGCCTCGGCCGTGGCCCAGCGTCGCGAGGGGGACGAAAAGGCCAGCCGCGAGTTTGCCGACGTCTCGGTGCTCTTCGCCGAGGTGATCGGTATGGAAGAGTTTGGCAGCGGGGCCGGCGAGGTCCGGGCCCTCGCCATGCTCGGCGACCTCGTAGCGGCGATCGACGAGGCGGCCGAGGAGTGCGGCATCGAGAAGGTGAAGACGATCGGCGGTTCGTACCTCGCGGTCTGCGGCCTCTCGGTGACGCGGCCCGACCACGCCCGCCGCATGGTGCAGTTCGCCCAGGCCATGGAACGGATCGTGGCCATGTTCAACCGCGACCACCATGCCGGGCTGCGGCTGGCGGTGGGCATCAATTCGGGCCCGGTAGTCGGCGGCGTGGTCGGCCGCCGCAAGTTCCTCTACGACCTCTGGGGTGACACGGTGTCGATCGCGAAGCGGCTGGCCGCCGGCCGTGAGGGGGCGATCCGGGTGACGGCGCCGGTGCGTGAGCGGACGGGCGACGTGGTTCCGTTTCAGGGGCCGATTCGCATCGATCTCGACGGCCGCCCGGACATCGAGGCCTGGACGGTGGGGGCCTGACCGCGATGCCGGAGTTCCTCGACCTCGAAATCGCCCGCCAGATCCCGAACTTCTGGCCCGCCGTGCTCCTGGCCGTCGGCTTCCCGGCGGTGTTGCTCGTGCTCAACGAGGCGATCGCCGCCTGCGACCGCCGCGGCCTCGCGCTGGCCCGCTCGCTACGGGCCTTCCGCACGCTCGTCGCCCCGGCACTCGCGCTGCTGATCTTCGTCACGGCGATCCTCGAGATGCCGATGGAGAGCACCGCGGCCCGCGTCACGGAGACGATCTTCTGGGTCGTGTTTCTGTACGCGATCTTGGGGCTCTTCAACGACCTGTTCTTCGGCTTGGCCGGCACCGATTCCTGGCGGGAGCGGGTGCCGACGCTGTTTCGTGACCTCGTGCGGGCGATCCTCGTGGCAGTCGGTGGGCTCGTGATCTACTCGAAGGTCTGGGGGCAGGAGGTCGAGGGGGCGCTGGCGGCGCTCGGCGTGGGCTCGATCGTGATCGGCCTCGCCCTGCAGGAGCCGCTGGGCAACCTCGTCTCGGGCCTGATGCTCCTCTTCGAGCGGCCGCTGAGCGTGGGCGATTGGGTCGAGGCGGAGGGGGTGAAGGGCAAGGTCACCGAGATCAACTGGCGGAGCGTGCGGATCGAGACGCCAACCCGCGAGCAATTGATCGTTCCCAACGTCTCGCTCTACAAGGCCGCCTTCAGCAACCTCTCCCGGCCCACGACGGTGCGATCCGACGTCATCGAGATCGGCTTCAGCTACGACGATCCGCCGAACCGAGTGAAGCAGGTGATGCTCGAGTTGCTCCAATCGACGCCCGGCGTGCTCGCCGACCCGCCGCCGGCGGTGCGGACCGTGGCCTATGCCGACTTCTCCATCACCTACCGGCTGATCTTCTCGGTGGCCCGGCAGGAGGAGCTGGGCGCGACCCGCGACCAGATCATGACGCGGCTGTGGTATGCGGCCCGGCGGGCGGACCTCACGATTCCCTACCCGATCGCCTTCGAATACGGCCCGGGGGAAGCTCCGGGCAGGCCGCCGCGGACCGTCGACGAACTGCTCCACGATCATGCCCGGTTCAAGCCTGCGGCCGACGGTTCGCGGCCGCGGATCGTCGAGTTCGCGAAGGGGGAGTCGATCCAGCCGGTCGGCCAGCGATTCCGCGGCTTCGCCCTCGTGGTCGAGGGCCGCGCGACCTTGCGCACGACCGACGCCGCCGGGCGGACGACTACGGTGGGCGAGATCGGCCCCGGCGAGTGCTTCGGCGACCAACTCGCCAGCGGCGGCGCAGCAGACGACGTGGTGATCGTCGCGGCCGACGACCTGAAGGTGGTCGTGTTCGATCCGGCGGTGATCGGCGAACTGCTGCAGCGGTCTCCCGGTCTGGCTGCGGAGATCGGCGACGCCGTCGAGGCGAGGCGGCAGGCGGTGCGATCGGCCAAGCGTCCATCCTGACGCCGTCCTGCAGGAACAGCCGCGATCCCACGGCATCTCGGGGATCGCCCGGGCCACGCTCATGGCACGGGCGGCCGCCGGTGTTCCACCGCAGCCGAATGGGAGCTCGCGCTAGGCGCGACGAATCAAGAGCTTGTCGATGCGGCGGCCGTCCATGTCCACCACCTCCACGACCAGCCCGCGCCAGCGGACCACGTCGCCCGCCACCGGGATCCGCTCCAGTTCCGCCATCACCAGGCCCGAGACCGTCGAATACTCGCGCGGAGCCGCGTCGAGTTTGAGCTCGAACCGCTCCGCGAGTTCCTCCACGCCCGCGCCGCCGTCGACGAGCCAGGATCCGTCCTCGCGCTGCACGAAGGCGTGCTGCTCCTCGCGGCGGTGCTCGTCGTGGATCTCGCCGACGAGTTCCTCGAGCACGTCCTCGAGCGTCACCATGCCCTCCGTGCCGCCGTATTCGTCGAGCACGATCGCCAGCTGGTTCTTCTCCTTCTGGAAGAGCTCCAGGAGCCGGTCGAGCGGCATCGTCTCCGGCACGAACACCGCCCGGTGCATCATCTTCTTGAGCTCGATCGGCCAGCCCAGGAAGGTGTTGCGGAGCACGTCCTTGATGGAGACGTAGCCGAGGATGTGGTCGAGCGATCCCTCGTAGACCGGAAGCCGCGAGTAACCCGCCATGGCGATGGCGCCCAAGATCTCGCCCGGCGGGGTGTCGATGTCGAGGGCGTCGAGGTCGATCCGCGGCCGCATGATGTCGCGGACCGTCCGCTCGCCGAGCCGCAGGGCCTCGGCGGCCACCGACTGCTCCACCGCCTCGAGCACACCCTCGGCCCGGCCCGCCTCCAGCAGATGCTCGATGTCGTCCACCGACACGGTCGGGCCTTCCTGCTTGTGGGCCCCGAGGAGGAACAGGACCGCCGACGTGGCCGTGCTCATGCCCCACACCAGCGGCCGGGTGACGCGGGCGAAGACCTGCATGATCGGGGCCGCGATCCGGGCGAACGACTCGGCCTGGCGCAGGGCCAGCCGCTTGGGCACGAGCTCGCCGAGGAGGAGCGTGACGAACGACAGCCCCATCACGAACGCCGTCAGCGCGATCGTGCGGCTCATCCCGGCGATCGCCGGCGGCGCGTGTCGCTCGATCCAGCCGGCGAAGTCGTCCACCAGGTGGTCGCCGCCGTAGGCGGCGGCGAGCGTGCCCACGAGCGTGATCCCGATCTGCACGGTGGGCAGGAAGCGATCGGGGCTCGAGGCGAGGTCGAGGGCGGCGCGGGCGGCGGTGTCGCCCTGGTCGGCGAGTTGCCGGAGGCGGCCGCGGCGGCTGGCCACGATCGCCATCTCCGCCCCGGAGAAGAACCCGTTGGCGAGGATGAGCACGAGGACGATGAGCAGTTCCGTCAGCACGCCGCGTCCTCGCGGGAGACGATGGCGAGGTTGTCGCGGTGGATCACCTCCTCGTAGGGCACCGAGCCGAGCACGGTCGCGATCCGGTCGGTCTTCAGGCCCACGATCCGCCGCAGCTCGTCGGCGGGATAGTTGACGAGGCCGCGGGCGAAGGGCCGGCCGTTGCCGGTGGTGAGCGCGACGACGTCGCCGGATGCGAAGCTGCCCTCGACGGCCACGATGCCGGCGGCCAAGAGGCTGCGGCCGCCGTCGACGACCGCCTCGCGGGCGCCCGCGTCCACGACGAGGCTGCCGCGCGGGTCGGCCGACCAGCCGAGCCAGCGCTTCCAGGCGGGCACCGCAGCCGCGCGGCTCGTGAACAGCGTGCCCACGGGGTCGCCGCGGCGGACCTCGTCGAGCACGTGGTCGTTGCGACCCGACGCGATGATGCAGTGGCCTCCCGCCTCGGTGACGATCCGGGCGGCGGCGATCTTGCTGGCCATGCCACCCTTGGAGAGGCCGCCGAGCCGGTCGCGGGCCAGGCCCTCCACGCCCGCGTCGATCCGCGGCACGTGGCGGAGGATCGCGGCCCCCGGTTCGCCGGGGTGGCGGTCGTAGAGCCCGTCCACGTCGGAGAGCAGCAGCAAGAGCGGGGCGCCGAGGAGCGTCGCCACGAGCGCCGCCAGGCGGTCGTTGTCGCCGAACGAGGTCCGCAGTTCCTCGACGCTCACCGTATCGTTCTCGTTGATCACCGGGATGGCGCCGTAGTCGAGCAGGGCCCGCAGGGTGTTGCGGATGTTGAGGTAGCGGGAGCGGTCCTGGAGGTCGTCGGCCACGAGCAGCACCTGCGCGGCGTGCCGGCCGCGGCCGCGGAAGGCCCGTTCGTAGGCCTCGATAAGGCAGCTCTGGCCGATCGCGGCGACGGCCTGCAGGCTGGCGAGCTCCTGCGGCCGGGCGGTGAGGCCCATCCGGCCCATGCCCGCGCCCACGGCGCCCGAACTGACGAGCACGATCCGGCGACCGTCGGCGAGGGCCGCGTCGAACTGCCGGCCGAGGGCCTCGATGCGGGCGGCGTCGAGGAGGCCGTCGGGGCCGGTGAGCACGCGGGTGCCCACCTTGACGACGATCAGCCGCGCCGCGGATGCGAGATCGAGTCGGGCCGAATCGGTCATGGTGGCGGCAGGGGGCTGGCCGCCGCGCGTCGTGCGGCCGGCGGAACGTGACGGACGCACATCCTACCCTCGCCGCGCCGCTCCGGACCACCGCGGCGGTTGCGAAACCGGCGGCGCCCGTGCGGTCGGTTGAGTGGGGCCAGCGCCGAGCCGTATATTCGTTTCCCGGCCGCGAGGATCGCGGCCCACACGCCGCCGGAGCCGCACGCATGAGCGAATTGCATCACGAGTGTGGCCTGGTGGCCATCTATCACCTGCCATCTGCCGAGACGAGCCCGCTGGCGCCGGCCCAGGGGCAGGAGGAGGTGTCGCGGCTCGTGCCGCGGATGCTGCTCGACATCCAGAACCGCGGCCAGCTTTCCGCGGGGATGACCGCCTGGAACCCGCACCGCAGCAGCCTCCTGGCCACCTACAAGGAGGTGGGCAGCGTGAGCGAGGTGTTCCGCATGAGCCATCGGGGCAAGTACGAGAGCCTGATGGAGCAGCATGCGGGCCGCGCCGCCATCGGCCACGTCCGCTATGCCACCTGCGGCGCCGAGGATCGGGCCTACGCCCAGCCCCTGGAACGGCCGCACATCCAGAAGCGGAAGTGGTTCGCCTTCGGCTTCAACGGCCAGCTCGCGAACTACCCCGAACTGCGGGCCGAGATCCTCGCCGCGGACGACACCCACCTCGCCCGCGACAACGACACCGAGGTCCTGATGCACGCGATCGGCCGCGAGCTGTCGGGCGACGCCAACCCGTCGCCGGTCGAGCTGCTGGCGGCGATCTCGCGGCGGTTCGACGGCGCCTGGAACATCGCCATGCTCGACGCCTGTGGGCGGCTGATCGTGGCCCGCGACCCGCTCGGCATCCGCCCCATGGAATACGCCCGGCTCGGGCCGCTCGTGGCCGCCGCCAGCGAGAGCGTGGCCCTGCTTAACCTCGGCTTCCCGGCCGAATCGATCCGCTCGCTCGAGCCGGGCACGGCGCTGGTGGTGGACGGCGAGACGGTGCGCGTGGAGCGGTTCGCGGAGAGCCCGCGGCGGGCCCACTGCTTCTTCGAATGGATCTACTTCGCCAACGTCGCCAGCACGATGGACGAGAAAAGCGTGTACCTGACCCGCAAGCGGCTCGGCGAGGAACTGGCGCGGCTCGAGACGGTGCCCATCGACGAAGACACCGTCGTCGTGCCGGTGCCCGACACCAGCAAGGCCGCGGCCGACTCGATGGCCTACCGGCTCCGCATTCCGTCGGTCGAGGGCCTGATCCGCAACCGTTACACCGGCCGCACCTTCATCGACGGGGCAGCCAGCCGCCGGGCCAAGGCGGAGACGAAATACACGCCGCTCCGCGAGGTGCTCGAGGGCAAGCGGGTGATCCTCGTCGAGGACTCGATCGTGCGCAGCACCACGATGAAGGTGCTGCTGGGCCGGATGCGGTCGCTGGGCCTCGCCCGGGAAATCCACGTCCGCGTCGCCTGCCCGCCGATCGTGGCCCCGTGCTTCTACGGCATCGACATGTCGACGATCGACGAACTCTTCGCGCCGGAGTTCCTTCGCGGCGGGCCGCTCACCGAAGCCGCCCAGGCGGCCATGGCCGCCCGGCTCGGAGCCGACTCGCTCCGCTACTTGCCCGTCGAGGCGGTGGCCCGCTCGATCGGCTTCGGCTCGGCAGAACTCTGCGAGGCGTGCATCACGGGCCGCTACCCGACGCCGGCCGGGGAGCGGCTCTACGAGATCGCCGTCAGTCAAACCGCCCGCGGCGCAGCCGGCCGCACCTACGAGGCGGTTTCGTAGCTGTCCGTGGAAAAAGCCATCCATGGCCTTTTTCCACTTGGTCGACCGCAGGAAACGCCGAGGGTTTCCTGCGGTCGATGGCCCACGCATCCCGCTCGGGCAGACTTGTTCTACGCCACTACAGAACGGTATTGCCCAAGAACCCGGAGTCCCCGGGCTTCCGCCCGGGGCTTGTTGGCGGCGGCAGACGGCGCTTCGTTCAAGAAGCCCCCGGCGGAAGCCGGGGGACACCGCGTTCCGCGACGTCCTGTTTGCCATCCAGAACGGTATTGCCCAAGAACCCGGAGTCCCCGGGCTTCCGCCCGGGGCTTGTTGGCGGCGGCAGACGGCGCTTCGTTCAAGAAGCCCCCGGCGGAAGCCGGGGGACACCGCGTTCCGCGACGTCC
>JBIKND010000065.1:0-17608 GCA_044358905.1 Pirellulales bacterium | reverse complement strand
CCCCCGCCCCGGAGTCGCGCCGCCCCTGTCCGCTCGGTTCGGCTACGCCTCACCAAGCGGACAGGGGCGATCCCTTGGCAGGTCTACCCTGGTGATAGACACTGGTTCCATTCATGGGGGCAGGTCAGGGCCATCCGAAAGTGAAGGCGGGGATAGTGGCCGCCAAGCGCGTCACAGAAAACCCGTGGGAGGCAGTCGGAAACAACGTCAAAAAACTCCCGAATCGCAAGAAGGTGGCTGTTCAGTTTGATAAGGAGCGTGGTGACCTTCTGAAGTTCCTGGATACTTTCCAGGGAAGACCAATTGCTGAACTGTTCGTCATCGTAAGTCTTTGGTGTTCGGGAAGATTTGAAGAGATGACGTTTTTGGAGTGGTCTTGGTTTATTGAGGGGTGCATCGTGATCCCTCCAGAGATCGCCAAGCGTGGGTACAGCAGGGCGTACAAGATTCCTGACCAGATCCATGAAAGGCTGATGCAATTCAAGGTCGCTGGGAACGACTACGTGTTCGCAGGATTTGCGGACGAGGTTGCGCGGATGCTCAGTAGTCGTCGTACGGTGATGCCCTACTCGCCGAAGAGAATGCAGTGGCGTATGCATCGTCTGATCAAGAGGGGAGCCAAGTTGATTGGGCGCCCGGAGATCACGCATCACGCCCTGCGAAGGACGGCGATGGAGTGGACAAACGAAGGCGAATTGCTGGAGAGGAGAAAGGCCTCTGCGGCGAAATTGCAGACCACGGTCGGCAATATGGTCAAGAACTACTTGGGCCCTCTTGGCCCGAAAGAAAAGCTCGCCGCCGAAGGGATGTACGAGAATATGACGCTCGCTCTCCAAGATCATTCCGCCTTGGCGATGCGCCTGGGGTGTGATCCCGTGGAGATCACGGTTGAGCGGGAGATGGACGCCTTGATGAAAAAACTCACGCCCATCCAGAGGCGGAGATTTCAGAAGAGACTCGGCGACAGCGGTGACGAAGGTGAGGGGCAGGGGGTAGCCTGACCTCACTCAATCTCTGCTGGCGCCCTGCCGAGGACGACGATCAAGAAGGTCGCAATCGGGCCAAGCAAGAGGGATAGTAGGCACCAGATCAGCCCGCTCCGGCCCTTGCCCTGGGCCAGCCCCGCATTGATGAGGGCGAGGGTTCCCCAGCCGACGAAGAAGTTGGTGCGTTCGTCCATCTGGCTCTCGTCTCGGGTCGGCTCTCGCTGGGGTCGGGCTCCTTTCAGATCCGATCCCGATCCCGTCCCTATGCCCGCCCAAAACCATCCGCGTTTGGGTTTGAGTTTGGGTTTGGGACTTTGTCCTCTCTCAAAAACATCAAAAACAACTAGGCCCGGTGTGATTCGAACACACGACCAAGGGATTATGAGTCCCCTGCTCTAACCACTGAGCTACGGGCCCGCGGGCGTTAGTATAGGAGTGGTCGCATGCGACTGTGCGATGCACGGCCGCCACCTTCGGAGATCTCCCTGTGACTTGCCGGTATCTGTCAGCTTTTTGTGGCGTTTTGATGACCTGGATCACCAGCGTGGCTCCGCTGCCCGATCGCGTCGCGATGGCTGCGCCCGACCATGCCGCCGAACCCGCCCAGCGGGCGATCTTCAACGGCCGGGACTTCACCGGCTGGAAGCTGCCCGCGGAGCCGTATTGGCGCGTCGTCGACGGCACCATCGTCGGCGAGAGCGACGCCGACAAGAAGGGTTCGATGCTCTACACGGAGCAGGCCTACGGCGACGTCGTCTTCGAGACGGAGTTTCGCTTCCAGGGCGACATCGACAGCGGCATCATGCTGCGGAAGCCGGAGACGCAGGTGCAGATCGGCATCTCGCGCAGCCTGAAGCGCGACATGACCGGCTCGTTCTACGTGGGCAAGTATCCAGAGGAGGCCCAGGCGAAGCGGGCCGGCGAACTCCTCAAGCCCGGCGACTGGAACCGGCTCCGCGTGGTCGCCCGTGGCGACACGTTCACCGTCTGGCTCAACGGCGAGCACGTCTCGACGTACACCTCGGACAAGCATCGCGGGCCGGCGCCGATCGGGCTGCAGATCCACCAGGGGGTGCAGATGAAGGTGGAGTTTCGGAACCTGAAGGCCGGAGAGCCGTGACCGGAATCACGACGCGGAGTCTGCCCGGGCGGGCTCGTCGTCCGTGTCGCCCGCGGCGGGCTCGGTTCCTTCGCGGGCGGCGGCCCCGGGGGGCGGCGGAAACGACTTCTGCGGGTCGAAGCCCTCCGCGGCGCACGCCGCGGCGAGAGGCTCGGCGAGCTTCGTCCACGTCCGCTCCTTCATCGGATCGTCGCCCCGGCCGTCGCCGGCGGCCAGGTCCTGGAGTTTGCCGAAGCAGCCGGCCGCCTCCTCCTCGTCGCCGTACAGATAGGCGAAGACCGTGGCCTGCTGCAGGAACGACTCGTAGCCCCGCAGCAGGTCGGCGACCGTCGCCCGGCCGAACTCGGCGGCCGAGAGTCCCTCCTCCGACTCAGCCATCTGCACGGCATTCTGCATCCCGCGTTCCGACCAGTAGATGCCGTGGGAGTGCGGGTGGGACCAGTCGAGCGGCCCGGCTGCGGGAGGTTGTGTGACAGATGCCACCCGTTTCCGACTGAGTTCGCGCAGTCCCAAGAAAGAAAACGTCCTTCGGGCGGTAGGAGTCGAGAGTGACGGCCTGCTGGCGCCCGAGATCGCGCGCCGCAATTTGCAGCGCGCGTTGCAAAATGCGGCGCGCATGCCGTCAAAGAACCTCCGCTTTTCGACCCGTCAGCCGCGTGAAGGCAGGCCGTGGAAGGCGGACGGTCAGCGGGGCTGGGGCCGTCCGTCTGCGGGCTCGACCTGCTTGAGCAGGCGGAAGAAATCGCTGTCCGTCGTGAGGATCAGCGTGCTGTCGGCGCCGAGCGCCTGGCGGTAGGTATCGAGCGTCTTCTGGAAGGCATAAAAGTCGGCCGCCCGCGGGCTCGCCGTGTAGGCGCGGGCGTAGATCTCGGAGGCCTTGGCGTCGGCCGTGCCCTTGATCTCCTGCACCTTCCGGTAGGCGTCCGACTGGATCCGCCGCAGGTCGAGTTCCTTTCGGCCCTCGATTTTTGCCGCCTCGCCGGCCCCTTCGGAACGAAACCGCTCCGCGATCTGCATCCGCTCGGAGATCATGCGGTCGTAGATCTTCTCGATCACGCCATCCTTGTAGTTGAGCCGCTTTACGCGCACGTCGAGCAGCTCGATCCCCCAGATGTGCATCTTCGGGGCGGCGGCCGTGTAGATCTCGCGTTCCAGTTCCTTGCGGCCGAAGCGGATCGGGGCCAGCCCGCCCACCGCCGCGCCCGCCTGGGCGAGGGCCGCGTCCTGCTCCGGCACGCGGGCCTTGTCGGAGCGGACGAGCTCCACCAGGTCGTGTCGGGCGACGACGTTCCGCGTCTCGCTGCCGATGATGTCGTCGATCCGCGACAAGGCGCTGCGCTCGTCGCGCAGGCTCTGGAAGTAGACGAGCGGGTCGATGATCCGCCAGCGGGCGAACGTGTCGACGACGATGTACAGCTTGTCCCGAGTGGTCATCTCGCTCGGCGGCCCGTCCCACTCCAGGATCCGCTTCTCGAAGCGGTTGGCCGTCTGCACGAAGGGAATCTTGAAATGCAGGCCGGCCCCGGGCGGGGCGTCCGGGGCGTTGGAGTTGATCGGCCGGCCGACGGGATTGCCGAACTGCGTGATCACGACCTGCTCCGTCTGGTCCACGGTGTAGGCGCAACCGAAGATCACGATGGCCGCCGCGGCCGCCGCGACCACGCCGGCCGGCGAGACGAGAAAGTCGCCGATGCGGCGGGCGAACTGCAGCAGCGGATGGTTGATCGGCAGCGGGTTCACGGCTGGGCCCTCGCGGGGGCGGGCTCGGGGGGCCGGAGGCTCATCAGCGGCAGAAACTGCTTGGCGTCGGCGTCGAGAATGATCTTGCCGCCGAGCCGCGGAATGACGTCGGACATCGTCTCCAGGTAGAGCCGCTGCCGCGTGACCTCGGGGGCCTTCTCGTACTGCTCGAGCAGCGACCGGAAACGGGATACGTCACCCTCTGCCTCGTTGACCCGCTTGAGGGCGTAGCCCTCGGCGGCACTGAGTTCCTTGGCCGCCTCGCCGCTGGCCCGGGGCACGACCTTGTTGTATTCGCCGTTGGCCTGGTTGATCATCTGCTCCCGCTCCTGCTGGGCGCGGTTGACCTCGTCGAACGATCGCTGCACCGGCGCGGGCGGATGCACGTTCTTGAGCTGGACCTGCTGCACGCGGAGGCCCATGCGCAGCTCCTGCACCAGGGCCGTGAGCTTGGCGATGGCGTCGTTCTCGATTCCCTGACGGCCGATCGTCAGCACCTCGTCGACGGTGCGGTCGCCCACCACCTCCCGCATCACACTTTCGGAAAGATCGCGAAGCGTGGGGCCCGGCTCGCGCATGTGGAAGAGATACACCTCCGGATCCGCGATCTCGTACTGCACGACCCACTCCACGTGGGCGGCGTTGAGGTCGCCCGTGACCATGTCGCTCTCGCGGCGGCTCTCCGGGGAGGTCTGATCGGGGTTCGTGGCGCCCGGCGAGCCGAAACCGAACTCCATCTTCAATTGCCGCTTCACTGGCAGGATCGTCACCCGGTCGATGCCGAAGGGCAGCTTGAGGTGCAGGCCGGGGCCGGTGGTGCCCACGAACCGGCCGAACCGCTGCACCACGCCCACGCTCTCCGTTCCGACGGTGTAGATCCCGCGGGCCAGGCCGCCGACCAGGAGCAGGGCGAAGGCCGCCGCCGCCACCCAGGGCAGGGAAATGCCGCCGCCGGGCGGCAGGGGTGGACGGCGGGGAAACTGCGGGAACTCAGCCATGGGGGCGAGCGTACCCTCGGCCTGGGGGCCTGTCGAATCACCGTATTTGTCGGCAGCGCCATGCCGATCCGCGCCGGGCGCGATATCGTGTTCCATCAGCCCGGTGGCAACGCTTCGGAGAAAACACCATGCAGTCCGTCTCCCGACTCCTCACGCCGGCCATGTGGCTGGCCGCTTCCCTGGCGCTGGCCGCCGATCCCTGGCTCACCGTGCCGGGCGGTGAAGGGCCAGGTCGGGGGAAGAAGGTCGTCCTCGTCAGCGGCGACGAGGAGTACCGCAGCGAGGAGGCCCTCACGCAACTGGGGAAGATCCTCGCCCGGCACCACGGCTTCGACTGCACGGTCCTCTACGCCATCGACCCGGCCACCGGCGCGATCGCTCCCGACACCGTCGACAACATCCCCGGCCTGGAGGCGCTGCGGACGGCCGACCTGATGGTGATCGCGACCCGGTTTCGGAACCTGCCCGACGAGCAGATGCAGGAGATCGACGCCTATCTGCGGGCCGGCAAGCCCGTGGTCGGCCTGCGGACGGCGACCCACGCCTTCAACATCCCCGAGGGCCGCGGCTTCCATCACTACTCCTGGAACCACAAGGGCGAGGTCATGCCGCAGGGCTTCGGCCGGCACGTGCTGGGCGAGACCTGGATTTCGCACCATGGCCATCACGGCAAGGAAAGCACGCGAGGACTGGTCGCCCCCGGGGCGGCGGAGCATCCCATCCTCCGCGGCCTCAACGACGGCGACATCTGGGGGCCGACCGACGTGTACTGCGTGCGGCTGCCGCTGCCCGGCGACACGCGGCCCTTGGTGCTCGGTCAGGTGCTCTCCGGCATGCAGCCCGGATCGGCGCCGGTCGTGGGACCGAAGAACGAACCGATGATGCCCGTGGCATGGACCAAGACCTACTCGGTCGCGGGCGGTCCTGCCGGCCGTGTGTTCGCGACGACGATGGGGGCGGCGACCGACATGGTCGCGGCCGGCACCCGGCGGTTGATCGTCAACGGCTGCTACTGGGCCGCGGGGCTCGAGGACCGGATCCCGGCCGCGACCAACGTCGATCTCGTGGGCGAGTTCGTGCCGACGGCGTTCGGCTTCAAGGGGGCGCGGCAGGGAGTGCTGCCCGCCGACCTGCGGTAACCGCGGCGGCCCGATGGCCGTCGCGCGTCGCCCCGCTATGCTCGCCGCCATGACGCACGTCGCATCGCCATCGTGTCGCTGGGCCTTTTTGGGAACTGCGGGAATCGGCCGCAAGAACTGGCAGTCGGTCCACCGGGCCGGCAACGCCCGCCTCGTCGCCGTCGGCAGCCGCGACGTCGCCAAGGCGCGGGTCTTCATCGACGAGTGCCAGTGCAGCGTGCCGGTGGAGCACCTCCCGGAGGCGGTCGCCGGCTACGAGGCGGTGCTCGCCCGCGACGACGTGGACGCGGTCTATCTGCCGCTGCCCACGGGGGCTCGTGCCGAGTGGGCGATCCGGGCGGCGGAGGCGGGCAAGCACGTGCTCATCGAGAAGCCGTGCGGCACCAGTGTGGCCGAGGTCGAGGCGATCGTCGCGGCCTGCCGGCAGGCGGGCGTGCAGTTCATGGACGGCGTGATGTTCCTGCACAGCGTGCGGCTCGACGCGATCCGGGAGCGGCTGGCCGACGGGGCCGGCGGTGTCGGCAGCATCCGGCGGATCACCAGTCAGTTCAGCTTCCGCGCGCCGGAGGGATTTCTGACGAGCGACATCCGTGCCCGCAGCGACCTGGAACCGCTGGGCTGCCTCGGCGACCTGGGCTGGTATTCGATCGCCTTCACGCTCTGGGCGCTCGCGCCCCGGGCGCCGGTTGCGGTGACTGGCAGGGTCGTGGCCGCAGCGGCCGCGCCGCAGAGTCCCCGGCCCGTGCCGGTGGAGTTCGCCGGCGAGATCCTCTTTCCGGGCGCCGGGACCGACCCGCCGATCGCCACGTCCTTCTTCTGCTCGTTCCTGGTGGCCCACCAGCAGTGGGCTCACGTCAGCGGCACCCTCGGCAGCCTGCGGATCGACGACTTCGTGCTGCCCTACTGCGGCGACACGGCCTCCTTCACCGTCTCGCATCCCGACTTCGTGCTCGACGGGTGCGACTTCCGCATGGAGCGGCACGAGGAGGTCGTGACGGTCGCGGAACACTCCCACAGCCATGCGTCGGCCCAGGAAGCGCGGATGTTCCGCGACTTCTCGGCGCTCGCGCTCTCCGGGCAACCCGACCCGCGCTGGCCCGAGAGCTCGCTGGCGGTGCAGCGCGTCATGATGGCCTGCGTCGAGTCGGCGGCTGCGGGTGGCCGCGAGGTCCCGCTGTCGGCCTGATGGCCGACCTGCCCGGAACACGGCCGCCAGGCAGAGCCCGCGGCTTGCCCCAACCCACCCCGGCTTTCGCAACCGGCCTGCCGAGATGTGGGAGGAGCCCGGGTCGCGGACTCATAAAGTCTGGCCCAAGCGGGCCGCGATGCGGCGGAAAAGCCCGCAAAACACTGAAAAAGCCTCTCGACCCGTTGATTGTGCTGGATGTCGGCCACTGCTATTTTTGAACCAACCACAGGGCTCCGGCGTACTGGTCGCATTCCTCCTCACGACATCCGGCAAAAACGGGGTTTTGGGTGGGATAACCCGGCCGTTTGAGGCGGCGGATCATCCCCGTGTCGTGGAGTTTTCCGACTCTTCACGGCCGAGCGATGTGGGTAGTTTGCGGAATATGGAGCAACCGAGCCGGCGGCATACCTTGGATAGTTGTGCCCGTCCGACCGTGCCCGATGATGATAGATTGAACGATGGACACCGGGGAGATTCTCCGGTTTGGCCCGGCCATCGGGCCTGCAGGGAAGCTCGGAATACTGGTTCGAGGTTAGATCGCGGCCGTTCCCGAGGATCCTTGTCGTTCCGTGGGGACCGACCGCGCCGAGTTTCTCCCCGATTTCACACCTCCACGCTCGAGAGCCTGCCATGCAAGGTCCGTCCTGGCTAACTTCCCTCCGTGATCTCTTCTCCCGCCGTCGTGCGGTGCACGCGAACGGTTCGCGTCGGCGGTCGAGCGGGTTGCACCGCGGCGAACCGCTCGAAGGCCGGCGGGTGATGGCGTTCGACTTCGTCGCCGCTTTTCCGAACTTCGGGCAGTTCATCACCGAAGGCAGCACCCTGCGGGAGGCGCCGCAGCAGATCACGATCCGCTTGAGCCCCGGCGCGAAGGTCGACCCCGCCACGCTCGGGGCCATCAGCGTCGTGCGGGCCGGCGCCGACGGGGCGATCGGCAGCGGTGACGACGTGAACGTCACGCCGGTGGGATTCACCGGCCTCGTCGCCGTGGACGACTTCCCCAACGAGAACCAGGTCGTGCTGCGGTTCGCCGAGAACCTGCCGGACGACCTGTATCGGCTCTCGATCTCGGGTGGTCTGAAGACCCGCGACAACGGCCCCGGCGCCCCTGCGGAGTCGTTTCGCAACGGCGGCAGCCTGAGCATCAACTTCCGCCTCGATCTCGGGGCGCAGGTCGTGTCGGTGGTGCCGCAGCCGATCACCCGGCAGGCCAACGGCACGCTCACGCAGGCCCGCGACACGATCGTGGTCCATTTCAACGCCAATGATCCGTTGCTCGCCGCTTCGGCGCAGACGGTGGGCAACTACCGGCTGATCGAGACCGACGCCGTCACCGGGGCCGACGTGGCCGTGCGGATCCCACGGTCGGTCGCCTACGCCACGACCGACTCCGCGGGGCAGCGCATCAGTCGGGCGACCCTGACGTTCGACGGCGACCTCGGCGACAAGTTGTTCCGGCTGCAGATCGGCGGCGGCGACGATGACAATGCCACGCTCGCCCAGGCGACGGTCGTCGGCACGGTGTTCCGACAGCCGGGGGCGACGCCCGCGTTCACCACGAACGCCTACCTCGGCGACGGCCTCGCGGGAGCGAACGACGTCGATCTCTATAAGGTCGCCCTCACGGCCGGAGCGACGCTCTCGGTGCGGATCAAGCCGGATGCCGGGTTCGACGCTGCGGTGCGAATTTTCAATGCCGCAGGGACGCAGGTGGCCGTCCAGGCCAGCAGCGGTGCGGGCGCCCAGGCCACGCTCACCTACACGGCGGCGGCGGCCGGGGAGTTCTTCGTCGGCATCTCCAGTGCCGGCAACGTCGCGTACGTGCCGATCGACGGATCGAACGCGACCGACGGCACGACCCGCGGCGGGTACCGGCTCGAGCTGGCTTCAGATGCCCAGCCCTCGGCGAGCGATGAGAACTCGAGCTTCGCCACGGCGACCGGCCTGGGCGTGCTCGGCGTGGGCGGGCAGACGCTTGACGCCGTGCTCGACGTGCGGCCGACGGTGCCGACGCCGCTGGGGAACCTGCTGTTTCCGACGCAGCCCGGCACGGTCGACGAGCCGGGCCACCGGGAAATCCCGATTCCGCTCGAGTCGCACCTCATGCCCGCGGCCGCCCTGTTGCCGGCGGGGCAGACAACGGTGCAGTTCTACAATTTCCAGACCAACTACGGTGTCGATGGCCAGGGGAATCCGCTCGTCAACGCGATCACGGAAAACCAGAGGCAGCGGGCCCGCGAAATCTTCGACTTGTACAGCCTGTACTCGGGCATCCGGTTCGTCGAATCGGCGAACCTGGGGCTGACCGTGGTGACCGGCGACATCCGCGCGGTGGATCCGCAACTCCCCGTGCCCAACGGTCCGGCCGGAATCGCCGATGCGATGCGGCAGATAGCGGTCATGAACGGCTCGCTCGACTGGGGGCAGAGCGAGTTTGGCGGCTCATGGTACAGCGTCGCGATGCACGAGATCGGCCACGTTCTCGGCCTCGGCCATTCGTACGACCTCGAGTCGAACATGGGCGAAGAGTCGCCCGACGAGAACCTGATTCCCGGCGACTATGACCTCGTCCACCTCTCGGTCCTGCATCCCAAGAACGGCTCGGACGTCGATGCCTACTCCTTCACGCTGGCGGCGGATGGAAAGGTGTCGCTCGAGACCGTCGTCGCCCGTCCCGGCCAGCCGGTGACGGGCTCCCCCGGCACGCCGAGTTACGCCGACACGGTGCTCACGCTGTATCGCGAGGATCCGGCCACCGGCCGCCGTGAACTCGTGGCGAGGAACGACGATTTCTACGGCCGCGACTCGTTCGTTGGCATCGATCTCCAGGCCCGCAACGGAGCGGGCAGTCCCTACACCTACTACGTCACCGTCACCAGCACCGACACCGCGTTCGATCCGGGAGTCGAGAACAGCGGCAACGGCGGCCGGTCGGACGGGGCTTATCGGCTGCGGCTCGGGTTCGTGCCGGCGGCGGCGGCCCTGAACACGATCGTGGACGCGCAGGGCACGCCGATCGACGGCAATCGCGACGGGATCGCGGGCGGGTCGTTCGACTTCTGGTTCCAGTCGTCCACCGCCGCGAACACGGTGTTCGTGGACAAGCTCGCCACGGCGGCTGGCGCCACAGGGTCGCTCGCCAAGCCGTTCACGACGGTGGCCGAGGGTCTCGCCGCGGCCGGGCAGGGGAGCGGCAAGAAGGTCGTCCGCATCGTGGGCAACAACCCCGGTTCGCCGGCGACGGCGGTGCCGTATCTGATCGGCACGACGCTCGGCGGGCAGCCGCTGGCAGACGGCGCCGAGTTCGTGGTGCCCGCGAACGTCACGGTGATGATCGACGAGGGGGCGGTGTTCAAACTGCGGGCGCAGGTGATCGATGTGGGGAGTTCCACGTCGCTCGTGTCGCGGGCCGGGGCGGCGCTCCAGGTGCTCGGCACCCCGCTCAACCAGGTGCAGTTCACGTCGTATCACGACGACACGATCGGCGGCGACAGCGACGGCGTCGGGCCGGTCCGCTCCGGCGGCCAGTGGGGCGGCATCGTGATCCGCAGCGACGCCGACTCGGCGAGCGAGCGGTTGTTCCTCAACAGCATCTCCCAGGCCGTGATGCAGTACGGCGGCGGGCAGGTGCTCGTCAACGGCCAGCTCCAGTCCTTCGCGCCGATTCACCTGGTCTCGGCCCGGCCGACGCTGACCTTCAACACGATCCGCTTCAGCGCGGGGGCGGCGTTGTCGGCCGACCCCAACAGTTTCGAGGAGACCGCCGGCCGCCGCGGGCCCACGGTCCGTGGCAACCGGGTCACCGACAATTCGATCAACGGGCTGTTCGTGCGGATCCGCACCCAGTTCGGCCAGCCGATCGACACGCTCGACGTGCCGGCGGCGTTCGTGTCGCGGGACATCACCTACGTGCTCGCCGAGAACATGCTCATCAACGGCGGCACCGGTGGCTACGCCTTCGACGGTACGAACGTGCTCGCCCGGGCCACGGGCCGGCTGCAGGTCGATCCGGGCGTGGTCGTCAAGCTCCAGGGATCCCGCATCGAGCTCGGTCGCGGCAACGCCGAACTGATCGCCGAGGGCGATCCGCAGAACCGCGTGATCTTCACCAGTGCCGCCGACAACCGCTTCGGCGCGGGAGGCACCTTCGATCTGTTCGGTACGCAGGCGAACCAGCCCGCGGCCGGCGACTGGGGCGGCATCGTCGTCAATGCCGCCGCCCAGGCGAGCATCGACAACGCCTACATCGCCTACGGCGGCGGCCAGACCTCGATCGAGGGCGGCTTCGACCGCTTCAACGTCATCGAGACCCATCAGGGCCGGCTGCGGCTGGCCAATAGCCGACTGGAGAACAACGCCAGCGGCCTGGCCTTGACCGGCCGCACGGGCCGAGGCACGAACGACGCCGCCACGATCTTCGTCCGCGGCGCGCAGCCGGTCATCGTCGGCAATGATTTCCGCGGCAACGCGGGAGCCGTGATCAGCATCAACGTCAACTCGCTCTCCGACCTGGCGGTGGCCGATCCGGGCCGGAGCACGGGGGCGAGTGGCCGGTTCGCGGAGTTCGACGACAACTTCGGTCCGCTCGTCCGCGGCAACACGCTGGCCGCCGCGAACCCCGCCGGCGTGATTGGCGGCATGGTCGTCCGCGGCGGCGAGGTGCGCGTCGAGAGCGTGTGGGACGACACCGACATCGTGCATGTCGTGACCAGCGAGATCGTGGTGGATAATTTCCACACGGCGACCGGTGTGCGGCTGATGAGCCGCCCGAACGCCAGCCTCGTGGTCAAGCTCCGCGGAGAGACGGCCGGCTTCACCGCCACCGGTCACGCCGCCGAAATCGACGACCGCATCGGCGGCACGGTGCAGGTGCTCGGCCAGCCCGGCTATCCGGTCGTGCTCACGTCACTGGGCGATGACAGCGTCGGCGCCAGCCGCGACCCGCTGGGCATCACGGTGAAGGACACCAACGGTGACGGCCCGTCCACCGGCACCGCCGCCGATTGGCGCGGCCTGCGGTTCCTGCCCTATTCCAACGACCGCAACGTGGCGGTCGTGCCGGAGGCGGAGATCGCCTTGACCGGCGGCGTCGATGTCAACCGGGTTCCCGTCACCGCCCAGTACCTCGGTGTGCTCGCGCCGAGCCAGAAGGGGGGCGACGACAACAGGCGGCTCGGCTTCGAGGTCCATGGCTTCGTGTCGGCCGATGATGCCACCGACGTGGACGTCTACAGCTTCGAGGGCTACGCGGGCAGCGAGGTCTGGCTCGACATCGACAAGACGTCGGCGGCTCTCGACGCGATGATCGAGCTGCTCGATGCTTCGGGCGCGGTGCTGGCACGGTCGCTCGACGGCCAATCAGACGCCGCGCTGACGGGAGCCACCCGTGGGATCGGCGGCAGCCTGCGACAGAATGCCGCCCTGGGAGCGGATTACTACTCGCAGAACCCCCGGGATCCGGGGATGCGGGTCGTGCTCCCGGGCACGCCCGGCAGCCAGACCCAATACTTCGTGCGGGTGCGGAGCCAGCCGCGGGTGGCGGCCACCGCGACGCCGACGGAACTCGAGACGGCGGTGACCGATGCGGCCCGCGTGCGGCAGGGGGCCACGAGCGGCCGCTACGAACTGCGCATCCGGCTGCAGCAGCGGGACGAGAAGCCCGGTTCGACCGTCCGTTACGCCGACATCCGCTTCCCGGTCGTCGGCATCGACGTGCAGGGCCTGCCGCTGCATTCGCCGCTCCTCGGCGAGAACGCCGAGGCGGGGGCGAACGAAACGCTGGTGACGGCGCAGAACCTCGGCAACCTGCTGGCCACCGACCGCAACGCGATCAGTGTCGCCGGGGCCCTGTCGTCGGCCACCGACGTCGATTGGTACGCCGTGGATCTGGCCTACGAGGACATCCAGGTGATCGGCGGCTTGAGCGACGGCCTGAAGACCTGGTCGACCGTGTTCGACATCGACTACGCCGACGGCTTCCGCGGCGACCTGACGATCTCGGTGTTCAACGCCGACGGGCAGTTGATGTACGTGGGCCGCGACTCGAGCCTGTCCCAGAACGGGGCTCCTGACCAGCCGGTGCCGGGGCAGGGGAACGGGTTCGACGATCTGTCGAAGGGTTCGGTCGGCGTGCTCGACCCGTTCATCGGGCCGGCGCAGATGCCGACCGGCCTGCCCGGCGCGCCGCAGCGGTACTACGTGGCGATTTCATCGAACGAGCAACTGCCGGCGGTCCTCGACGCGACGTTCAAGAGCGCGGCGACCAACCGGCTCGTCCGCCTGGAGCCGATTACCTCTACCTTCCGGGTGGTCGAGGATCACATCGGCTTCGTGGGCTACCATTCCGGCGAGAAGTACACGGGCAACGATTCCGACGACTACACCTACGTGCCGCCGACCTCGGGGCCGCTGTTCAGCCTTCCGAGCCTCGACCAGCAGATCGCTCGACCCACGATCGACGGGATTCAGTACTACCTGGCCGAGCAGCAGC
Source organism: Pirellulales bacterium (assembly GCA_044358905.1). Classification (GTDB taxonomy): domain Bacteria; phylum Planctomycetota; class Planctomycetia; order Pirellulales; family UBA1268; genus QWPN01. The sequence goes on along the minus strand of JBIKND010000065.1, from coordinate 3,946 downwards.
TCCCGGGGTTGCCGGACATCATCGGCCGCCCCGTCGATGACCTGGTGATGCGGTCCGATGGCTGGCTCTATTCGTACGTCGGGCTGCAAAACGTGCAGAACACGGCGGGGCAGATCTCGCGCCAGAGCATCGTGGGCGGAGCCGACGTGGTGATCGGGCAGGACAACATCCCCAACGCCACGCCGGCGACGCCGTTCCAGGAGCAGAATCTCGCCCCCACGAACGCCCAAATCGTCGTGGGCACGACCAATTTCCAGCTGGCAACGGCCAATGTGAACAACCGGACGCCACTCGTTCGGGAATCGCTCACGGGCACCGTGCAGTATTCGGCGGTTCTGGTCACGGGCCTGCCCGCCGTGACGGGCACCTGGACCTTCACGGCGGCTGCCAGCGGGGCCTTGACGTTCACACCGGTCGGTGCCGTCGATCCGCTCCTGCAGTCGCCGGCCACAGGCTCGGTCACAGCGCAGGGCGGGATCGCGATCACGTGGAGCGCGAACGTCACGATCACGAAGACGGGTGTGCTGGCGAATCCCACGCTCGCGGAGGTGGCCTACTTGGTCGTGCCCGACCGCAACGCCGTGACCACGGATCGTGTCGATGCCCTCGCCTGGCGGCGGCAAGCCGGCGACGCGCCGGCGTTCGATGGGCTCTTCTATTCGGTCCGCGATGAGGATGCAGCGGGCAACGAGACGGGCGTGTCGCGGCTCTACCGCGCCCGTGAAGCCACCGGCGACGCCACGGCAGGGCCCGCCGCCCCGGGACCCGCGTACGGCCGCGTGGGCAACGTCATCCAGACCGCCGGCAACGACCTCGGTCTGACGACCGGCATGGCGTTCCTGGGGAGCACGCTCTACGGCGTGGACGACCGAGGCCACCTGTTCACGATCGACACGTTGACCGCCGCGGCGACGCTGATCGGCCGGATTGCCGGGAACCCGAATTTCCAGGGGCTGGCGGTGGGCCCGCAAAACGTGGCGGGCGGCCCGAGCAGCCAGCCCGGCTATTTCGCCGACAAGCTCTTCGCCGTCGACCGCTGGGGCACCATGTGGTGCTTCGATACGTCGGGCGCGCTGATCCCGGCCTTCAACGGCGGCACCAGTCCGACGCGGTGGGTGGGGCACGTGGACGACGACGGCAACCAGATCCCGGGCAACTTTACCGGGCTCGCCTTCTCGCCCATCGACATCAATCTGTGGCGGGCGACGACCGTCCGCGGCGCCGAGGCGGGCCATGGCGTGACCGTGGCCCTGGACAACACGCGGGATGCCGGTAGGGCGGTCTTCAAGGGCAGCACCATCACCGAGCAGGTTGGCCACGTCAGCATCTACTTCGGTTTCGACGTCAGCAAGGGCACGGCCGCCGATGGCACGGAGCTCTCGCACCTGGGCGTCGTGTCGAAGACCTGGGCCCGTGATCTGGCAAGCAACATCGGCACGTCGATCGCCAACCTGCCCGTGCCGAGCACGGTTCTGTCGGATACCGGGGCCGCGACTCTCAACGGTTCGGCGATCGTCTCCGTGACGTCGACCAGCCAATTGGGCCTGGGGATGACCGTCTCGGGCCCCGGGATTCCGGCCGGGGCGACGATCACGTGGATCGGCACCGATTTGTTCGACAACCCGCTCATCGAGTTGTCGGAGGCGGCGACCGCGACCGCCAACCCGGTGACACTGCAGTTCACGGGCTGGGCGCAGACGATCAACATGCTTCCGTTCAGCCTGGCCGGCTACACCTACCAGGACAAGCCGACGCTGTACTTCAACTACAGCATCGAGTCCGGGGCGAGCAGCACGGAAGTGCAGCTCTCCACCGACTCCGGCGACTCGTGGGTCACCATCGCCACCAACAACCACGCGCGGTCCAAACTCGATCTGGCGGACAAGACCCTGCCGGCCTTCCCGTCGGTGTCGTCGCGGATCGGTCAGCAGCCGAACCAGCTCGTCCAGGAACTGTTCGAGAACACGGGCTGGCGGCAGGCGCGGATCGATCTCGGCGAGTTCGCCAACGAAGCAAACATCCGCCTGCGGGTCAATTTCGCGCCGCGGCCGAACACGTCCGGCAAGGCCGAGGGCATCTACCTCGACGACTTCATCGTGGGCTTCGCCGAGCGGGGCGAGGTGGTGACGGGAGCCAATTCGGGGCAGACCGGATTCTTCGCGGTCGGCACGCCGGTGTCGTTCACCACACCGCAGCAGAATCTCGAGGGCCCGTACCAGTTGGAGATCCGCCGCGGCACGGAGTTCGGGAAACTGACGGCCAGGGACTCGTCGGCGGTGCAGATCCAGCCTGTTGACATGATCGACACGCAGGCCGGATTGGTCCGCGGCTTGGCGAACACGTCCACCGAGGCTTACGTCAACCCGGGCTCGCAGCTCCGCGGCGACGACAACCAGCCCCGCGAGCAGGGGCAGTTCATCATCGAGAGCAATGCGATCACCGCGGCATCGATCTACGGGATCCGCATCGACGCCGCCGCTCGCGAGGCGGGCACGAACGCGCCGCTGCCGGGCGCCGTGCGAAACCTGCCGGTGCTCAATGCCAGCCGCCTCGTGCCGGGCGTGGCGGTGATGAACAACATCGTCTCCACCAGTGGCCAGGCGGGGATCCTCTTCAGCGGCGACCCCAACTCTGGCGCCGGCGCGACGGCGGCGGTGCCCTTCGGGCGGATCGTCAACAACACCATCTACGGGGGCGCCACGGCCCAGGGTGTGGGTGTCGATGTTCGTGACAACGCCGGGCCGACCCTGCTCAACAACGTGTTCGCGAACCTGGCGACGGGCGTGAGCGTGGATGCATCCTCGGCGGCCCGGACGGTGGTCGGCACGTCGGCTTTCTTCAATGCCACGACCCAGGTTTCCGGCGTCGCGTCCGATCGGCCGCTCGTGCTCACGGGCAACCCGTTCGTGAACGCCGCGGCCGGCAACTTCTATCCGGTGGCCGGTACGCCCGTGATCGACAGCTCGCTCGACGTGCTCCAGGAGCGGAGCGACTACGCGGCCGTGATCTCGCCGCTCGGCATCCCCGTGTCGCCGATCATCGCGCCGGCCCGTGACCTCTACGGCCAGTTGCGCAGCGACGACCCGGGCCAGGCGAGCGCTCCCGGCCTCGGGGCCGCGGTGTTCAAGGATCGCGGGGCCGTGGACCGGGTCGATTTCACGCAGCCGTGGATCACGCTGGCGGGACCGCTCGACCAGTCGCAGGCGGCACCGATCGACCGCGATTCGCGGCTCCACTGGGTGCGGCTGGAGCGGGCCGATGCCACGGCCGTGACGCGGTTCGTGCTCCAGTTCAACGACGTCGGCGTCGGCCTCGACAAGAGCACGGTCGTGAAGGAGGCCTTCAAGGTCGTCCGGGACGGCACGGTGACGCTCGTCGAGGGGGTCGACTACCTGTTCCGCTTCCTGGAGACGAGCAACCAGGTGGTGCTCGAGTCGGCCTCGGTGTTCCCGCTCGGTGAGTACCTGATCACCGCGACCAGCCGCGCCTCGGCGCCGGGCACCGTCGGGTGGCTGACGGATTTGGCGAACAACACGATCCTGCCCAACGAGACCGACGGCGCGACGCTGTTCCGCGTCACGCTGGTGGACGTCCCCGGCGCTCCGCTGGCACTGACCGGCGTGGCCGGTGACCGGCAGGTCGTGCTCAACTGGCAGCCACCGGCGACCGACAGTGTCGGCATCATCGACTACGTCGTCGAATCGAGCACCGACGGCGGCAGCACGTGGACGCTGTACGCGGACGGCGTCTCCACGACGACGACCGCTACGGTGACGGGCCTGACCAATGGCACGACGTATCGCTTCCGCGTCTCGGCGGTGAACGCGACAGGTGTCGGTGTGCCGGCCGTGTCGGCACCGCTGACGCCGTCGGCCCCGGCGGCGGCCCCGACGGGTGTCGTCGGCGTGCCCGGCAACGCGCAGGTGGCCCTCTCGTGGACGGCCCC